>NZ_QPMJ01000002.1:1200000-1500000 GCF_003369835.1 Halorussus rarus | reverse complement strand
CGGGTGACGACGTTGGCGAACGACGAGATCATGTGGAACGGCTTGGCGTACGGCACCGAGGCGACGAACGCCAGCGCCAGGACGGCGTGGGACCACCAGACCACGGGGTAGGCCGCGGTCGCCATTTCGGGGGTGACGCCGACCGCCCGCATCACGTCGTAGACGAACCAGCCGACGAAGCTGACCGTCTCGAACGAGACGTTTCGCGTGGCGCTCGTCCCGAGGATGCGGACGCCCTCGGTGAGGTAGCCGCCGACGCCCAGCAGGAACAGCGTCCAGACGAACAGGTCGTCCTCGACCGAGGTGTGGCGGCCCCAGAGCCGGCGGTTCTGGACCCAGTAGCGCCGGTAGATGGCCATGCCGACCCCGACGACGAACAGCAGGCCCATCGCGTCCATCACCAGCGAGTACGAGAGGTAGAACGCCCCCTCGAAGAACGACTCCTGGCCGAGCGCCTTCGTCCAGATATCCATGTCGATGGCCAGGATGGTCGTCCCGATGAGCAGGGTCAGGAAGCCCCAGAAGATGAACGCGTGCATCAGTCCCGCGTAGAGGTCCCGGTCGAACTGCTTCTGGTTCGAGAAGACGATCTTCGTCGCCGAGGCGACCCGGCCCGACAGGTCGTCGAGGCGGTCGAACCACGACTCGGTCCCCGTCGCGTACGTGGCGAACCGCTCGTAGAGCCCGAACAGGAAGATGGCTATCGCCACCGCCGAGAGGTAGTAGAAGATGGCCTCGCCGATGTGGCCGATCTGCCAGAACGTCGGCCGGGTCGTCTCGGCCCCCGCCTGCGCCAGCACGAATCTTGCCATGTTCTACACGGGGAACACGATTCGCTTAAGTTTTACCGACTCAGGCCGTCCCCCCGCGAGAAAACGGACGCGGAGTTTATAGTTCTCCGTTCAGAGCCGCGCCACCTCGGCGACGACCGCGCCGGCCCGTCTCCGAGCGTCAGATTCGGTTCCGGAACTCACGCGACTGCCCACGCCAGCAGCGCGAGCCCGGCCGCCAGCGCGGGCAGGTCGGACCGCGAGAACGACAGCGGCGGCAGCGTCGGGTTCCACGAGAAACACCGGGCCCGGAGCGCCAGCGCGAACCGGTCGGCCCGCGAGAGCGCCCGCGCCAGCCCCGCGACCCCCACGAGCCGCATCCGACTCGTGAGCGCCCGCTGGTCGCCCAGTCGAGCGGCCGAGGCGTCGCGGATCCGCCGGAGGTCGGCCTGCAGTACCGGCAGGAACCGGAAGACGAAGCCGACGCCGGTGCCGAGCAGCCGGCCGGCCCTGCCCGGAACGAGGTGCTGGATGGCGGCCCGCGAGTCTCTAATGGGGGTCGTCCGCAGGTAGGCGGCGCTCACGAGCAGGACCAGGACGACCCGGTAGCTGGCGAGCGCGGTGTCGAACCCCGGCTCCCACCGGACCCACGGCGGCCCCAGCGTCAGCGCCGAGAGGACGGGGCCGGCGACCAGGAACGGGAAGACGAACCGGTACTCGACGAGCGCCCGGCGAGCCGACAGCCCGGAGCTCCGGAGTACTCCGACCGTCACCGCCGTCAGCGCCGCTAGCCCCGCCGGCGTGGTGTGTGCGAACGCCGCGACCGCGAACGCGACCTGGAAGCCCAGCTTCGTCCGGGGGTCGAGCCGGTGGGCGAACGAGTCGCCCGGCCGGTAGCTGAGCGTCACGGTCGCTCGGTCGCCCTCCGCGGCGGCACTCGTATCCCGAGGTCGGGCAGACGATCGCGGGCCTCGTCGGGCGTCCCGTCCGCGGCCACTCGCCCGTCGGCGAGCGCGACGACCCTGTCCGCGAGGTCGACGGCGTCCCGGAGGTCGTGCGTGACGAGGACGACGCCGGTGCCGGACTCCCCGAGCGCCCGCAACTGGTCGACCACCGACTCGCGCGCGGGCGCGTCGAGCCCGGTGAACGGTTCGTCCAGCACGAGGTGGTCGGGCTCCATTGCCAGCGCCCCCGCGATGGCCACCCGCTCGCGCTCGCCGCCCGAGAGCTCGTCGATGCGCTCCTCGCGCCGGTCGGCCATGTTCACCGCGGCCAGCGCCGCCTCGACCCGGCGGTCGATCTCGTCGTGGGCCAGCCCCAGGTTCTCGGGACCGAACGCCACGTCGGCGCCCACCGTGGCCGCGACGAAGCCGTCGCGGGGCTGCTGGAACACCATCCCGACCTTCGTACGGGCGGCCACCAGGTCCTCGCCGACCGGAGTATCGTCGACCAGAACGTCACCCTCGTCGGGGGCGAGCAGGCCGTTGAAGTGCCGGACCAGCGTGGACTTGCCCGATCCGTTGGGGCCGGCCAGCAGGACGAACTCGGCGTCGGCGATCGACAGCGAGACGCCGTCGACCGCCGCCGGGCCGTCGTCGCCGTACCGGTGGACCAGGTTGCGGGTCTCTATCATCTGGGATCGTCCGAGGATCGCTACGCGGCGGCGATCTGGTCGCTCCGGACCACGCCCACCGCGGCCGCGATCTTGAACGCCTCGGCAGGGATGAACGCGGCCGCGCCGGCGACGAACGCCGTCCGGAGCGACATGTCGAGCACCAGCGCGAGACCGACCACGCCGAAGGCGTAGATGACCGCGGTCCCGACGACCATCGCGGCGACGAGCCGGACGAGGCTCCGCTCGGCGGGGTCCCGAATCCGCAGGCCGCCGTGGACGACGGCGCCGACGGCGGACGCCGCGATCGGGTACGACCAGAGGTAGCCGCTCGTGGGCTGCACCCAGAGCACCGCGACTCCGGCCGAGCCGCCCGAGAAGACCGGTGCACCCACCGCTCCGGCGGCGAGGTACAGGACCATGGACGCGCCGCCCCAGACCGGTCCGAGCAGGAGTCCGGCGAGGAAGACGCCGAGCACCTGCAGTGTCACGGGCGCCGGCGAGATGGGGTTCGGGAACGAGACGTAGGCGAACGCCCCGGTCAGCGCGGCCAGCAGCGCCGCGCGCGCGACGTTCCCCGCGGTCTCTTCGCCGACCAGTTCGACTGAGGCAGTGTCCGTACTCATACTCGACCGTGCTCCGTCAACCGGAATGAAAGGTTCGGTTGACGAAGCTCGCGCCGCCTTCGGACCGCCGCCACCTTTTTATATAAGGGTGACGAGGCACCCACACCATAGGAGAATGGACGAGAAGACAGAGGAACTACGTGACATCTTCATGGATGTCACCGACGAATCGACCGTCACCGAACGCCAGGAGGAGACTCACGGCTCGCTGAGTTCGGAGACGGCGGTCGAGGAGCGCCTCCAGGAGGTTGTCGCGCGCATGCGCGACCGCTACGACTTCGGCACCTCGCTCTCGGACGAGGAACTCGTGACCGTCGTCCGGGGGTACTACGCCGGCGATTCGGACGCCGAGATCGCCCGGGAGCTCGGCGACTCGTCGCTCGGCAAGACCGTCTCGCGCGCCCGCATCGACCTGCATCTCATCCGCGACGCTGACGAGGACGCGCCGTTCGACATGGACGACCTCCGCGACCTGCTCGACGACGACGCGTCGACCACCGAGTGCGCCGGACAACTCGACGTGAGCGAGTCGACGGTGCGGCGCTATCGCCGGGTCCTCGAGGCCCAGCAGCAGCGCCGCACCGTCAACGACCAGTTCCGCAACGAGTTCGAGAACGTCCTCCAGGACCGCGAGCTCTCCGACCGCATGACCGAGGGCGTCCAGGAGGACGGCCTCGACGACGCGACCGAGGGGATGGAGACGAACGTTTCCTTCTGAAACGACCTTTTCCAGCGCTCGCGGCCTGAACGCCGCTCGCTTGCAAAAACTCGGCCAAAAACACGGCGTCACCCCCTCAGTCGCTTCGCCCCTTCGAGGGTTCCTTGGTCCGCTCGCTCGTCGCTGCGCTCCTCGCTCGCGGAGAACCGCGCTCGCTTCGTCGTGCCGAAGGCGCGACTGCTCGGAAGAGCGAGGCTCTTCCGGCGCTCGCGCGGATGCTCGTTCCGGGGTCCTCCTTGGAGGTGCTCTTGACGGGTGATTACTCGCCGGCTCTCGGTGCTGACCTTTATACCGGAGAACGGGACGAACCCTTCCCGTGTCGAAGATTCCCTTCAGCGAACTCGAGACCGCGGCGTACTGCCCGCGGAAGCTCTACTACCGGCGGCGCGACGGGGTCGACGTACCCGAGCGGGTGGCCGAGCGCCGCGATCTCGCGTTCCGGTACGGCGACCTGCTGGAGGGTCCCGCCGAGAGCCTCGTCGACCTCCCGCTGGCGGTCGGACCGGCCGAGTTCCGGGCGAACCTCGATCGCGCACGACGGCGGTTCGAGGCGGCGTGGTTCGCGATTCGGGACCCGAGCGAGCGCGACCGGCTGGCCGAGGGCCGGGAGTGCCGGGGCGTCGTCCACAAGGTGCTCTCGGACGACGCGGTCGGTCTCGCGCCGGCGATGGTCTTCGCGGGCGACCCGCCCGAGCAGGGCGTCTGGGAGCCCCAGGCGGTCCGGACCGTCGCGGCCGCCAAGGCGCTGTCGTGGGAGGCCGAGCGGTCGGTCGACCGCGCCTTCGTCGAGTACCCCGCTCACGGAGCGGTTCGGGAGATAGAGCTCACGACCCGCCGGAAGGCCGCCTACCGCTCGGCCGTCGAGGCGGTCCGGTCGCTCGACGGCCCGCCGCCGCGGCTCCGGGGCGACGCGAAGTGCGACGCCTGCGAGTACCGCTCGGAGTGCGGGGTCCGGACGCGCTCGCTCAAGTCGCTGCTCGGGCTGTGATCCGGTCTCACCGACCGTCTCCGACCGGACCGTCGCTCCGGGCCCGAACCTCGAGCAGGCCGTCGTCCCGCACCGTCACCTCGTAGTCGCCGATGGAGAACGTGACGCGGAGTCGCTCGCTGCGCTCGGCGGTGACCTCGTAGAGGCGGTCGAGCGCGTCGCCGTCGACGCTGTCGTACAGCCGCAGGTCGAGTTCGTCGGGGTCGACGTTCTCGACCGCGGCGAGCGCCTCGACGACGGCGTCGCTCAACGGCCCGTCGCGGTCCCGGTCGTGGTTCGCCCGGTACAGCGGCTCCGCCGCGGTGTTCTTTGCTGTGGTTGCCATTGGTCGTCCCTATTCACACCGTAACGCTCCGGTCCCTTTGTTACGACCCGCCTGACGCCGCTCGGTCGCGAGCCCGCCGATACGGCAGTCAATGTCAGCGTCGTGGTAATCACCGCTTACGCTCGGTGGCAGCCTCTCGGTTCCGCGACTCGGCGCGCCGGCCCTCCCCGATATCGGTGCGACCGCCGCGAGGAACATGTCGACCGAGCGCGCGGGACCGCCCCCGACGAAACCGCGGCGCCCATCCGCCGAGGCGGACCGCAGTATCGCCCGACAGGTCGGCGGTCACTCGGCCAGCCACGCCGCCACGTCGTCGGCGTTCGGGCCCCGGCGGTGGATGTCGCCGGTCTCGACGTTCACCACGGTGCTGCCGGTGTCGCCGGTCTCGTCATCGTCGGACTCCGTCTGACGTGCTGCCGACCGTGGCTCGGCAACCCCGTCGAGCACGACCGCGGCGGCGTCCCGTATCTCCTCGTCGAGGTCGGCGACCCGGGTCGCGCTCGGCCGCCCGCTGACGTTCGCGCTCGTCGCCGTGACCGGCGCGACTTCCTCCAGCAGGCCGAGCGCGACCTCGTGGTCCGGGACGCGGACCCCCACGCGCTCGCGACCGCCGGTCAGCGCGTCGGGGACCGCCTCGCGCTTCTCGCAGAGCACCGTCACCGGGCCGGGCAGGAACTCGCGCATGAACCGCCGCTCGCGCTCGGTGGCCCGGACGTACTCCAGCGCGGCGTCGACGTCCGGCACGGCCAGCGACACCGGCTTGTCGCGGGACCGTCGCTTCGCCTCGAACACTCGCTCGACGGCCGCCTCGCTCAGCGCGTCGGCGCCCAGTCCGTACACCGTCTCGGTCGGGTAGACCGCGAGGTCGCCCTCCCGAATCGCGGTCGCGGCCCGCTCGATGTCCGCCTGGTTCATCGGGCGGAGGTACGCGCTTCGGAGGAAAATGCGCGTCGATTACGCCGCTTCGAGCGCGTCCTCGACCTCGTCGTAGTCGGGGAAGTCGGGCCACTCCTCGGCGACCCAGGCGTACTCGACGGTGCGGTCCTCGTCGAGCAGGAACACCGCGGGCCGGGGCTCGCTCACCCCCGCCATCCCGTCGAGGTCGTTGACGATGCCGTACTCCTCGGCGACGCCGTTCTGCGGGTCCGAGAACAACCGGTAGTCCATCCCGCGCTCCTCGATGAGCTGCTTGTGGGCGTACGGGTCCGAGATGGAGAGGCCGACGACGGTGACATCTTCGTCGCGTCCCCATCCTCTATCTCGAATCTCGTTCCAGACGTACGTCGCGGGGAACGCCCCGTCCATCGGGAAGAACACGAGCAGCACCGGTCCCTCGTCGGTCAGGTCCGACAGCGAGGCGTCCTCCCAGTACTCCTCGTCGACCAGCGGTCGGGTGAAGTCCGGCGCGGTGTCGCCCTCGGCGACGTGGTCGGTCTCGGGGAGTTCGACGACGTCGAAGTCCGGCATCAGCGCTCGCCTCCCTCGTCGGCCGGCGCGCGGCCGCCGTCCGTCCGGGTCACGTCGCCGTAGGTGTTCTCGATGTAGTCGACGATGTTGGCGCTCTCGCTCATCGTGACGCCGGTGTTCTCGTCGACGATGGCCGGGACGGTGCGCTTGCCCGAGATGCGCTTGACCGCGTCGCGGTCGCTGTGCATCGGCTCGACGAACCGCGACCGGTAGTCGAGGTCGTGGTCCCGCAGCGTCCGGACGACGCGCTCGCAGTACGGACACGCCTGCAGGCGGTACAGCGTGATGGCAGGTCCGCCGGTCGCTGACTGGCTCATGGGCGTCTGTTGGCGCGAAAGCGCCGTAAGGTCTTCGCTCGCGGCAGTCCCGCGCGCTGCACGACAGCGACGCGTCACGTCCGAGGAAAAGAATAAAGAGTTAATCCCGCCGACCCTCAAGGTGGACTGTTGAATGGTGTCACTCCCGATACTCGCTGCTGCGACCGTCGGTCCGGTTCCGTTGGCGGAGGTGTTCGGCGTTCCCATCTCTGACATGGAGATCACGATCCTCGGAGCCGCGGCCATCGTCGTCCTCATCGCGCTCTCGGGCTTCTTCTCCTCGTCGGAGATCGCGATGTTCTCGCTCGCGAAGCACCGCGTCAACGCTCTTCTGGACGACGGCGTGCCCGGCGCCGAGGCGGTCGCGGAGCTGAAGTCCGACCCCCACCGCCTGCTGGTGACGATCCTGGTCGGCAACAACATCGTCAACATCGCGATGTCCTCGATCGCGACCGGGGTGCTGGCGCTCCACCTCACGCAGGGACAGGCCGTGGCGGTCGCCACCTTCGGCATCACCGCACTGGTCCTCCTGTTCGGCGAGAGCGCCCCCAAGTCCTACGCGGTCGAGAACACCGAGTCGTGGGCGCTCCGCATCGCGAAACCACTGAAGTACTCGGAGTACACCCTGCTCCCGCTGGTCGTCACGTTCGACTACCTGACGCGGGTCGTCAACAAGGTCACCGGCGGGCGGTCGGCCATCGAGACCTCCTACGTCACCCGCGACGAGATCCAGGACATGATCGAGACCGGCGAGCGCGAGGGGGTCATCGAGGAGGACGAGCGCGAGATGCTCCAGCGCATCTTCCGGTTCAACAACACCATCGCGAAGGAGGTGATGACCCCGCGGCTCGACATGACGGCGGTGCCCAAGACCGCGGGCGTCGAGGAGGCCATCGAGACGCTGGTCCAGAGCGGCCACGAGCGGGTCCCCGTCTACGAGGGGAGCCTCGACAACGTCATCGGCGTCATTCACATCCGCGACCTGGTCCGCGAGCACACCTACGGCGAGCACGACGGCCTCGAACTCGAGGACGTCATCCAGCCGACCCTCCACGTCCCCGAGAGCAAGAACGTCGACGAGCTCTTGGCCGAGATGCGCGAGAACCGGATGCAGATGGTCATCGTCATCGACGAGTTCGGCACCACCGAGGGGCTCGTGACGATGGAGGACATGGTCGAGGAGATCGTCGGCGAGATCCTCGAGGGCGAGGAGGAGGAACCCGTCGAGTACGTCGAAGACGACACCATCATCGTCCGCGGGGAGCTCAACATCGACGAGGTCAACGAGGCGCTCGACATCGACCTCCCCGAGGGCGAGGAGTTCGAGACCATCGCGGGCTTCATCTTCAACCGCGCGGGCCGGCTGGTCGAGGAGGGCGAGACCATCACCTACGACGGGGTGCGGCTCCACGTCGAACAGGTCGAGAACACCCGCATCATGAAGGCCCGCGTGACCAAGCTCGACGAGCAGGAGCGCGCCGAGAGCGAGGACGCGACCGAGGACGGCGTCGAGGTCGGCGAGGGCGTCGAAACGGAGAGCGACTGACGGCCGCTCCGCTTCGACTGCCCGTCCTTCTCCCTCTGAGTTTGCTTCCGGCTACAGCGTCTCGATGAGCGCGAACGCCGCGTACCCCACGCCGATCGCCAGCACGAGCGACCCGATCCACGCCAGCACGGTGTACCCCATCTTCTCCCGGCTCACGCCGCCCTCGCCGGCGGCGTAGCCGCTGCCGACGATGGCGCTGACGATGATCTCGTTGAACGAGACCGGAATCCCGAAGAACACCGCGACCTGCGCGATGGCGAACGACGGGATGAGCGCCGCGATGGACCGGCGCGGGCCGAGCGCCGAGTAGTCCTGGGCGAGCGCCTTTATCATCCGGGGCGCGCCGGTCCACGAGCCGGCGAGCAGGCCGAGGCCGCCCCCGACCAGCACCGGCACCAGCGGGATGTCGAACGGGTCGAGCAGCGGGACCAGCGGGCCGATGGCCAGCCCGACCTGCGACCCGCCCGCCGAGAACGCCACGAGGCTCCCGAGCGCGAGCAGGAAGTGGCGCTGGCCGGCCTCGAGGTCGCGGTGGACGTCCCACGCCAGCACCCCCGCGATGGCGGCCGCGATGGCGAGCGAGACGACGATTCGCCCCGTCTCGATCCCCGCGACCGGCGGCAGCGCCAGCGACGCCGCGACGGTCTCGGCGACCGACTGGCTGACGTCGGGCGGGCCGAGCGCGACGAACTTGATGTTGGCCAGGATGAGCCCGATCAGTCCGGCGAGCACCGGGTTGACGACCCGCTCGGAGGTCCGCTCCGAGCGAAGCAGCCTCGCGGTCGCGTAGGCGATGGAGCTCCCGATGAACGGCGTCAGCACCCACAGCGCCGATATCTGGCGGTACTTCGCCCACGCCGGGTCGCCGCCCATCGCCAGGCCGACGCCGACGATGGCGCCCGTGACGGTGAACGCCGTGGCGATGGGGTAGCCCGTGAACACGCCGACCGCGACCAGCACGGCCGCGACGAGCAGCCCCGTCGTGGCCGCGATGGCGGTCAGCTGGACGCCGCCGATGAGCTCCGTTCCGACCGCTTCCGAGACGTTCGCGCCCTGCATCACCGCGCCGAGGAACCCCAGCAGGCCGACGAAGAAGCCGGCGCGCATCACCGAGATGGCGTTCGCGCCGACCGCGGGCGCGAACGGGGTCGACCCCGACGATCCCGCGCCGATGGCCCACGCCATGAAGAGGCTGGCCAGGGCTGCGATTACCAACGTGACGACGCCACTCCCGACCATGGGTGAACGTGTTACCGACGGTAGAATAGTGTACCGGCTTCGGGGTCCTCGGTTCCCGGAACCGTCGCCTCGCGGGGCACGAACCGAGCGGGGCCGCGGGCCGTCTCGGCGCTCAGGTCGTCTCGGCGTTCAGGTCGTCTTCGAGTGAGATTCCTCGAGCTCCTCGGGCGGCTCGACGCCCTCGGCGGCCTCCGCGGTGTCGGTCCGCTTCTCGGTCGCGACGTGCCACCGGGTGACCTCGTCCTCGTACTCGGCCAGCCGGTCGCTGACCTGCTCCTTGAGGTCGTCGTCGTTGATGTTGACCTCGAAGACGAACTCCTCCTCGCCGTCGCCCCGGCCGACCTGCTGGACGTTGGCGCTGATGAGGTCGTTGTCGAAGTAGTAGGGCGCCAGCCGGGTCATCACCTTCTGGTAGACGGTGTCCTCGACCTTCCGGAGCGCCTTCCGGCTCGCGGAGTCGGCCGCGCGGGCGACGTAGCTCACCGAGTCCTGCCACTTGTCGACGGCCTCGTCGGTCTTCTCGTCCTCGAGCTTCTCGTAGGACTCGCTTATCTTCTCGCCCGCGGTCTTGAGGTCGTCGTCGGGCGCCTTGCCCTTCTTCTCGCCCTCGCCCTCGCCGACGGAGGCCTGCTCGGCGGTCTTCTCCGAGACGTCCTCGCCGAGCCGCTCGTGGTGCTTGGGCCGCCACTCGTCCCACTCCTCGTAGGCGTCGCCGGACGCGTCGGCCTCGCGGAGTGCCTCGGTGATGCGCTCGCCGTGTTCGACGATGTCGCCCCACGTGCCGCGGAGCTTGAAGCCCGAAACGCTCTCTTCCATTCTGGTCGGCGACCGTAAGGCGCGGGTAGGTTTATCTTTTATCCCTGCGTCGGCGTCCCGCGCGACCGGGTGACGATGTCGAGACGACGGGGGTGTCACCGACCTCGGCCGTCCGGGAGAGCCCCGATCTGTTGGGTCATCGATGGTTTTATGCTGTCAGATACCGGTACTTTCCCCGATGTCGAACGCACGGCGTACGCTCGTCGCCCTCCTCCTGGCCTCGCTCGTCGTCCTGGCGGGCTGTTCGGGCAGCGGGACCGACCCCGCGACGACGACCGACGCGACCACGGTCGACCCGACCACGACCGGTTCCGCCGAAGCCGACGGCCCCTCCACCGCGACGTCCGCGGACGCCGCGGCGGTCAAGCGAGCGGCCGTCTCGGCGATGGCCGACGTGGAGACGTACCGCATCGACGCCAACATCGTCACGCTCATCTCGTCGAATAACGTCGAGCGTCGGACGGTCACCAACTCGACCGGCGCGGTCGACCGGACCGAACGCGAGCTCCGCATCAACCGGACCGCCCGGGTGGCCGGCCGGTCGAACAGCGTCTCGACCTACGTGGTGAACCGGACGCTCTACCAGCGGAGCCCGCAGCTCACGCGGGCGTTCTCCTCGAAGTGGGTCCAAAGGAACCTCTCGGGCAACTTCTCGCAGCGGTGGTCGTCGCTCGACACGCTGACCCGCCAGCGCGAGCTCCTGAACATCTCCGACGTCGAACTGGTCGGACGGGAGACGGTCGACGGCACGGCGGCGTACGTGCTGGAGGCCACGCCCGACGCCGAGCGGTACGCGAACCTCTCGGCCAACGTCTCGACCAGGTCGGTCGGCACGGTCGAGAACGTCTCGGTCACCTACTGGATCGCCGAGGATAGCCACCTCCCGGTCAGATCGAACACCACGATAAACTCCACCGTCTCGGTGCGCGGCCGGCAGATGGACCTCCACCAGGAGCTGACGCTCCGGTTCTCGGGCTACGGCGACGACGTGTCGGTCCGGCTCCCGCCGGCGGCCGAGACGGCCGTCTCGCTCGAGGACCGTCTGAACGCGACGACCACGACGGGCGGGGAGACGACCTCGTCCGCCTCGGACGACCAGCCCGCGACCACGACCGCCTGACATGGCCGCGTCGTCCCCGACCCGCGCGGCGCTGCTCGCCGCCGCGCTGCTCGTCGTCGCCGGCTGCACCGCCCCGACGAGCGTCCGCGAGGGACAGCGCGCCGTCGCCGACCAGCCCTCGACGACGGCGTCGTCCGCCACGACCGGCGAGCCGCCGACCGCGTCGGAGCCACCCGGTGAGACGACCGCGGCGACTGCGACGACCGCCGCGTCGGGCGCGACTGACGCCGATACCGGCACCATCGAGGCCCGGGGCGCGCCGCTCCCGGTGAACCAGACCCTAGTCTTCGCCCGCGTCCAGCGCCTCCTCGGCACGAACGTCACCCCGCCGGAGTACGTCTACGTGGTCGACGACCGGTTCGGCAACGACACCGCGGACGGCGACGCGGGCCCGGGGAACGACACGACTTCCGATGACGACACGACCGCGCCGGAGACCGCCGCGCCGGCCGACGACGACGCTGCCGAGGATACCACCACCGCGGAGGACGACGCGACCGCCGACCGCGGCCGGTCGCTCGAGCTCTACCGGTTCTGGCAGCTCGCGGGCGTCGAGTCCGAGCCGACGCTCAACCGGTCCGAGCGCCGCCGGATTCCCAACGGCGCCACCACCCTGTTCGGCGGAATCCGGCTCTATCCGCCGGCGAACTACACCGCCTCGTCGATGGAGTGGGTGCTGGCCCACGAGTACGTCCACTACGTCCAGTTCAAGAACCGCCGGAGCGCGCAGCTCCGCCGGGCGCTCTCGGGCTCGACCACCGACGACCGGTTCGTGGTCCGGAGCGTGCTGGAGGGCGCGGCGGTGGTCGCGACCGACGCGTACCTCCGGCGGTACGTCCCCGGCGACCGGCTCAACTCCGAGTTCTACACCGAATACGACCGGCGGCTCGCGCCGGGGAGCCGCCAGCAGTACGCGAACCTCCGGTACATCGCCGGCCACCGCTACGTCGCGGGCCGGGTCGACTCGCCAGACCGGCTGGCGGCGGTCTACGAGCGCCCGCCCCGGACCGGCGAGCAGGTGCTCCACGGCTACCCGCCGGGCGTCGAGCCCGCGCGACCGCTGCCCGTCTCGGTGAACGCCGCCGGGTCGGCCTGGCGGCGGGCCGGGACCGACACGCTGGGCGAGCCGTTCGTCCGCGTCGCGCTCCGGAACGGGCTGAACGAGTCGCGCGCCGCGCGCGGCGCCGCCGGCTGGGGTAACGACACGCTGTACACGTTCCGGCGCGCGACCGGCGACGCCAGCTACGCGTGGGCGCTCCGGTGGGACGACCCCGCGAACGCCAGCGAGTTCGCCGCGGCGTTCGCGGCGTCGCTCGACGCCCGCGCGCCGGCCGCGAACGGGACCTGGACGGTCGACGGCGCGACGATGGACGTCCGGTCGCCCGGCGAGGAGTGGACGGTCGTCCTCGCCGGGTCCGACGGCTTCGTGCGCGGGACGGACCTGACCGTCGAGGAGGGGAACCTGTCGGTCGCGGTGGCCGAGAACTGAGTCCGGTTCGGACCGCCGGTCAGCGGCCGTACGTCAGCCGGGTCGCCGCCTCGTCGAGCCGGTGCTTGAGCCGGCCGAGCCAGACGACGTGGCGGCTGACGGCCCTCAGTTCGGACTCGTCGACCTCGATGCGCTCGCCGTCGAAGGGGTTGCGCCCGACGGGCTCGCGGTCCTCGTCGTCGGTGGCCATCGAGACGACGGAGGTCATCGAGCACCGGCCGCACGCCTCGGTTCGCTGGTCGTCCATGGGTCTGTCTTGCATGGTCGTTGGGCGTCTCAGTTCTTAAGGTTTCGGCGGCGAACGGTTCGCGGTCCCGGTCCGCGCCCCGCCGCCGGACGACGGTCCCGGCGTCCGAGAGTATTTAAACTCCTGCGAACTGTGGTCACACATGGGATACCACGTCATCGACCCGGAGGCGGTCGAACCGACCCCCGACCGGCCCTGCGTCCAGCGGGCGGTCGGCGACGAGGCGGGCCTGGAGAACGCCGCGGTCAACCTCTACGAGGTCGAGCCGGGCGAGCAGATCCCGCTGGCGTACCACTACCACGACGACCAGGAGGAGGTCTTCTACGTCGAGTCGGGCGAACTCCGCGTCGAGACCCCCGAGGGCGAGCAGGTCGTCCCCGCGGGACACCTCTTCGTCGTCGAGCCCGACAGCCCCCAGCGCGCGTTCGTCCCCGAGGACGCAGACGAGCCGGTCCGGACGCTCGTCGTCGGCGCGCCCTCGGTCGACGACGTCCACGCCTACGACCCCGACGCATGAGCGACGACGCCTCGGAGGTCGACGGTTCCGACAACGTTGAGGGTCCGAACGCGGAGGCCGACCCGGCGCGGGAGGTGACCGTCGCGGGCGAGCCGGTCCCGGAGGAGGCCGTTCCCGACGACGTGCCCGACTGGGACGACGAGTACCTCGACCGGGTGAGCGACCGGCTGATGTTCAGCTTCGACCTCGAGAGGGAGCGCCGCGTCCGGAACCGGGCGTTCGCCATGTACGGCGAGATGCGCATCGAGTCCCAGAAACAGCTGTTCCACGCCGCGCTCAACTACGGCAACCACGAGAAGCGCGAGCACCTGTTCGTCCGGCGGGCCGACGCGGTCTCGCGAGCCGACCTCGAGTCGCTGGTCGAGCTCGGCCACGCCCTCGCCGACGAGTGGATCGACGCCGACGAGGAGCACTTCGGCACCGACTTCACCTTCGTCGTGGTCGCACCCGAGATTCCGGACGACGTCCGGGCGTTCGTCTCCGGGTTCCGCGACCGGACGCTGTTGAAGTTCGGCTACTACGGCGACTACGAGGTGAATCTCGTCGCGGTCGCGCCCGAGGAGGAGCAAGCGGTCGAAAGCGAGGAAGCGGAGGTGGCGGCGGCGTTCAGACTCTGGGAGTCGCTCGACGAGACCGGGGAGTCGAGCGGACTCCTGAGCCGGCTGTTCGGCTAGTCGTCGGACGGCCCTCCCGTGACGGCGTCGCGGTCGAGGCCCTGTCTGGCCTCGCGGATGTTCCCGACGCCGAGCCGCACGAGCTGGACGATGAGTCCGACAAGCACCAGCGCGATGACGCTCTGGAGCACGAGCGACACGGCCGCGAAGGTGCCGTCGTAGTTACCCGCGAGCAGGTCCTGGGGGTTGCGCAGGATGCCGATCCAGAGCAGCGCGATCACCGTCACGCCGAGCATGAACACCAGCGGGACGCCGGTGCTCACGAGCTGCTTGTTGTCGTCCCAGTTGGCGAGCCAGATGGTGGCCACCAGCAGCGCGAGCGCGGCGAGCGACTGGTTCGCGCCGCCGAACAGCGGCCAGATGTTCGACCACGTGCCGCTCGCGACCAGCAGGTAGCCGGCCAGCGAGAGCACGCCGGCGTTCACGTACCGGTTGGTCATCGTCTCCTGGGTCGAGCTCTCGGGCGTCCCGACGATCTCCTCCATCATGTACCGACCGAGCCGCATCGCGGTGTCGGTGCTCGTCAGCAGGAAGCTCACGAACACCAGCCCGATGAACGTCGCGGCCGCGGTGATGCCGAGGCCGAACACCGACAGGAGCGCGCCCCCGCCCGCCGGGAACGTCACCAGCGCGGAGCTCAGCGAGTCGGTACCGCCCGCGATGATGGAGACCGCGATGATGGCCGTGATGGCGAGCAGCCCCTCGCCGAGCATCCCGCCGTACCCGATGAGCCGGGCGTCGGTCTCCTTGTTCAGCTGCTTGGCCGTGGTCCCCGAGGAGACCAGCGAGTGGAAGCCGCTGATGGTCCCGCACGCGATGGTCACGAACAGGAACGGGAACAGCGGTCCGAGGTCCGAGTGGACGAACCCGGTGAACGCCGGAATCTGGGTGGTCAGCGACGACACCTGGACGCCGTCGATGCCCGCGGAGGGCACGCTGACGGTGACGCCGGTGAAGCCGGCGAGCGTGCCGACGATGGCCGCGAGGATCATGCCGCCGACGCCGGTGTACAGCAGGCTCGACGTCAGGAAGTCGCGCGGCTGCAGCAGCACCCACACCGGCAGGACGCTCGCGGCGAACGCGTACAGCACCGTCACGAGTACCCAGCCGGCCATGTTCGGATTCGCGGCGCTCGCCAGGGGGAGCCAGCCGCCGCCGTCACCGAACAGGATGATGGTGTCGGCGGGGAGGTCGGGTCGCGCGAACAGCGCCATGGGGTACTGGAGCCCGACCCACACGCCGCCGAACACCATCGCGACGAACGCCACCGCGCCGGGCAGGAACGGCAGGTCGAGCTGGTAGAGGTACACCCCGAACACGACCGCCAGCGCGATGTAGACGATCGACGCGGTGGCCGTCCAGGGGAACGCGTCGAACACCAGCCCGATGAGGTACGCGAACGCCGCGATCACGAGGATGATCGTGAGGTACGCGAACCACAGCAGCATGTTCTTGCCGCTCTCGCCGACGTACTCGCCGATGATGTACCCGATCGACCGCCCCTCGTGGCGGACGCTCGAGGACAGCGACATGAAGTCGTGGACCGCCCCGAACAGGGGATTCCCGATGGCGACCCAGATGACCGCCGGCAGCCAGCCGAACGCCGCGGCCGCCGTGATCGGCCCCGCGATGGGCGCCCCGCCCGCGATGCTGGAGTAGTGATGCCCCAGCAGTACCGGCTTCTTCGACGGGACGTACTCCTGCCCGTCGTTGTACTTGTGCGCCGGGGTCTCACTCTGCTCGTCGAGCTCGACGAACCGAGCCAGATACCTCGAGTAGCCGAGATACCCCGCCGTGAACGTTACCAATGCCGCGACCGCCATCCACATTACTTGTACCATGGAGAGTCACCACATGCCAACGTAACGAAAAAGGATGTCTTAAAGATTCGCTTATATTCTGATGGGAAACGGTTAAAAAATGACGTTCGTGTGATTGAGCCTACCGTTCGCCGATTGCGGGAGGAATCCGACGGAGCCGGACACCGCCGACGGAGCGCGCGCCGTTTCAGATATGCGAGGGGATTCCGCCTTCGAGCGTCCCGACGACCGTTCTGCGGACGGCGAGAAGCGTTTGGACGGTCACGCTCGCGGCGGTTCGCGCTCGACCTCCACGTCGAGTTCGGACGCCACGTCGTCCAGCAGGTCGCCCTTCACCTCCTCGACCCGGCTCTCGATGACGGCGACGACCGGCCGGTCGAACGCCTCGTGGATCTGGTCGACGCGCTCGCGCTCGGTGGCGACGCGCTCGCGGAGGTACCGGCCGCCCCGGCCCCGGTCGTCGTCGTCGGGTTCCGGCGTCAGCCTGTTGACGACGAGGCCGTCGACGTCGAGCCCGTACTCCCGCAGGCTCTCGACGGCGCGGTCGGTCTCCCGGATCGAGAGCTCGTCGGGGTTCATCACGAGGAAGAACGCGGCGTCGTTCCTGAGCGTCTCCCGGGCGAACTCGAACTTCTCCTTGCGCTGGCGGAGGTGCGCGACGATGGGGTCGTTCTCCAGCTTCCGCCGGGCCTTCCGCTCGCCGATGGCGGCCTTCTCGAACAGGTCGATGCTCTTGGTCCGCTTCTGGACGAGGCGGTCGATCCAGTCGCCGAGGAACTCGGGCAGCGACAGCAGCCGGAGCGTCCCGCCGGTCGGCGACGTGTCGAAGACCACGCGGTCGTACTCCTCGCTGTCGCGCATCACCTCGATGAACCGGTCGAACAGCGCGGCCTCGTACGCGCCGGGCGTCTGGTGGGCGAGCTCCAGCTGGCGGTCGATCTCGTTCACGATGCCGGCGCTCACCTGCTCGCCCATCCGCCGCCGGATCTCGTGCATGTGGTCGTCGACCTCCTCCTCGGGGTCGATCTCCATCACGTGGAGGTTCTCCCGGTCGGTCACCTGCCGGGGCTCGTCGTCGAACGACTGGTCGAACACGTCGGAGGTGCTGTGGGCCGGGTCGGTCGAGACGAGGAGGGTCCGGAGCCCCGCCCGCGCGCTCGTCAGCGCGTAGGCGGACGAGACGGTCGTCTTGCCGACGCCGCCCTTGCCGCCGAAGAAGACGAACTTCTCCATCAGTGGACGTGGTACTGCTCGCCCTTGCGTTCGAGTAGCGATCCGCGGTCCCACATCCGGCGCTCCCACCCCTCGAAGTCGTCGGCGAGGTACGGGAGCAGCTCGACGGTGTAGTACGACACCGGGCTCGGGATGCCGAACGCGTCGGCGAAGCACGCGAACATGAACGCGTCGTCGGTGTCCTCGGCCTCCTTCTCGATGAGCTCGAAGGCGGGGTGCTCAATCATCCCGTGGTAGAAGCCGTGGAACCACTCCTCGACCACCTCGCGGAACGCCTCGATTCGGTCGGCAAGTGTCATCGTTTGGCAACCAGTCGTCCCGTCGATAAAAGGCTGCCGCCCTCCGGATTCCGGCCGTCCCGCGGCGCTTCAGCAGGCGCACCCTCCGGAGTCGGGGAAGCGCTCGAACGCCATCTCGTCGCCGCAGTCCGGACAGTCCGGGGCCGAGTCGCCCTCGACGGCGACGTCGCGGACGCGCTCGCCGCAGTCGTGACACCAGTAGGCGCCCTTCGACCGCTCGTCGGCCCTCGTCTCCGAACCCGACGATCCGGTCGACGCCCCGAGCAGGTCCTTGACTGTGGCAATCACACCCATGATACTGCTTCCAGCACGGCGACACATAAATCCTCGGCGACGTGTGCGCGGCCCCGACGATGGGCGGCGCGGACGCCCGGATGCGGGTCTTCGGTCGCCCGTTCGGAACCGTCGGCGGGGCTCGGTATCGGCGCTCAGACGTCCTCGGCCAGCGCGTCGAGCGCCCGCCGGAGCTCGCCCCGGCGCTTCCACGCGGCGACGCGGTCGGAGACCGCGGGCACCGGGAGACCGAGGCTCACCGCCGAGCGCGCCGTCACGCGGCTCCCCTCGTCCTCGGACTCGACCGAGAGAGTCGTCTCCATCGCGTCGAACGGTCCCTCGTCGCCGCGCTGGCTGTAGTACAGTCCGTCGGCGCGCTCCTCGAAGTCGAGCCGCATCGTCAGCCCGGTCGCGCCGGCGGTCACCGTGGTCCCCTCGTCGGTCTCCTCGACGTCCTTCACGGCGAAGCTCCCCTCGTACTCGATCACGGTCTCCGGCGTGAGCGCGCGCTCGACCGCCGCGGGCGAGGCGGGCACGAACGCCGACACTTCCACTTCGCGCATCGTCGGGCCTACGTACGGCGGGAGGAAAGCGTTACGGTCGGAGCAGCGGCGCCAGCAGCGGAAGCGTCAGGAGCGTGCACACGCCGAAGACGGCCAGTCCGCCGAGCAGGAGGCGGCGGAGCCGGAGATCCGGCGGCACTTCGCCCCGCAGGTCGGGCCGGGCGAGCCAGACGAACCGGTGGTAGGCGACGGCGGTCGCGGCGACGAAGGCGACGGTCGAGAGCCCGAGCGCCGCGGGCAGGTCGACACCGAACGCGAGGAAGTAGGCCGGGCCGAAGCTGTAGCACCCCAGGAACCCGAGCCCCACGACGACCAGGCACGGGACCGGGTCGACCGGGGTTCCCCGCCTGTTCTCGGGCCGCATACGGGTCGGATACGTCCTCGCAGCCCTTCGCTCTACTGGCCCGTCGCCCGGCGTCCGTGCCGGGAAAGTGATAAGTCCGTGTGCGAGAGACGGTCGGTCGATGGCCAACTCGAAGGGCGACCCGCGGGTGCTGTTCGCGATGAACCTCGCGCTCTCCGCGGCGTTCTCCTGGGTCCTCGTGTCGGCCCTGTCGCTCGTCGGCGTCATGACGTTCGCCTGGACGACGGTCGCGCTCACCGCCGCCGCGCTGATGGTCCTGACCCACTTCGTCGTGGAGTAGCGACCCCGCGGCCGACGCCCGTCTGCCGAAAGTTTATAACGCCGGCTTGGAAGCGGTGGGTATGGCGAGATCGCCGGACAGCACCGCGAACTGCCCCCACTGCGACGCCCCGCTCGACCACCTCCAGCGCGGCTGCGGCGCCTGCGAACGCCGCGTGTCGTGGGACTGGACCGAACCGTGCCCGACCTGCGAGGCCGACGTCGATTACGCGACCGCGCCCGCCCGGTGTTCGGCGTGCCGGGCCGACCTCTCGGTCTGGGACGGCGTCGTCGCCCGTGTGCTCCGGGAGCGCCACCACGCGGACCTCCGCATCGACAAGGACGCCGTTCCCCACCCGACCGGCGCGGGGTTCGTCTGCCACACCGGCGACCCCCGGGGCCAGCGCGCCGACTACCGCCGGCCGCTCCCCGACGGCAAGGGCATCCACGTCAAGGAGTTCGCCGACCGGTACGAGGTCCACTGGGACAAGGTCGACCCGACCGTCGACTTCCTCGGCCACGTCGTCGCCGACGCGCCCCACTGGCTGGTGTTCGGCGGCTTCCTCGGCGTCAAGCTGGCGCGCTGGCCCGTGGGACTCACTCGCGGTCTCGCCGGGCATATCAAGAGATAAGCCCCCGCGCCGCCCGCGTTCGAACATGACCATCGAAGACCGCGGGGACGCCAAGCTCCTCACCCACGCGCTTGCGCAGGACACCCTCTCGAAGATCCGTGACGTCGAGACCGAACAGGTCGGCTTCCGGAAAGGGCTGGTCAAGCTCGGCCGCATCTGCGGCTACGAGATCATCGACGGCGCGATGGAGACCGAGTACGTCCAGATAGAGACGCCGCTGACCGAGACCACCGGCGAGCGCGTCAAGGGGCTCGACGACGTGGTAATCATCAACGTGCTCCGGGCCGCGACCCCCTTCGTCGAGGGGCTGCTGAAGGCGTTCCCCCGGGCCAAGCAGGGCGTCATCAGCGCGGGCCGCGACGAGGCGGCCGGCCGCGACGACGACGGCACCTTCCCCATCACCATCGACTACGTGAAGCTGCCCGAGATCCGCGAGCAGGACACCGTCATCGTGGCGGACCCGATGCTCGCCACCGGGTCGACGATGTGCGCGGTGCTCGACGAGGTGCTCGACGAGCAGCCCAACCCCGAGGACCTCTTCGTGCTCTCGGCGGTCAGCGCGCCCGAGGGCCTGCTCCGGGTCGGCGAGGAGTTCGAGGCGGCCGACCTGCTGACGGTCGCCATCGACGACCGCCTCAACGACGAGGGGTTCATCGTGCCCGGCCTCGGCGACGCCGGCGACCGGGCGTTCCGGACGAAATAATTACGGTCGGTCCGGTTCTCGGAGTTCGCGGACGACCTCCACGGGGTCGACGGACACCCCGTCTGTCGGTCTCATTTCGGCGAGGAAGGTAGCCAGATTCTCGTCCTCTGCTTCGCCGTTGTCGTCACTTTCGACTATTCTGCCCATCCGTGTGAAATCCTCTGTCCCCATTCACGAAAGTGTTCCCCCCGGACTACAACCGCAACAGCCGCGACACCAGCGACCCGCCGCCCTTCCGCGCCATGATGACGGTCCCCTCGGCGCGCCGCCCGACAGCCTGGGGCGTCGACCCCACGACCCGCCGCCGGAGGGCGCCGGTCCGGGTCGCGCCGATGACCGTCACGTCGCGGGACCGCGAGGCCGCGACGATCTCCTCGGCGACGTCGCCCTCGCGAATCTCCGTCTCGACCTCGACGCCCGCGAACGAGTCGGCCGCCGCCGCGAGCAGGTCGCGGGCCGCCGGTTCCTCGCCCGCGCTCTCGACGACCCGCAGCAGGTCGACCCGGGCGTCGTTGGCGGCCGCGATGGCCCGCGCCACCGACGCCGCGAGGTCGGCGTGGGGGCTCTCGGCGACCGGCAGCAGCACCGCCTCGACGGTGCCTGCCAGCGCGCCGATCTTCTCGACCAGCACGTCGCAGTCCGCCCGGCGGACCACGCGGTCGACGTTGGCCCCGAGGACGGCCTCCTCCCGGCGTTGGGCCTGCCAGCCGACCAGCAGCGCGTCGCAGCCCCGCTCGTCGACCGCCGCGAGGACTCCCTTCGCCACCGACGAGGCGACGTAGAGCTTGCCGGCGACCGGGACGCCGGTGCCGGAGGCGACCTCCACCGCCCGGTCGAGCAGGGCCCGGCGCTCGCCGCCGAACTCGCGCGTGATGACGTCGTCGGTGAACAGCGCGAACGGCGACTCTCTGGGCGTGACGACGACGCCGACCACGAACACCTCGCCGCCCCGGTCGCGGGCCACGTCGACCGCGGTCCGGACCAGTTGCTCGGCGTGGTCGGGGTTACCGACCGCGACGGCTATCCGGTACTCGTCGCTCTCCTGGGTCCCCATCGACGGTAGCACGCCGCCCGCCGGCAAAAGCGTTCGCGTCGCTCGCAAGGTCCGTTCGCCCGCCGTCCGTTTCGGGTGGAGCGCGACCGACCGCCTCCGGAGCATCGCCGACAGGTCGGTCGCGTGACGCCGTCTCGACGTGTCGGCTATCGCCAAGACCTATATGCCCGCCCGACACACCCCAACGCATGACCGACGACGAGGACCCCTGCAACGACTGCGGCGACCCCGTGTCGGACGCGCTGGCCCGCACGGTCCGGCTGACCGTCGACCGCTCGCAGATCGACAGCCAGCGGCTCTGCCCCGAGTGCTTCGCCGACTGGATCGACCGCTACGAGTCCGAGATGCAGCCCGACGACCACCCGGCCGTGGGCGACCCCGACGCGGACATCATCGTGGACTGACCGGTCCGCCCGCCGACCCCTCCGTCTCGACTGGAGAACCGCCGGACTCCGGGACGTTCTCCGGCATATCGTTCCTGACGAAAACCACCCCAATGGGGGGACGTACCGCTCCGGAGTCGTCCCCGCCGCTCGATATCGACGGTCGTCGAACCCCTTGGTTTCGGGTGAAGAACCGCACGACTGCGGCGGGATTTATCGCTCTCGGCGGGCTCCCGAAGCAGACCCCCGTGTGCGAAAAGTGACCTAAAGAGGACTACCGAACCGAGAGGGACTACCCGGGCTCCGGTTCGGTCGGATCGGACGAGGTTCCGGCTTCTACTCGCCGTCCGCCGCAGCGTCCCCGCTTTCTTCCTCGCTCTCGTCCTCCTCGCTTTCGTCTCCGCTCTCGGCCCCCTCGTCTTCCTCGCTCGCCGACAGCCCCTCGTCGCCGCGCTCCAGCGCTTTCGGGGCGTCGTGGTGGTCCGAGTAGCCGTCGAACCACCGGACGATGCGCTCGAGCCGGTCGACGACGTGGCCGGGCTCGCCGCTCCGCGAGAGCTCGTGGCCCTCGCGGGGGTACCGCACCAGCCGCGTCTCGACGCCGTTCTTCTTGTACAGCAGGTAGAGCATCTCGCCGTTGTTCACCGGCACGCGGTAGTCGTCGTCGGCGTGCAGCAGCAGCGTCGGGGTGTCGACCGCGTCGGCGTAGGCCGCCGGCGACTGCTCCCAGAGGAACGCGGCGTCCTCCGACGGGGTGGTGTCGAAGTCCCACTCGATGAGCTTGAACGCGTCGGTCGACCCGTAGAAGCTGTTGAGTTCGTAGACGCCGCGCTGGCTGACCGCGCCCGCGAACCGGTCGGTGTGGCCGACGATCCAGGTCGTCATGTAGCCGCCGTAGCTCCCGCCCGTGACGAACAGGTCGTCCTCGTCGACGTACTCGCGGCTCGCCACCTCGTCGACGCCGGCCATGATGTCCTCGTAGGCGACCGGGCCCCACCGTCCGCCGCCGAGCGCCGCCATGAACTCCTCGCCGTAGCCGGTCGACCCTCGCGGGTTCGACCAGAAGACGACGTAGCCCCGTGCGGCGAGCAACTGGAACTCGTGCCACATCGTCCCGCTGGTCGACCACATCGCGTGGGGGCCGCCGTGGATCTCGACCGCGAGCGGGTACGTCTCGTCGGGGTCGAAATCGGGCGGCGTCAGCACCCAGCCCTGGATCTCGTCGCCCGCTCCGTTCTCGAACCGTATCTCCTCGGGCTGGGCGACCGCGCGGTCGTCGAGGTAGTCGCGGTTGACCCTGGTGAGCCGCCGGCTCTCCGCGCCGCCGAGCGTCGAGACGAACACGTCGCCGGGGTGGTCCCACTCCGACCGGACGAACGCCAGCTTGTCGGGGCCGACGCCGGCGTCCTCGACCGTCCCGTCCGCGACCACGCGCTCGGGGTCGGCGCTCGCGTCGCCCGGCGCCCGCCAGACCGCGACCTCGCCCTCGTCGGGCGTCAGGAAGTAGACGTCCTCCTCGTTCGGTCCCCACTGGACCGACATGTCCACCGAGAGGGTCCGGTTCAGCGGCTCAGTCGGCGTCGTCACGTCGCCGGTCTCGGGGTCGAGCACCTTGATCTCGGTCTGGCGAAGCGTCGCGTTCTCCTCGGGCGTGTAGGCGTAGGCGAGTCGCCCGTCGCCCGCGGCCGCGAGCATCGGCGTCCACCCGGTGGTCTGGACGACCGTGCCGGTCTCCTCGTCGGCGTCGAGGTCGTACTCGACCACGTCGATGACGATGTTGTCGTCGGGGTCGCCGGTCCGGCGCGCGCCGTAGTACAGCGTCGACTCGTCGGCCCACTCGGGTTCGAGGTGGTCGTAGTCGCCGTCGGTGAGTCGCGAGATATCGTCTTCCTCGCTCCCGAGGTCGACGACGTAGACGTGCGAACGTCGGCCGTCGAAGTACCGCTCGCCCGCCCGGTAGACCAGCCGGTCGACGACGCGGGGGTCGGGCGCCTCGGGCTCGTACTCCTCGCCGTCGAGGCCGAGGTCCCGGTCCTCCTCGCGGTCCGCCTCGGTGGCCTGCTGGACGAACGCGATCCGGCTCCCGTCGGGCGACCACGAGATGGTCGAGACGCCGCCGACCACGTCGGTCACCCGCCGGGCCTCCCCGCCGTCGGTCGGCATGACCCACAGCTGGGGTCGGTCGTCGTCGGCGCCGCGGGTGCTGACGAACGCCAGGCGGTCGCCGCTCGGACTCCACCGGGGCTGGCTGTCGACGCCCTCGCTCACGGTGAACTGTCGGGGCTCGTCGCCGCCCACCGGGACGACGTAGACCGTCGCCTCGTACTCCTCGTCGCTCTCGGGCACCTTGCGGACGAACGCCACCCGCTCGCCGTCGGGCGAGACTCGCGGCTCCTCGACCTGCGCGACGTCGCGGTAGTCGCTCGCGCGAACCGTTTCCATACGGTCCGACTACGAACCGCTCGGCAATAGCATTTCGATTCGTAACCCGCCGGCCGACCGGTCCGGCCGACGTGGCGCGACCGATTCGGGCTCCGAGCCGAAGGCCGCCCGGTCGCCCGGGACGGGCCTCAGTCGAACACCACGGGCGCGCCGTCGGCGAACCGGAACGCCGCCCGGTCGCCCCGCTCGACCCCCTCGCTCCGGCCCTGCATCACGACCGCCAGCTCCAGGCCGTCGCCGACGTCGACGACGTAGTTGGTCTGGTCGCCCTGGAAGTACCGCTCGACGACCTCGCCCTCGAAGGCCCCGCCGTCGGTTCCGCGGCCCGACGCCGCGCCGCCCTCGACCAGCGAGACGTCCTCGGGCCTGAGCGAGACGGTCACGTCGCCCTCGGTGACCGGCTCGTCGGGCGCGAACCGGATTCCCTCCCGGCCGCCGACCTCCACGACGGTTCGGCCGTCCTCGCGGACCGCGCGACCGTCGAGCAGGTTGGTGTCGCCGATGAAGTCCGCCACGAACGGGGTCGCGGGGTCGCGGTAGATCTCCTCTGGCGTGCCGACCTGCTCGAGCTGTCCCTCGTTCATGACCGCGAGCCGGTCGCTGAGCGTCATCGCGACCTCCTGGTCGTGGGTCACGTAGAAGAACGCGCCCCGGGTCTTCTCGTGGATCTTGCGCAACTCCACCTGCATCTGCTTGCGCAGCTTCCGGTCGAGGCTCGACAGCGGTTCGTCCAGCAGCAGGACGCTGGGTTCGTTCACCAGCGCCCGCGCCAGCGCCACCCGCTGCTGCTGACCGCCCGACAGTTCGGTCGGATTGCGGTCCTCGTAGCCGCCGAGGTCGACCAGGTCGAGGTAGGTCTCGACCTTCCGGCGGCGGACCTCGGACTCGGACTCGCCCGCCGACACCTCCCCGTCGCCGAGGCCCATCTTCTTCAGCCCGTAGGCGACGTTCTCGCCCACGGTCATGTGGGGGAACAGCGAGAGGTGCTGGAACACCAGGTTGGTGTCCCGGGCGTCCGGCGGCACGCCCGCCATGTCCCGCCCGTCGATGACGACGTCGCCGTCGGTCGGTGTCTCGAACCCGCTGATCATCCGGAGCGTCGTGGTCTTGCCACAGCCCGACGGCCCGACCAGCGAGAAGAACTCCCCGCGCTCGATGCGGAAGTCGATGCCGTCGACCGCGGTCACGTCGCCGAACTCCTTGCGCACGTCGTCGAGTTCGATCAGTGCCTCTCCCCGCGTCGTCGTCCCTGTCTCCCCCTCTACCGCCATACGGTCCGGTACCCCCCGCGGACACAAAACAGTGGTCGATTGTGAGCATCCCTCACGGAAAAGATTAACTTCTCGTCCGTCGGGTAGAACGCCGATTCCGTTTGTAAATCGAAGAAAGTTCGCGATACCCGTCGAATTTAGTCGAGAAGCAGCCCGTAATATCGACCAATTTTTATTACGCTGCCGGAAGCCACTGTTGCGTGGGTGGGGAAAGCAGATGACACACGAGAAACGCCAACGTAACGCGAACGGAGTGGACGCTACGAACGACCCGACGCCGTCGAGACGCCGGTTCCTCGGCGCGGTCGGCGCGACCGGGCTGGCCGGCGCCTCGGTCGTCGGTACCGCGTCGGGCCAGACGCCGACGCTCAACGTGCTGACCTGGGAGGAGTACGGCGACCCCAAGCTGCTCCAGCCGATTCAGGAGCAGGTCGGCGTCGACATCCAGATCACCCGGTCGACGTCGTCGGCCAAGATGTTCTCCAGCTGGAACGCGGGCCAGTACCGGCAGTACGACATCGCCATCCCGAACAACAACTACGTGCCGAAGATGATGAACGCCGACCTGCTGGCCCCGGTGCCCGAGGGCGTGGTGACGAACCAGCAGAACATCTACGACACGTTCCAAGGGTTCGCCCAGAACCAGTTCACGGCGAACGGCCAGCGGTACGGCGTGCCGGTCCGGTTCGGCTGGTACGGCTACTCCTACGACTCCCGGAAGATTCCGGACCACGAGCCGACCCGCGAGATCCTGTTCAGCGAGAACTTCCAGGGGACGGACCTCCGCGGGCAGATCGTCATGTACGACAACCACTTCAAGGCGATGAGCGGGACCGCCCTCTACCTGGGGATGCGCGACGCGTTCGAGGGCCAGCGCGTGACCCTCTCGGAGGATCAGATCGCCGAGGTCAAGCAGACGATGATCGACCAGAAGCCCCTGCTCCAGGGGTACATCGCCGCCGACCCGACCTACATCAAGTCGTTCCGGCAGGGCAACTTCCTCGTCGGCCAGTCGGGCCGCAACGAGATCGTCGAGATGTGGGCCAACGGCGACGACTGGCCCGAGATGGCCGTCCCGCAGGAGGGCGCGCTGGCGTGGTTCGAGTCGGCCGTCGTCTCGAAGGCCTCGAACAACAAGCAGAAGGCGTGGGAGGTCGTCAACGAGTACATCTCGCCGAAGCTCGGGGCGACGCTGGCGAAGGTCGGCTACTCGCCCAGCGTCAACCCGGCGACCCAGGAGTACCTGACCGAGGAGCAGAACCAGCTCTACGGCGCCATCGACCCCGCCAAGATCCAGAACTTCATCCCGTTCAAGGCGGTCGAGAACGAGCAGGCGTGGATACAGGCGTGGGAGGAGATCAAGGTCGCCTAACGTGTCCACCGAAACCCCCGAGCGCGGCCGGTCGGCGCGCGAGCGAGCGGTCGGCGCGTTCACCTCGCGGGCGAGCAAGCTGGGGATAACCGCCGGACCGGCGCTGATCTGGCTGTTCCTCCTGCTGCTCGCGCCCCTGACGTTCATGGTGGCGGTGAGCTTCACGAACGTCAACACCCTCACGTACGAGATCATCTGGGAGCCGACGATGGAGAACTACGGGCAGCTGTTCGCCGGCGAGGGGCCGTTCTGGCAGACGGCGTTCTTCCAGTCGCTCACGCTGTCGTACTTCATCGCGGCGGTGACGACGGTGCTGTGCCTGGTGCTGGCGTTCCCGCTGGCGTACCTGCTGGCCCGGCGGGGCGGGACCACGTTCAAGGTGGTCATCTTCCTGGTGCTGCTGCCGTTCTTCACCATGTACCTGGTGCGGGCCTACTCGTGGTACCTCATGTTCGGCCCGAGCGGCGTCATCAACAGCACCCTGATCCGCATCGGTATCATCGACGGCCCGCTGGGGCTGTTCAACTACGGGGTGCCGGCGATCATCGTGGGGCTGACCCACGCGTACTTCCCGTACATGCTGCTGTCGCTGTACGCCAGCCTCGACGGCCTCGACTTCTCGCTCACGGAGGCGGCGCGCGACCTGGGCGCCAGCCGGATCGAGACGCTGAAGGACGTCATCCTTCCGCTGGTGCTGCCGGGCATCATCAGCGGGAGCCTGTTCGTGTTCGTGCCCGCGCTGGGCGCGTTCATCACGCCCCAGTTCCTCGGCCAGGGGAAGGTGCTGATGATCGGCCAGCTCATCGAGGAGCGCATCAACTCGCTGTACGCCATCGGCTACGGCAGCGCCGCGTCGATGTTCATCGTCCTCAGCATCGTCATCGCGTTCGCGCTGGCGTTCCGGTACGTCAGCATCGAGGACCTGGGGGGCGTCTGAGATGGCGACCGAGACCGACGCCGGCACCGAGACCGACCGTCCCGCCGGAACCGACACCGGGGCCGGGACCCGCATCCTCGACCACGAGCGCAAGGAGTGGCTGCTCGGCCGGGGGCTGTACGTCGTCGCGGGCGCGCTGCTGGTGTTCCTGTGGATTCCGCTCGCGGTGATGATCATCCTCTCGTTCGCGGTCAACGCCAGCACGTTCTTCCCGTTCCGCGGGTTCACCCTGGCCCACTACGGCGCGACGTTCGCGGACGCCGCGCTGATGGGGTCGCTCTGGAACAGCGTCCAGATCGCGACGCTCGCGGCGTCCATCGCCACCGTACTGGGCGTACTCGCCAGCTTCGCGCTCGCCCGGTACGCGTTCCCGCTCAAGGAGACCTACCGGACGTTCGGCATCCTGCCGATGGTAATCCCGGGCGTGGTGCTGGGCATCGCGCTGCTAATCTACTTCCGCACGCTGCTGCCCCAACTGTTCGGCATCGTCATCGTGCCGGGGTTCTGGACGGTCGTGCTCACGCACAGCGTGTACGGCTTCCCGTTCGTGCTGCTGTTGGTCACGTCGCGGCTGTACACGTTCGACGAGTCGCTGGAGGAGGCCGCCAGGGATCTCGGCGCGGACCCGCTGACGGTGTTCCGAGATATTACGCTACCCATCGTGGCGCCCGCCATCGGTGCGGGCTTCCTGTTCGCCTGGATCCGCTCGTTCGAGGACTTCATCCGGGCGTTCTTCGTCCGCGGGACGATGGACGTGCTGACGACCTCGATGTTCTCGATGATCAAGTACGGCACCGCCCCGAAGATGAACGCCATCTCCTCGTTCATCGTCCTCGTCATCGCCGTCGTGCTCGCCGTGGCGATGAACGTCGGCAACGTGACCGGGATGGTGGCGGGGACCGAGGGCGAGGAGTAGTCGGGGCGGAACCCGCTTCTCCCTCCGGCTCACGAGAGGCCCAGCAGCGCCATCGCGCCGAACAGCAGGTCGCCGTAGGTCAGCGCGACGACGGTGCCGACGAACAGCGGCACCACGAACGGGATGCCGGGCGAGACCCAGACCTCGTCCTCCGAGACGAGCACGTCCAGGCCGTCCCGGAGCCCTCCGGGCGTCGTGCCGTAGGCGCCGTGGTCGATGTCCGCCAGGAACGCCGCCGCGCCCCAGGGGTCGTCGTCGGGCGCGTCGGCGTCCGGCTGTTCATCGACTGCAGCTTGGTCCGCCGACGCTTCGAGTTCGCCACCGTCGGCGCGGACCTCCGCGACGTCCACCGCGCCGTCGCCCGGCGGATTCGGGTCGTCGGGCAGCGTCGCGGGGTCCCGGAGGCGGTCGGGCCGTTCCCGGAGTTCCGCGAGCGTCAGACCCCGCCACCGGAGATACATCCGGACCGCGTCTAAGTCCACGCCGTTCCGGGTCACGCCCTCGGGCGCCTCCAGCAGGCGGCCGTGTTCGTCGGGAACCGCGTCCCACGCCACGGGCTTGCCGACGAACATCACCGACGAGAACCGGCCGGCGGCCGCGTTGCGCGCGAGCACCGCCAGCGGGTAGAGCGCGCCAAGCAGCACCGTGTTCGTCAGGACGGTCAGCGAGAACACGCCGACCGTCGTCTGCTGGTGGGGCAGCGCCCAGCCCAGCACCTCGTAGGTCGGATACGTCGGAAAGAGCGCAGCGACGACCAGGAACGCCTTCGCGTCGGCGCCGCCGAACGCCCGGAACCACCAGAACGCGACGACGAGGGGCGCGACGAACCCGAGGCTGACGGCGGCGCGCACGGCGAACGCTCGGGTCTCGAAGGGCGTGCCGGCCAACGCCTGCCAGCCGTCCCAGACCAGCAGGACCACCGCGAGCGCGGCGAGCGGATACCAGGTCCGGTTCGGGACCCGGCGGGTCTTGACGTCGCGCCACGCGGCCCAGCCGAAGACCGGGACGACGAGCAGTCGCAGGAGGTCGGGGATCGAGGCGTCGAGTGGTGCCACGGCGAGTAGTGCTCCGTGAGCGAGGGTTGTTCCGGCTTCCTATATAAATGTACGAGGAAGATTCCGGGGAAACGAATCGCGGCGGCCGACCGGTCGCCTCGACGGCGACTCGGTCCTTCTCGTCGTCCGCTCGGCCAGCGCTCCCATCACTCGCTCGGCCAGCGCTCCCATCACTCGCTCGGCCAGCGCTCCTATCGGTGACTCAGTCGTCCTCGTCGACCGCGTGGATCGCCTCGACGCGCCACGACGTGGTCCCGTCGTCGGTCGCGGCCAGCGTCGCGTCGACGGTCCCGCCGTCGTCGGCCAGCCGCTCGAACAGGTCGGCCTCGCCCTCGGGCAGCGGGACGGCGACGTACTGGTCGTCGGAACTCCGGAGGACGACCTCGCGCTCGACCGCGTCGACGTTCCAGACGCGGAAGGTGTCGCGCATCGTCACGTCAGAGCACCCGGAACACCCGGACCGTGTCGCGCTTGCCGGGTTCGCTGAGGAGCTGTGCGAGCCCCAGCTCCGAGAACACGTCCTTCCAGTTGCGGTGGTAGAGCGGGAAGTCGTCGTGGACGTAGCTCACCTCGGCGCCCTCGCGACCGCGCATGGGGCTGTTGCCCTCGTTCTCTGCGGTGATGAGCAGGTCGTCAGTGACCCGGATCAGCTCCTCGAACGCCCAGGCGTTGTCGGGGTGGACGTGCTGGAGCGTCTCGACCGAGTAGACGACGTCGAACTGGCCGTCGTCGAACTCCGGGACGAGGTCCTCGATGGCCCCGGTGTGGAACGTCCCGGTCTCGGCGAGCCGGGGATAGTGGTCGGCCATCACGTCGAACGAGTCGTCGTTGATGTCGATGCCGGTGAGGTTCCGGTACCCCTCGTCCAGCAGGGCCGCGAGGTGCCGGCCCGAACTGCAGCCGACTTCGAGGACGGCGGCGTCGCGGTCCACGTAGTGGTCGAACACGGCCGCGAGGGTCTCGGTGACCTCGTTGGGGCCGATGTCGGCGTAGTAGTCGGGCGAGAACGCCTCCGAGCGGTTCGCCCAGTACCGGTGGTTGTCCTCGGGGTCCGTCTGCGCGTCCTCGGGGTCCATACGCGACGCCACGGGTCCGAGCGTAAAGAGGCCGCGGAGTCGCGCCGAGTTCCGGGCGGTCGCTCGCCGGCGCCCCTATCGGCGTAGAGCGCCCGGCGTCCTCTCCACCGATACGCAACTAGATATTTAAATTATATTCACGAAAGCGAAACGGCGGCCGCAGAAATCTTCCCGGACCGAACCGTATCCGGCGGCGTACAACGATGTCGTCACAGACCGTGTTGATTCCGGTGAGGTTCCCCGACCCGGACCCGCTACCTTCCACGTTCGTCGACGGACTGACCGGCTGCAAGGTGATCCTGCTCGGCGTCTACGACCTCGAGACCGACCCGTCGCCCGACGAGCGACAGCGGCGCGAGATCGAGGCGTACCAGGCCCTGTACACGCTCGCCGCCGACTTCGTCCGCGAGGGCGAGGTCGCCGAGGTGGAGCTCGTCATGGGCCGGGACGCGGCCGACGCCCCGACGACCGTCGCCGAGGACCGCGACGTCGACGCGCTGCTCGTCCCGAACCCCATCACGACCCTGGGCCACGTCCTGGTCGCGGTCCGCGAGGAGACGTTCGCCCAGCCCGTCGCCGACTTCGTCTGTGCGCTGAACCAGGAGACGCTGCTGCACACCGACCTCCTCCACGTCGCCGACTCCGAGGCCGACGTCGAGGCGGGCGAACGGCTGCTCTCGGACATCGAGAACCGGCTCGTCGACGAGGGCTACTCCCGGGCGGGCATCGACAGTGAGGTCGTCGTCGACGACGACCCCGCGTTCGCGATCAGCCAGGCGGCGAGCGACAGCGACCTGATCGTCGTGGGAGAAACGCGGGAACCGGGCGTCGAGCGCGTCTTCGGCAAGACCTACGAGTCGATCGCCGAGCGGACGGAGCTCCCGATTATCGTCGTCCGGGACGACTAGGCGACTCGGGACCGCCGAGCAGGTTCGGAGACGTCGGACCGGTCGTCAAAAATGGACCGTCGCGGGTGGTGCCGCTGCGAGCGCGGCGGACGACGGGTTGCCGTGGTGGTCGCGCGTACAGTGCGCCGCGTCCGCGCTCAGATGACGCGGTTCTGGAGGTAGTCGAGGTGCTTGGCGTTGTAGACGATCTTGACCTCGTCGGCGGCCGGGCTGCCGATGCAGGTCAGGCGGACGTTCTTGTCCTCGACCTCCTCGTCGGAGAGGATCTGCTGCATGTCCATGTCGATCTCGCCCTCCTTGACGATGGCCGCGCAGTTCGCGCAGGCGCCGGCGCGGCACGAGAACGGCCAGTCGTACCCCTGGGCCTCGGCGGCCTCGAGGATGTACTCGCCCTCGGCGACGTCGAGCGTGCCGTAGTCCTCGTCACCGAGGTCGGCGTCGGCCGCCTCCTCGAAGAGGTCGTCGTCGTCCATGTCCCAGCCCTGGTCGTCCAGCACTTCGTAGTTGAGGTATTCTACGGTTGGCATCAGCCGAGGATTCGACCGCGACATGGTTAGTAGTTATTGTTTCACGCCGAGACGCTCCGACGCTACTGATAAATCGGGAAGAACCTGACGGCCCGGTCACCGGTACAGCGGGAAGAACTCGAACAGCAGGAACGACGCCACCGCCGAGATGCTCGGGGTCAGGATCCAGAGCATGATGACCCGCCCGGTCGAGGCCGGGTCGAACAGGTCCTTGGTCTGGAGTTCGGCGGGGTTCTCCTCGCCGATCTTCCGGACCTCGTCGTCGGGTTCGGCGGTGAGCGCGTCGACCGACATCTTCGACTCGCCCTCGGCGGCCCGGTCGGACTCCTCGCCCTCGCCGCGGACCGCGGCGGCCGCGGCGTCGCGGACCCTGACCGCGCGGGTCGCCCGGCCCCACCCCAGCCCGATGATGCACATCGTCGCGCTGACCGCGAGGCTGGCCGGGATGCCGAGGTACGACAGGAACGTGATGAGCGACGCCGACACCACCTCCACGATGAGCGCGGCCAGAAGCGGGAGGTCGGTGAGGTCGTTGCCGACGGTGTCGAGGGTCCGCCGGGCGATGGTGAACGCGCCGACCGCGATGGCGCCCGCGGCGAGCAGGATGCCCTGATTGATCTCGATGGCCCCGCTGCCGACCAGCGGCGCCACCGCGTTGGCGACGTTGCTCGCGCCCGCCGAGAACGCCATGTAACAGCCGATGACGACGACGAGGACGCTGCTTATCAGTTCGCGGCGGTTCGTGTTCGCCGCCGGGACCGGGACGGGGACCGACGCCACGCGGCCGTACTCGAACAGCGGCCCCTCCGACTGGTCGATGCGGAACCAGACGTCGAGGTAGGGGTAGAGGTACCGCCCGATGACCGCGCAGACCCAGAACGCGACGATGGGCGCGACCAGCCACCACGAGACGATCTGGCCCATCACGCCCCAATCGATGTTCCCGGCCGCGACGCCGAGGCCCGCGATGGCGCCCACGGCGGTCATCGAAGTCGACGCCGGCACCCCGAACAGGTTCGAGACCAGCAGCGCCAGTCCGACGAAGAACAGCACCCCGACGCTCGCGGGGAGGGTGAACAGCGCCGAGGGGACGATCTCGCCGCCCATCGTCTCGACGACGTTCCGGCCGACCGTCCAGCCGCCCAGCAGCGCGAAGCTCGCCATCAGCGCCGCCGCACCCAGCTTCGAGATCACGCCGCTGCCGACCGCGGGACCGAACGCGACCCCTGTCGAGGAACCACCGATGTTGAAGCCGACGAAGACGGCGACGGCGAGACCGACGAGGAGGAGTACGCTGATCACACCCGTACGAACGCACGACGGCCGTTAAATCATAACGGTTCAGCGACCCGGCTGTGGCCGCTCTCGGGGTCGAGCCGGGGTCGCAGTCGGTCAACGAGACTCCGAGACGGCAGTCGGCCGCCCCGATTTCGGCGGCGTCACAGCGGCGCGTATCGGAACACCAGGTACGCCGCGACCGTCGCCACCGCGGGCACGAGATTCTGGAGCAGGACGACCCGCGCGGTGGTCGCCGGCTGGTAGAGTTCGGCCGCCGACGGGGGCGCCCCGTCCGCGGCGGCGGTCGGGCGGTCGCCGTCCTCGAACGGACCGCCGCCCGACGCCGGCCCCGCCGGCGTTTCGGGGACCGCGTCGGCCACCGTGGCGCGACCCCAGCCGAGGCCGACCACGCTCATGGTGGCGATGACGACGAAGCTCGCGGGAACGCTCAGCGCGGACAGCACCGTCACGATGGACGAGCTCACGACCGCGACCACGATGGCCGCGACCAGCGGGAGCTCCGTGAGGTCGTTGCCGACGGTGTCGAGGGTCCGCCGGGCGATGGTGAACGCGCCCAGCGCGGTGGCCCCGGACGCCAGCAGCACGCCCTCCGTCATCGAGACGGCGCCGTTGCCGACCAGCGGCGCGACCGCGTTCGCCACGTTGCTCGTCCCCGCCGAGAACGCCATGTAACAGCCGATGACCACGACGAGAATCGTGCCGATGAACTCCCGGCGCGTCGTGTTCGGACCCAGTTCCGGGCGCGGCACGGCGCCGTCTCCGCCGAGCGTCACGAGGGGGCCCTCGGTCCGGTCGATGGCGATGGCCTCGGCGAGCCGGTCGTACCGGTACCGGCCGACCACGGCGCTGACCCAGAAGCCGATAACCGGCGCGAGCAGCCACCAACCGACGATCTCGAGGACCGTATCGACCCTGAGGCGACCGGTGGCCAGCCCCAGCCCCACGATGGCGCCGACCGCGGTCATCGAGGTCGAGGCCGGGACGCCGAAGACGTTGCCGGCGAACAGCGCCAGGCCGATGAACAGCAGGACGGCGATGCTCACCTCCATCGTGAAGGGGTCGCCCGCGACGAGGTCCTTCCCGAGCGTGTCCACGACCCGGCGGCCCAGCGTCCAGCCGCCGACCAGGAACGAGACGCTCATCAGGCCGGCCGCGCCCGCCTTCGAGACCGCTCCGCTCCCGACCGCCGGCCCGAACGCGACCCCCGTGTTCGAGCCGCCGATATTGAAGCCGACGAAGATGGCGACGCCGACGCCGACGAGGAGGAGGACACTGCTCACGGTCGATACGACGGCGGAGAACCGCTTAAATCGTGGTGGTCGGTGGCACGACCCGACGGGTTCCCGACCGACGTCGGGGACGCCCGGAAACGAACGCGATTCAGAATCCGAATATCGGGACGAACCGGAAGGTGAGATACGCCCCGAGCGTCGCTATCGCGGGCACGACGTTCTGCATCAGGACGACTCGGGCGGTCGTCGCGGGGTCGAACAGCGCCCCCGCACTGGGGACGTCCTCGGAGCTCTCCTCGCCGATGGGCGGCAACTCCTCGCCCTCCTCGTCGGAGGCGAGCGCGTCGACCGACACCGGCGGCGTCTCCTCGGGGGAGACGGTTTCGGGGATGGTCATCGGCCGGGTCGCCCGGCCCCACCCCAGTCCGATGATCGACGTCGTTGCGATGATGACGAAACTCGCGGGGATGCCGAGTACCGAGAGGAAGATGACGAGCGTGGAACTGACGGTAGCGACGACGATAGCCGCGGTCAGCGGGAGCTCCGTGATGTCGCTGCCCATCGTCTCCAGCGTCCGGCGGGCGATCGTGAACGCGCCGACCGCGACGGCGACGCATCCGACGAGTATCGCCGGGTTCATCGCCAACTCGCCGCTCCCGACCAGCGGCGCCACCGCGTTGGCGATGTTCGAGGTCCCGGAGCTGAACGCCATCAGACACCCTATGGAGACGACGGTGACCGTTCCGGCCAGCTCCCGGCGGTTGGTCGTCCGGTGGAGGCGGGGTATCGGTACCGCGCCCGAGCGGTCGACGTCGAACAGCGGGCCCTCGCTGCGCTCTATCTTGACTATGCGGTTGAGTCGCGCGTAGAAGTACCGACCGACGATCAACGACACCCAGAAACCGATGATCGGCGAGACGACCCACCAGGTGACTATCTCGCCCATGACGGCGAGATCGAGAGCGTCACCGGCGAGTCCCAGCCCCGCGATGGCGCCGACGGCCGTCATCGAGGTGGAGGCGGGCACGCCGAAGACGTTGCCCACGAAAAGCGCGACCCCGATGAAGAAGAGCACCACGATGGACGATTCGAGCGTGAACACGTCGGTGTCGACGACCAGTTCCGTGCCGAGCTTCGTCACGACGTTCCGACCGATGGTCCAGGCACCGACGAAGAAGAACAGACCCATCAGCGCCGCCGCGACCGTTTTCGAGATCGCGTCGGCGCCCACGGCTGGGCCGAACGCCGGCCCCGTCGTCGAACCGCCGATGTTGTACGCGACGAACATCGCCACGAGGACGCCGACGACGAGCAAGACGCCGACCATCAGTCGTTCCCGCCCGCCGTGGCGTCTTTCCGGTCCTCCTCGTCTTCACTGTCCTCTTCGTCTACCGACTCCAACTGCTCCTCCAGCGTCTCCTCGACGGTCTCGTTGACTGTCTCCTCGACGGTCTCACCGACCTTCTCCTCGACCACTTCGCCGACCGTCTCCTCGACGGTGTCACCGACGGTCTCTTCGACGGTTTCGCCGACCTTCTCCTCGACCGCTTCGCTGACGTTCTCTTCGACCGTCTCACCCACCGTTTTCTCGACGGTTTCGCCGACTTTCTCCTCGACAGTTTCGCCGACGGTTTTCTCGACGCTATCGCTGACCTTCTCCTCGACGGTGTCACCGACGGTCTCCTCGACCGTCTCGCCCACCGTTTTCTCGACGGTGTCGGTCACCGTCTCCTCGACGGTTTCGCCGACCGTCTCTTCGACGGTGTCACCGACGGTCTCGTTGACTGTCTCCTCGACCGTCTCGTTGACTGTCTCCTCGACCGTCTCCTTGACCACCGAGGTCATCCAGTCCGGGTCGAACCGGGCCATCTTCCAGACGACGTGGATGAGATACGAGAGCAGGATGCCGAAACCGAACGCCAACCCGATGGCGTAGTCGGTAACGACGATCAGGCCGACCGAGATCGCGATCAACAGACCGTACGCGAGGTCGACTACCGAGTCAACGCGGTTCGGATTCATCGCACTCCAGACCGTTCGGGGACGAGGTCGCTCCGCTGTCCATCCGGTGCTAAAAAATACACGTGTATCTTTCTAGAACGACCCACCGCTGAAGTACTTTGGCAAAGACGGCACGACTCGGGTCGATGTCCGCCGTCATTTTCCGCCGCAGTGTCGTTGGCCCTCGTCGTCGTTGACCGTGGAACAGTACCCGCGCTCGCCGCTCCAACAGCGATTGCGAGTGCTGGCAAAAGACACAGACGAAGAAAGGGTTATCCCGGCGGCACGAGTTCCCGTACCTATGAAGGTCCTCGTAACGGACCCCATCGCCGACGCAGGTTTAGCCCGACTCCGTGAGGCGGGTCACGAAGTCGAAACTGCCTACGACGTGGAGGGGGACGCGCTGCTGTCTGCGGTCTCGGACGCCAACGCGCTCGTCGTTCGCTCCGGAACCGACGTGAACGAGGCGGTGTTCGAGGCCGCCCCGGACCTGGTCATCGTCGGGCGGGCCGGCATCGGCGTCGACAACATCGACATCGACGCCGCGACCGAGCACGGCGTCATCGTCGCCAACGCCCCGGAGGGCAACGTCCGGGCCGCCGCCGAGCACACCGTCGCGATGGCGTTCGCCGCGGCGCGCTCGATTCCACAGGCCCACATCCGGCTCAAGGACGGCGAGTGGGCGAAGGGCGACTACCTCGGCACCGAGGTCAACGGCAAGACCCTCGGCGTGGTCGGCCTCGGCCGGGTCGGCCAGGAGGTCGCCAAGAAGCTCGACTCGCTGGGGATGGACCTGGTCGCGTACGACCCCTACATCAGCGAGGACCGCGCCGCCCAGCTCGGCGCCGAGCTCGTCGACCTCGACGAGTGTCTCGACCGCGCGAACTTCCTGACGGTCCACACGCCGCTGACCCCCGAGACCGAGGGGCTCATCTCCGAGGAGGAGCTGGCCCAGATGGAGGGCGGCTACCTCGTCAACTGCGCCCGGGGCGGCGTCGTCGACGAGCCCGCGCTCGCCGAGGCGGTCGCCGACGGCGTGCTCGCCGGCGCGGCGGTCGACGTGTTCGCCGACGAGCCCGTCTCGCCCGACAACCCGCTGCTCGACGTCGAGGACGTGGTGGTCACGCCCCACCTCGGTGCCAGCACCGAGGCCGCCCAGGAGAACGTCGCGACCAGTACCGCCGACCAGGTCGTGGCGGCGTTCAACGAGGAGCCGGTCGTCAACGCGCTGAACGCCCCGTCCATCGACGAGAGCGCGTTCCCCCGGGTCGAACCGTACATCGGCCTCGCGGAGACCGCGGGCAAGATCGCGACCCAGCTGCTCGACCAGCGCATCGACTCCATCGAGGTCCACTACGAGGGCGACATCGCCGAGGAGGACGTCGAGCTCGTGACCGCCAGCGCCCAGAAGGGCGTGTTCCAGCCCCTGGAGTGGCAGGTCAACGCGGTCAACGCCCCGCAGATCGCCGAGGACCGCGGCGTCGAGGTCACCGAGTCCAAGACCCGCCAGACCGAGGACTTCCAGAGCCTCGTCCGGGTGACCGTCTCGGGCGGCGACGAGTCGGTCAGCGTCGAGGGCACCCTGTTCGCGGGCGACGACCCCCGCATCGTCCGCGTCGACGACTACCGGGTCGACGCCATCCCACACGGCCACATGCTGGTGGCCCGCAACAAGGACGAACCGGGCGTCATCGGGTTCATCGGCACCGTGCTGGGCGAGCACGAGGTCAACATCGCGGGGATGTTCAACGCCCGCGAGGCCATCGGCGGCGAGGCGCTGACCGTCTACACGCTCGACGAGTCGCCCCCGGACGAGGCCAAGGAGGCGCTGGAGGCCGACGACCGCATCATCGGCGCGCAGTACATCGAGCTCAACGGTGCGGAGTGAGGCGGTAGAACGGTTCCGAAGACTGATTTTCGCAGTCGCTCTCTTTTCTCAGAACCCTCTCGCGAGGTACTCCGACTCCCACTCGCCCTCGTCGTCCGTCGACTGCTCCCACTCGCTGCGCTTGACCTCGACGTACGACTCGAACAGGGGGTCGCCCATCGCCTCGCGGAGCACGTCGTCGTCGGCGAGCGCCTCGACCGCCTCCTTCAGGGTGGCGGGGAGTCGCTCGATTCCCTGCGACTCGCGCTCCTCGTCACTGAGGTCCGAGGGGTCGCGGTCGAGCGGCTCGCCGGGGTCGAGCTCGCGGTCCACACCGTCGAGCCCGGCAGCGAGCAGGCCGAGCTGGACCAGGTAGGGATTCACGGTGTTGTCGGCGGGCTTGAACTCGATGCGGGTTGTCGCGGCCGGCTTCCGCGAGTCGACCGAGGGGACCCGGACCGCGGCCTCGCGGTTGTCGCGGCCCCAGCAGGCGAACGCCGACGACCACATGCCGGGCGCGAGCCGGTCGTAGGACTCGACCGTGGGCGCGGTCAGCGCCACCAGCGCCGGGGCGTGGTCGAGCACGCCGCCGACGAAGTGGCGGCCGGTCTCGCTCAGCGGGTAGTGGCCGTCGGCGTCCGGGTCGTGGAACGCGTTCTCGCCGTCGCGCCACAGCGAGAGGTGGACGTGACAGCCCGACCCGGGCAGCTGCGGGAAGGGCTTCGGGCGGAAGCTGGTCGCCAGCCCGTGGTCGTCGGCCACCGCGTCGACCGTCTCCTTGAACAGGACGTAGTTGTCCGCGGCCGCGACGCCGGTGTCGTGGTCGACCACGAGCTCCTGCTGGCCGGGGCCGTACTCGGGGTAGTACGCCGCCAGGCCCATCCCCTGGGCCTTGAGCGCGTCCACCGTGTCCGAGATCACGTCGTGGGCGCTGCGCATTCCGGCGGTCGAGAAGCAGGTCGTCTCGTCGAACGGTTCGAGGTCGCCGTCCTCGGTCTCCCGGAGGTAGTAGAACTCGCTCTCGAACGCCGCCGCGGGCGAGAACCCCCGGTCGGCCACCTCGTCGAGGTACCGCTTCAACTGCGCGCGCGGCCCGGCCGCCCACGGCTCGCCGTCGAGGGTCCGGAGGTCCGCCAGCGCGAACGCCGCGCCCTCGTCGTACGGCAGCGGGGTGAACGTCTCGGGGTCGGGCACCACCCGCACCTCGCCGACCGGCCCGTACGAACCGTCGGCCGCCAGCCGGTCGAGCGCGTTGAACGACTGCATCGCCCGGGTGACGTTCACGCCGCTCTCGAAGGCGCCGTCGAGGCCGTCCCGGTCGACGACCCGGCCGCGGGGCACCCCGCTGTTGTTGACGAACGCGATGCGGACGAGCTCCACGTCCTCGGCGTCTGCCGCTCGGAGCACCTCGTCAGTCGTCGTCATGTCGTCTGGCCAAACGAACAGAACGCCCTTATCGACACGTCATGGTGGCAACATCGTCCGATACCTGTGACCTCGTAGTGGGTCACCGCCGATTGACGCGGTCTCCGTTCCGCATCGCGGTCACCGACGCAGCCGCCGCAGGGCGCCCCCTGCGAGGACGACGACCAGTCCGGCGGCGGCGAGCAACCCCAGTCCGGGGGCGAACGAGCCAGTGGTCCCGCGGGACGTCCCGACGATTACGGGGCCCAGGAAGCCGCCGATCTCGCCGACCGCGAAGACGAACCCCATCGCGGTCCCCGTGAGCTCCGAGCCGACCCCGTCGAGCTCCGGGGGAATCGCCCGAACCAGCGGCGAGAGCCCGCCGACGCCGACCCCGGTGGCGACGACGCCCACGAAGGCGAGGGGACCGACGCCGCCGACCGTCAGCCCGAGGCCGCCGGCGAACACGACGAGCCCGCACGCGACCAGGGCGGCCCGCCGGACGGCGTACCGGTCCGCGACCGCGGGGACGGTCGCGACGCCGAGCGCGAACGACGCGACGAAGCCGCTCGCGGTCCGGCCGGCGAGGTCGGCCGGGAGCCCGCGGGCCTCCAGCACGGTCGGGAGCCAGCCCTGGACGCCGTGGTTGACGAGCAGGTACATCGTCCCGACGACCACGACGAGCTGGAGCTCCCGGTGGGCCAGAACCAGCCGGAGGTCGCGGCGGATCGAGTCGATCGAGAACGACGCGTCGCCCTCGGCGGTGCTATCGTCGATGCCGGCCCGCCGCGCGACGGCGTACCAGACGGCGGCGTAGCCGACCGCGACGACGCCGCTCCAGAAGAACAGCGGGCGCCACCCGCCCAGCAGCGGCCCGAGCACCGGCCGACCCACGCCGAACACGGCGGCCGACCCCGCCGACGAGCCGATGAGGTAGATCGACGAGGGCGTTCCCGTGCGCTCGGGCGGGAACAGCACCGAGACGAGCTTCGGGAGCCCGAACGTGACGGCGGTCGCGCCGACCCCGACCAGGAGCGTGGCCGCGAGCAGCGACGGGAACCCCGGTGCTGCGCTCCGGCCGACTTGGGCGACGCCGAACACCAGGACGCCGGCCGCGAGGCTCCGGCCGGGCCCCACGCGGTCGACGACGACTCCCGAGACCAGCGCGAGCGGGACGTACGTCAGCGGGACCGCGCCGACCAGCACCCCGGCCTGCGTGCCGGTCAGTCCGATGTCCGCGATAACGGTCGAGAGGTAGGCCGGCAGCGAGAACCAGACGAACATCAGGCACCCGTACCCGAGCGCCGCGACGATCACGAGGCCGTACGCGCGGCGCGTGCCGTACTCCGGCGTCTCCATCGGGGCGATAGTTGCGAGGAGACGACCAAAAGCCTGTCCGCCCGCCGGGTCGCGTCGGCGGTCCGGTCGGTTCAGACGGTCACCCGGTCGCCTCGGGGCCCGCGTCGACCAGCGCCCACTCGTGGCCGGGCAGAATCTCGTCGGCGCGCTCGGCGACCTCCTTCGCGCTGGCCCACCAGTCGAAGTCGTTCACGGCGCCCCCGCGGCGGAAGGGAGCGTCGTCCCCGCCGTCGAGGTTCTCGAACGTCGGGATCGCGTCCATCGCGATCACGGTCGTCCCCTCGTCCGTGTCGACCGCGACCGACTGGTGGCCGACCGTGTGGCCCGGCGTCGGGAACACCGTGACGCCCGAGCAGATTTCGGTCTCGCCCTCCACGGGCGTCAGGTCGACAGAGAGCCACGGGGGTTCGCGGCCGAGCGACTTGGCCTCGTACCGGGTCGCGTGCATCGGGTAGGGCGCGATGGCGTACGCCAACTCCCGGCGCTGGACGTAGACGGTCGCGCCCCCATCGACGAAGGTGTCGAGGTTGTAGCAGTGGTCCCAGTCGAGGTGCGTGAGCACGACCGCGTCCACGTCGCCCGGCTCGTACCCCTCGCCGGCGAGCGCCGCCTCGACGGTCTGGCCGTCGTCGCGCCGGCAGTCGAACCCCGGATGCAGGTCGTTCATCCGGTCGACGTCGCCGAAGCTGGTGTCGACCAGCACCGTCCGCTCGGCCTCGACGAGGAACGAGAGCGAGGGCGCGACGATCTCGACGCCGGTCTCCCCGGCGACGAGGACGCTCTTGTCCATCGTCAGCGAGCCGCAGCACAGCGGGGTCACGGTGGGTGTCATGGCTCGCCGTGGGAGGCGCGGACGGATAAACCTCCGGCGTCGCCACCGTCGCTCGTCGTCGCGAGGGTCACTCCGCGGTCGCACGCGCCGGCACGCGACCGCAAGGGTCACCGGGGCCGGAACGATTTTTCCGGTCGAACCGATACCGACCGACAATGCGGGTCGAAACGCTGGGCGACGGCACGCCGGAGGTAGCGGTCGCGGGCGCCATCCACGGCGACGAACCGTGCGGCGTCCGCGCCATCGAGCGGTTCCTCGAATCGGATCTCGCCGACGCGGTCGAGCGACCGGTGAAGCTGATCGTCGCCAACGAGCGGGCGCTGGACGCGGGCGAGCGCTACGTCGAGGCCGACGTGAATCGGGTGTTCCCGGGCGACCCCGACAGCGAGGTCCACGAGGAGCGGCTGGCCCACGACCTCCTGGCCGAGATCGACGGCTGCGCGACGCTGGGCTTCCACTCGACGGTCTCGACCGACGAGGCGTTCGGGACGCTCGCCGACCTCACGCCCCGGAAGGCCGAGATAATGCGGGCGCTGCCGGTGGCCCACGCCGCCGACTTCACCGGCGTCGTCGAGGGGCGGAGCGTCAACCTCCCCGAGTTCGTGAACGTCGAGGCGGGCTACCAGGGCTCGGCGCAGGCGGCCGCGAACGCCTACGACTGCCTGGTGGCCTACCTCCGACTGACGGACGTCCTGCCCGGCGCGCCCGACCCGACGCCGACCGACTGCTACCGGGTCCGGGAGGTCGTCCGGAAGGACCCCGGCGCCGACTACGAGGTGTACGCCGAGAACTTCGAGCGGGTCGCCCCGGGCGAGGCGTACGCCGCGACGACCGACGGCGACCGCGAACTCGCGGCCGACCGGGAGTTCTGGCCGGTGCTCATGTCGGCCACCGGCCACTCGTCGCTGCTGGGGTACGAGGCCGACTACGCCGGCGAGATCGGCGACGTCGCGAGCGGTGACGCCGACGGACCGACCGCGAAGGGCGACGAGCAGTCCGGGACGCCGACGAGCGACTGACGCCGCGCCGGTCCGGCGCGACCGCCGCTTTTTACTGTCGTCGTTGATACCGCTCGTACATGAGACACCTCGGCCTGAAGGCACGAATGGCGGTCGTCGGGTCGATGCTGTTCGCGCTTTACGCCGTCGCGGCGGTCGTCGCGATGGGCGCGTTCGGCTTCCCGCTGTGGCTCGTCGCGCTCGGGAGCCTCGCCTTCGTCGGCGTCCAGTACAAGATCGGCAAGTGGGCCGCGCTCCGGAGCGTCGGCGCGGAGGAGATGCCCGAGGAGCGCTTCCCCGACGTGCACCGGCGCGTCGAACGACTCAGCGACGACATGGGCATCGACAAGCCGCGGCTGATGGTCGCCCGGATGGGCGTCCCCAACGCCTTCGCGGTCGGGCGGAAGGGCGCGGGCACCGTGGTCGTGTCGGAGGAACTCCTCCAGTTGCTCGACCCCGACGAGGTCGAGGGCGTCCTCGCGCACGAGCTCGCCCACATCCGGAACCGGGACGTGGTGATGATGGTGCTCGGGCAGGGCGTCGCCTCCATCGTCGCCATCGTCGCCCAGTGGGCGGTCCTGCTCACCGGCGACAACGACCTCGCGGACTTCTTCCTCGCCATGGTCGTGGGCCAGATAACCCAGATGCTCGTGATGGTGTTCGTGTTCGCCATCTCGCGGTACCGGGAGTACGTCGCCGACCGCGACGCCGCCGACGAGATCGGCGGCGGCGAACCGCTGGCCAGCGCCCTCGAGAAGATCAGTCGGGGGAGCGAGCGCGCCCGCGAGTCGGAGATCGACTCCGAGGTCAACGCCCTGTGCATCTTCGGCGAGGAGTCCGGCCTCGCCCGCCTGTTCGCCAGCCACCCGCCGGTCGAGAAGCGCATCGAGCGACTGCGTAACTGACCGAACCGCCCCAACGATGGACCTCCGCACCGCGCTGGCCGCCGTTCTCGGCGTCGGCCTCGGCCTGTTCGTCCTCGCGTATCCGGAGGCGGTCGTCCGGATGCACGCCGCGGGACGGCGACCGACCGGCCGCGGCGGCGAGTACGGCGAGGACTCGCCCGCGACCGACCGCTGGCGGCTGGTGGTCCGGGTCGTCGGCGTCGCGCTCGTCGCGGCGGGGCTCTACTTCGGGGCGACGGCGCTCTGACACCCCGTCTGCCCTGCCGGAAAAGCCGCACTGAAATAGCCCCTCGTCCTTGCTCCGACAGTGTCACACGGTCGCGCCGACGAGACGGACGAGGAGGCCGGCGAGCGGCTGCTGACCGGCTACACCGGCCGGCTCCTGCTCACCGTCTCGCTCGGCTGGACCGCCATCCAGACCGGCCGGCTCGTGCTCTCGCCGCTGCTGGGGAACGTGATGACCGACCTCCGCATCACCGAGTTCCAGGCGGGGCTGGCGTTCACGCTGCTCTGGGGGCTGTACGCGATGGGCCAGTACCCCAGCGGCCGGCTCTCCGACCGGCTGACCCGCAAGAGCCTGCTGGTCGCCGGCCTCTCGCTGGTCGTCGTCGGCTTCGCCGCCCTCGCGAGCGCCCCCACCTACCCGTTCTACCTGCTCGGCGCGGCCGTCATCGGGGTCGGCGCGGGACTCTACCCGACCCCGGCGCGGGCGCTGGTGTCGGACCTGTTCGTCGACCGCCGCGGGGAGGCGTTCGGGCTCCACACCGCCTCGGGAGACGTCGGCGGCGCGGCCGCGGCCGGCCTCGCAGTCGCGGTGCTCGCGGTCGGGACTTGGCGCACCGCCTACGTCCCGGTCGTCGCTGTGCTCGCCGGCACCGCGCTGGCGCTGCACGTCTGGGCCCGCGAGGCGTACGACCGGCCCCGGACCGACCGGGAAGCGGTCGCCGCCGGCGTCGACGACGCCCGGACGACCGCGGCCCGGCTCTGGCGCAACCGGCGGCTGCGGTGGTACCTGCTGGCCTACGCGCTGTACGCGTTCACCTGGCAGAGCGCCGCCGGCTTCCTGCCGACGTTCCTCCGGGTGGCCAAGGGGTTCCCGGCCGACCTGGCCAGCGGCGGGTTCGCGGCGCTGTTCGTGGTCGGGGCGGTCGTCAAGCCCCTCGCGGGGTCGCTGGGCGACCGGTTCCCCCGGGCGGGCGTCGCCGCGGGCGCGCTGACGGTCGCGGCAGCCGCGCTCGCGGGGCTGCTGTCGGCCTCGGGAACCCTCGCGGTCGGCCTCGCCGTGATCGCCTTCGCGGCCGGCCTGATGGCGTACCCGCCGGTGATGCAGGCGCTGCTGATGGACACGTTCCCGGACGGCAGCATGGGCGGGGACCTCGGCGCGACCCGGAGCGTCTACATCGGGCTCGGGAGCCTCGGGCCGAGCTACGTCGGCTTCGTCGCGGGCCGGCTGTCCTACGAGGCGGCGTTCGCCGGCCTGCTGGGCTGTCTGCTGGTGAGCGCCGTGGTCGTCGTGGGACTCGCCCGGAGCAGATAGCTGACGGCCCTCGGATCCGGTGCCGGCGAGCCGCGAATCGTCGCCGACCGGTGTCGGCTCGCTACGACCGCGGCGCGGCCGGCGTCTCGACGCCCCGGACCTCGAACCGCGCTCCGCCGGCCTCGTTCTCGGTCGCGCTGACCGTCCAGCCGTGGCGGTCGGCGACGTCACTGACCACCGCGAGCCCCACGCCGGTCCCGCCCGCCGACGTGGTGAACCCCCGCTCGAACACTCGCTCGCGGTCGTCCTCGGGGATGCCCGGCCCGTCGTCGGCCACGTAGAACCCTGCGCCGTCGTCGAGCGACCCGACCGTGACGGTCACGCCGGATTCGCCGTGCTCCACCGGATTCTCGTGAGCCTGCGAACGAGGGCTCGTGGAGCCGTGCTCCACGGCGTTCCGGAACAGGTTCTCGAAGGCGCTGGTGAGCCGTCCCTCGTCGGCCACCACCGCGACGTCGGCCCCGTCGAACGCCAGCTCGGCGCCGCCGGTGTCGACGTTCCGCCAGGCGCCCTCGGCGACCGCCCGGAGGTCGAGCCGGTCCCGGGACGCCGGCTCGTCGCCCGTCGCCACCGCGAGGACCTCGTCGATGATCGCTTCCATGCGGTCGTGGGCCGACTCGACCGCGGCGAGGCGCTCGGCGACCGCGTCGGGGTCGTCGGCCTCGCGCGCGAGCTCGGCGTTGCCCTGCGCGACGTTGAGCGGGTTCCGGAGGTCGTGGGCGATGGTGTGGCCGACCTCCTCGAGCTGCTCGTTCTGGCGTTCGAGCCGCCGTTCGTTGCGTCTGCGCCGGGTCACGTCCCGGAGCAGTAGCGCGGTCCCCGCGGTCGAGTCGTTCGACAGCGACGAGGACTGCACGTCGAAGTGCCGGCGCTCGCCGTCGGGATTCTCGACGACGACCGTCGCGTCGGAGTCCTCGTCGTGGCAGTCGACGAGAGCGGCGCACTCCTCGCAGACCTCGGCCACGGGTCGACCGACCATCGCGTCGGTGCGCTCCCACCCGAACAGGGCGCCGGCCGCGGGGTTGGCGTCGGCGATGCGCTCCTCGTCGTCGAGGACGACGACGGGGTCGTCCATCTTCTCGAACACCGTCGTCCGACCGACAGGCGCCGCGCCGAGGAAGTCGTACTCCGCGATGGCGTAGGCGAACGCCACCCCGGACACCGCGAAGAACGCCTCCGGTTCGACGGTCAGTCGACCGGTGAAGAACAGCCATGTGGCGGTCCACGGGACGGTGGTCCCCGCGACCACGGCGAGCGTCTGCCGGCGGTAGAGCCGGCGCGACCGGACCAATCCGTGGAAGAACACGACCGTCCCGAGTCCCGACACCAGGTTCGAGTAGATCCAGGACGCCCAGAACGCCGGGCCGAACGTCCGGCGGAGCGAGGCGTTCCCGCCGACGGTGACGACCTCGCTCGACGCGTGGACCAGGTGGTGGTACGGGTTCGTCCACGCGAGGACCGCCGCCGCGACGAGCGGAACCGCCAGCGCCGCGAGCGTCCGCGGGTTCGCCCATTCCTCGCGGCCCGTGTACTCGCAGGCGAGCGCGAACCACGCGATCGGGACGACGATGATACCCAGATACTGGACGTCGACCCACAGCAGTTTCCCCGCCAGCGTCGTACTCGCGGCCTGGAGCGCGTTTCCGGCGGTCCAGACGCACGCCGCCCCGTTGAACGCCGCGACCGGGAGGCCGCCCGGCCGCCCGCGGCGCCGCCAGGCGAACGCGGCGACCCCGCCGGTGACGAGCGCGGCGAGCATCGACAGGACGACGTCGTTCGTGATCTGCATCTTTCTCCGAGTTGAACCGATTATTCCGAGCCAAATATATAAACGTCCGGACGGAATTATCACTGGCTGAATTCCGTGTCGCTGCGTCCCGTTCTCGGTCGGACCGGGTTCTTAGCAAAAATTGCCTGCCCCTAGAAAAGCTGCGTCGGGCCCGTGCGGCGGGCCGCGGTCGTCCCGGCGGACGCTATCGGAGACTGCGCCCGAAACGCGCGAGCAGTCCGGTCGGCTCGCGGTCGTCCGGGTCCTCCCCGCCGTCGCGGCCCGCTCGCCCGGTCCGCCACGCCCCGCCGGGTCGGTCGCGGTCGGACCCGTCTCGGGCCGCCAGAATCCGCTCGTAGCGCTCGACCACCGCGTCCAGCCTGGACTCCGCCCGCTCCAGTTGCCGTTCGAGCGCGGCCACCTCGTCGATCAGGCGGGCGCGCTCGGCCAGCAGGTCGGCGTACTCGGCCTCGTACTCCCGGCAGGGGCGCTCGCGCCGGTCGTCGAGGTCGGACCGTACCTGTTCGTGGACTCGTCGGGGGTAGACCGCGACCACGAGTTCGTCGTCGGGGTCGGCGCCGTCCTCGCCATCGGAAGTCCGGTAATTGTCCTCGCTGTCGAGCGACTGTCGGTCTGGGGTCGGTTCGGCGTCGTGAGCGCGCTCGGGAGTCTCGGTACTCACGCATTGTTACACGGTGGCAAGGGCAAAAAAGTCGCGTCAGACGAGTAGATGACGCGTCAGACGGGCGAACGACGCCGTTTCGACTGCAGATGGCTGCCGGGACGCGCCGAGGGTCGTCTAGGTCGTCGTCACTTCGCGAGGTGGTCGAGCACGCCGTCGGTGTCGGCCGGCACGGGCTCGGGGTCGGCGCCCGCGGCCGCGGCGGCGTCGGGGTCCTTCAGCAGGTGGCCGGTCGTCAGACAGACGACCCGCTCGTCGCTCCCGATCTCGCCCGACTCGCGGAGCTTTCGGAGGCCCGCCACCGAGGCCGCGCTGGCGGGCTCGACGCCGACGCCGTCCCGTGCGAGCGCGCACTGGGCGTCGGTGATCTCCTCGTCCGAGACGGCGACCGCGGTGCCGCCGGTCTCCCGGATGCCCGGCAGCGCCTTCGGCGCGTTGACCGGGTTGCCGATGCGGATGGCGGTCGCGCGGGTCTCGACGTCCTCCCAGCGCCGGATCTCGTCGCTGCCCTCCTCGATCGCCTCGACCATCGGGGCCGCGCCCTCGGCCTGGACGCCGGTCAGGGTCGGCACCTCCTCGGGGGCGAGCGACCCGGCCGCGACCAGTTCGCGGAACGCCTTGTAGAGCGCGGCGGTGTTGCCGGCGTTGCCGACGGGGAGGACGATGCGGTCGGGCAGGTCGCCCGTCTGGTCGCGGAACTGTTCGAGTATCTCGAGGCCGATGGTCTTCTGGCCCTCGAGCCGGAAGGGATTGAGCGAGTTCAGCAGGTACGCCTCTCCGCGGTCGGCCAGGTCCGAGACGACGTCGAGGCAGGCGTCGAAGTTGCCGTCGACCTCCAGGATGCGCGCGCCGTGGAGGCTGGCCTGCGCGACCTTGCCGGCGGCGACCTTGCCCGCGGGCAGGAGGACGAGCACCTGCGTGCCGGCCCGGGCGCCGTAGCACGCCAGCGCCGCGCTCGTGTTGCCCGTCGACGCGCAGGCGAGCCGGCCGACGCCCAGCTCCTCGGCGACCCGGACGCCCACGGTCATCCCGCGGTCCTTGAAGCTCCCGGTCGGGTTCATCCCCTCGTGCTTGACCCGGAGGTCCGCGACCCCGACCTCGTCCTCGATGGTCGGCACCTCGTAGAGGGGCGTGTCGCCCTCCTCGATGCTCACGCCCGCGTCGAACGGGAGCGCGTCGGCGTACCGCCAGACGCCCCGCTCGTCGGACTCTGCGAAGTCCTCGAGGGTCGGGAGGTCGGCGTACCGGACCTCCAGCAGGCTCTCGCAGTCGGGACACCGGTACCGGACCTCCTCGAAGGGCGCGCCGGTCCAGTCGCAGTCGATGCAGGCCAGCCAGACGCCGTCGTCGGCCGCGTCCGGCGCCGCCTCGGTCGCGGCGGCGGAGAGCGTCAGTTCGGTCATCTGGTGGGGGAAGGCGATGGAGGGGGAAAAAGGGGTTGGTCGGTGGCAGATTTGTCTCGAGCCGCCCGGCGAGCGGTCTCTCTGCCGGGTCCGGACCGATACCGTCGCGGGCCGCCGCCGATTCTCTCCGCCGGCCCACCGCACGGCGTTCACTCGGGGCCGCCGAAGTCGTCGATGCGGCCGTGGACGAACTCGGTCCAGGCGTCGAGTTCCTCGTGGAGGCGCTCGCGGACCGCGGGCAGCGGCTCGGCGACGTGGCAGTAGACGTGGCCGCCGCCGTCCAGCAGCGTCCGGCGGCGCTCGACCAGTTCCTTCTCCCGCAGGGTCGACAGCGAGCGGCTGACGTTGCTCCGGTCGCGGTCGAGTTCGTCGGCCAGCTCCTCGACGGTGCTGTCCGGGGCGTCGAGCAGCGTCAGGTACGTCTCGGTCTCGTGCTCCTGGATGCCGAAGACGCACCGCATCACGTCGGCGAACCCCGGATCCTCGACGAGCATCAACTCGCGGAACGACTCGGGGTGTGACATGGTGTCCCATTCCACTGGCCAGCACTTAGAACCATTCCCGGGTGTGCGCTCGACCTGCACGTTCGCCCTGCCGATATGCCGTGAGTGGGTGTACAGCGGCACGTGGCGTCGGAAACCACCACCGCGGTCGAAACGCCTGACGAACACCTCGCGTGGCGGGGCGGCGCTCGTCATGCCCCTCTGGCTCGGTGCGGTCGGCTCGCCCGCCAGCCCGCCGTTCCCGAACGTGAACGTCCAGGGCCTCGTCGGTCACCTCGTCTACGGCCTCGTGGTCGGCGCCGCGTTCCCGTACGTCCGGAGGCTGTAGGTCAAAGTTCGAGCAGCAGTTCTCCGTCGTCCTCCTCGAACGCGGTCCCGAACTCGGCCGACAGTTCTCGCATCCGCGACCGGCTCCAGGCCGCGGCCGCCGCCCCCGCCTCGTGGACCGCGAAATCGCGGATTTCCGTCGGCAGGAGTCGCAGTTCGGTCACTCCGGCGTCTTCCACGACTACCTCGAACAGGAAGCTCCGGTCGTTCCGCAACTCGTCGTCAACGGCGTAGTCGTCCACGAAGTCGCCGCAGTCGTACAGGATCGGCGTTCCGTTGCGGACCTCGATGCCCTGGAAGACGTGGGCGCTGTGGCCGTGGACGAGGTCGACGCCGCGCTCGGCCAACCACCGGCCGAACGCCCGGAAGTGGTCGGGCGGCTCCTCGACCATGTTCGGACCCCAGTGGAGCGAGGCCACCAGCAGGTCGGGGTCGGTCTCCCGGGCGCGGGCCAGCATCTCCGCCATCGTTTCGCGGGCCTCGACCTCCTTCGAGAGGTCGAGGTAGGCGGTGCCGGGGCCGTCCTCGCCCGCGGTCTCCGGTCCCGCGGCGAACTCCGGCGTGTTGTCGGTCGCCGAGACGAACGCGACGCGGAGGCTGTCGATGTCGCCATCGCCGTGCGCCGTGTCTATCTCGACCGTCGCCGGGGCGCGGGCCGCCTCGCGGTCCGGCCCGGCGCCCGACCGGGCGACGCCCGCCGCGTCGAGGTGGTCGAGCGTGTCGAGCAATGCGGTCTCGCCGTAGTCCAGCAGGTGGTTGTTCGCGAGGTTCGCCCAGTCGACGCCGGCCGCGTCGAGCGCGGGCACGGCCCAGTCGGGATCGGCCCGGAAGTGGAACGGTCGGCGGGTCCGGGTCCACTGCTCGCCGCGGGTCGACAGGCAGCACTCCAGGTTGACGAACAGGCCGTCGAGCGCCCGCAGACGGTCGAGCAGGTCGCCCCAGACCGCGGCCGGCGCCCGGCGCTCGCGGCGCTGGCGCTCGTCGACCTTCCGGCCGAGCATCACGTCGCCCGCGAAGCCGAGCCGTGGCACTCGTTTCCACCCCTCCGTTTCGATTGGAGGCTCACCGGCAAAAACGTCCGGTTCGGCGCGGCCGAGTCGGCCGAAATCTGTCCGACTTGTTGTGTCCGTCCCCCGGCAGCTTCCGGCGTCCCGTCCCGACGCGTCACCCCGGTCGCTCGGTTCGGGGAGGCGAACGCGGCTTTCGGGGTCTGTCCTGTCCGTTTCCATCGGATACGTGTATCTCCTCTCCGGACCTCCAGGGCCGCATGGCTTCGAGAAATCCCACCGAACCCCTCGCCGGCGAGGAGACCATCGAACGTGGCGTGACCGTCGAACGGACGTGGTCGAACGCGGTCCTCGGCGGGGTCGCAGGCGGTCTCGTCTGCGGCGTCCTGCTCCAGGCGATGGGGACGATGCCGACAATCGCGTCGCTGTACGGGCCGGAGGGCGCGACCGCCGGCTGGGTCGCCCACCTGTTCCACAGCGTCGTGTTCGCGCTCGTCTTCGCGGCCGCCCTGGGTCGCACGGACTACCGCGACGCCGGACTCGTCCCGATCACGGCGCTGGGCGTCGGCTACGGCGTCGTCCTCTGGACCGTCGCCGCGGCGGTCGCGATGCCCCTGTGGCTGGGGGCGCTCGGCCTCGACGCGCCGGCGGTGCCGAACCTCGACGCGCTCATGCTCGTCGGTCACGTCCTCTACGGCGCCGTGCTCGGCGCGGTGTTCGCCCTGGCCCGGCGGGGCTGAGCCGCGGGGCCGGCGGTAATCCGGATTTCCGGCGGCCGACCGCCCCGAGGCCCGCCCACGTGACCGCCGCGGGAATCGCTCGGCGTCCCGCCGCGGAGGTGTCGATAAATCACAACTTTCGGGCCGCAATCGGTCGTGACTTCCCGTCAGCGCCGTGAACCGTCCGAACGAACGCGCCGATTTTTGGGTCGCGGTACCACATCACGACCTATGGCCGGAACGGAGACCGCGGTTCGGCGCGACCGACGCGGCGTCCACCGGTGGGTCGGCGGCGCACTCGCCGGCCTCGCAGCGGGAATCGCCTTCGGGCTCTACCTCCAGTTCGCGATCGGCCTCTTCCCGCCGGTCGACGGTCCCGGCGGCGTCGAGCGACTGGCGACCGACTGGGCGGTCCACCTGTTCCACAGCGTCGTGTTCGCGCTGGTCTACGCCGGCGTCGCCAGCTGGCCGCCCGCGGCCGGATACGCCGACCGACCCGCCACGGGCGCGGTGCTCGGCGCGGGCTACGGGGCGGCGGTCTGGCTGGTCGCGGTCGGCGTCGCGCTCGCGTTCTGGACCGCCGCGAACGCTGTCTGGGTCCTGCCGATTCCGACCCCCAGCCTCGCCAGCCTCGCCGGTCACGTCCTCTACGGCGTGGTCCTCGGCGCGGCCTTCGCGGTCGTCCGGCGGGCGTGACCCGGGCGCACGACGCGAAAAGTGTCGTTGCTGGTTCCGCGCGCATCGCTCGCTCCGCCGCGACGCCGGACCGTCGCGCTACTCTTCGTCCTGGATGGTCCGGTCCGTGTCCCCGCCGGTGGCCTCGTTGTACATCTGCGCGATGGTCTTCTCGAGCTGCGGGTTGCCGCCGCCGGGCTGGGTGCCGAACGAGAACTCGCCCTTGCCGTCGATGGAGACTCCCTCAGTCCAGCGCTCGTGGGGGTCCTCGCGGTCCTCCCGGAACGTGGACATGAACTCGTAGTTGTACTCCTGGTTCTCCTTCTCCTGGTCGAAACTCGCGGGCACGGGCACGGTCTCGCCCATCTCCTCGAGGGCGGCGTGCCACTGGTTCTGGTGCATCGTGTCGCGGGCGATGAGGTACGACAGCATGTCCTTCATCCCCTCGTCGTCAGTCATCTCGTACAACCGGGTCGCCAGCAGCCGGCCGGTCGACTCGGCCATGATGTTGGCGTACATGTCGGCCGCGAGGTTCCCGCTGGCGACGATGAAGTTCCCGCTGAAGGCGTTGCCGTTCGCGTCGACCGGCATCGCGTGGAGCCCGGCCGACAGCGCCTGCCGGGGCTGGCCGCCCTGCATCATCGCGTCGATGACGGCGTCGTTCTCGCGGGCCTCCCGGCGGACCTCGTCGGGCGCCCCCTGGAGGTTCTTCGTGACGGCCGTGGCCAGCATCTCGATGTGGCCCAGCTCCTCGGCCGCTGTCTCCATCAGCAGGTTGCGGTACTCCTGCTTCTCCTTCGGTTGCCCGAACGCCTGGAACATGTACTGGAGCGCGACCCGCATCTCGCCCTCGACGCCGCCGATGGCTTGCTGCAGCATCTTCGCGAAGTACGGGTCCGGATCCTCGACCTCAACTTCGTACTGGAGTTCGTTGTCGTGGTAGAACACTGGTTCTCCCCCGGGGAGACCAACGGCGGGGAGGTCATAGTGAGTTTTGGCTGATGACATTTATATCGCAGCATACAAAACAGATTACGGGATTGGGATATTCTAGGACGCTCTCGTTAATTTCTTTTTCCTCTTTACGAGATTCCGTTGGCGCGGCGAACGCGGCGACAGTCGCACGTCTCCGCACTTGGATTCGAAACCCGGGGAAACAGCGCCGGACCACACCGTCTGCGACGAGTCGTCCGCGAGGTCCGTCCCGCTCACTCCGCGTCGAGCAGGCGGGTCAGCAGCGCCTTCTGGGTGTGCATCCGGTTCTCGGCCTGGTCCCAGACGACCGCCCGGTCGCTCTCGAGCACCTCGTCCGTTATCTCCTCGCCGCGGTGGGCCGGCAGGCAGTGCATCACGTCGGCCTCGGGCGCGGCCGCGAGCAGGTCGTCGTTCACCTGGAACCCGTCGAAGTCGCCGAGCTTGGCCTCGCGCTCGTCCTCCTGACCCATGCTGACCCAGACGTCTGTGTAGACGACGTCGGCGCCCTCGACGGCCGCCTCGGGGTCGCGGACGACCTCGGGCGCTTCGCCCTGCTCGTCGGCCCGCGCGAGGACCTCCTCGCCGGGGCCGTACCCCTCGGGCGTCGCCATCGTCAGGTCGAGGCCGACCATCGCGGCGCCGACCGCGAACGACCGCGCGACGTTGTTGCCGTCGCCGACCCAGGCGACCGACACGTCCTCGAAGCCGTCGAAGCGCTCGTAGATGGTGAACAGGTCCGCCAGCGTCTGGCACGGGTGGGCGTCGTCCGAGAGCCCATTGATCACCGGGACGGTGGCGTGGGCCGCCATCCCTTCGAGCGCGTCGTGGTCGAACACCCGGGCCATCACGGCGTCGACGTACCGCGAGAGCGCCCTGGCGGTGTCGGCGACCGGCTCGCCGTGGTCGAGGTGGGTGGTGTCGGGCCCGAGGTAGACGGCGTGGCCGCCCAGCTGGGTCATCCCGGTCTCGAACGAGACACGGGTCCGGGTGCTGGGCTTCTCGAACAGCATGGCGAGCGTGCGGTTCGGCAGGACGGCGTGTGCCGTGCCCGTGTGGTGGGCCACCTTCAGCTCGCCCGCGGTCGACAGTATCTCGGCGAGCTCGTCGGCCGAGACGTCGTCGACGGTCAGGAACTGGCTGGCTGGCGATTCGGCGGTCGGGGCCGCGGCGTCGGCCGCGGGCTGGGTCGTGTCGTTGCTCATGCGTCGGCGAGGTCCTCGGAGACGGCCGTCAGCACGTCGACGGCCCGGTCGAACCCTCCGAGGTCGAGGCGTTCGTTCGGCGCGTGGTCCAGGTCGGAGTCGCCGGGGCCGTAGGTCGCCATGGGGCAGTCCCACGCCCCGGCGTAGAGGTTCATGTCGCTGGTTCCGGTCTTGCGGAGGAGTCGGGGGTCGCCCCCGACTCGTCGGATCGCGGCCCGGAACGCTCGCGCCACCTCGCTGCGGGGCGTCTCCATCACGGGCGGAATCGGCTCCGCCCAGTCGACCTCGCCCGCCGCCAGCTCGGCCTCGACGGCCTCGCGGACGCCCGCCGCGGTCTCGCCCGGCGGAATCCGGAACTGCGCCTCGACGCTCGCCTCCACCGAGAGCCCGTCGGCCGCGGTCCCGCCCGCGAACTCCACGGGCTTGGCGGTCACCCGCTCGAAGACGGGCGTCTCGTCGTCACTCTCGAACCCGGACTCGACCGCCCGCCACCACCGCATCGCCTTCTGGACGGCGTTGGGGTCGGGCCGCGAGGTGTGGACCGAGTCGGTACTCACGGCGTACTCGCCCGCGAGGAACCCCCGGTATCCGAGGGTCACGCCGTCCCAGCCCGAGGGCTCGCCGTTGACCACGGCGTCGGGCTCGTCACGGTCCTCGACGAGGAAGCGCGCGCCCCGCGAGTCGGTCTCCTCGCCGACCACGCCGACGAAGCTGACGCCGGTCTCGACCGCCGCCGCCGCCATCGCCGCGAGGGGTCCCTTGGCGTCGACGCTGCCGCGGCCCCACAGCTCCTCGGTCGCGTTCCCCTCGGCGTCCTCGGTCTCCTCGACGCGCACCGGGATGTCGCCCGGCACGGTGTCGACGTGGGAGGTCAGCAGCACCGAGTCGTCGGCGGGCGCCCGGACGTTGCCGACCTCGTCGAGCCACGCCTCGCGCCCGTGCGCCTCGAAGAAGGCCGCGAGGCGCTCGGCGCACTCGCGTTCCTCGCCGGTGGGCGACGGGACGTCCACGAGGTCGACGAGCAGTTCACGGGCCGCCTCGTCGCTCACGGCGGCGTCGGCGCTCGCGCTCACGTCGACACCTCCGCGAGCGCGCTCTCCAGCGCCTCGACGACCTCGTCGGCGTGGGCCTCCGTGACGGTCAGCGGCGGGAGCAGTCGCACCACGGTCCGGCCGGCGGGCAGCGCCAGCACCCCGTGGTTCATCGCCAGCCGCTTCAGCACGCTGTTGGCGCCCCGGCCGACCTCCGCGCCGAGGAGCAGTCCCTCGCCCCGGACCGTGCGAATCGGTAACTCGGAACCCCTCAGTTTCGACTGGAGGTGACGCCCCACGTCGGCGGCGTTCTCCGGGAGGTTCTCGTCGGCGACGACCTCCAGCGTGGCCTCGGCGGCCGCGCTCACGACCGGCCCGCCCGAGAACGTCGAGCCGTGGGGACCCGACTCCTCGGCGACCCAGTCGGCGCAGAGCGTCGCGCCGACGGGGAGCCCGCCGCCCAGCCCCTTCGCCGAGGTGAGCACGTCGGGTACGACGCCGCGCTTCTCGCAGGCCCACAGCGCCCCGGTCCGGCCGAGGCCGGTCTGGATCTCGTCGAAGACCAGCGCCGCGCCGGTCTCGTCGGTCACCTCGCGGGCCGCCTCCAGGTAACCCTCGGGCGCGGGGTTGACGCCGCCCTCGCCCTGGACCGGTTCGAGCAGGACCGCGGCCGTCTCGTCGTCGACGGCCTCGGCCAGCGCCTCCTCGTCGCCGTAGGGGACGAACTCGAAATCGCCGGCCAGCGGCTCGAACGGCTTCTTGTACTTGGGCTTCCACGTCGCGGCCAGCGACCCCATCGTCCGGCCGTGGAACCCCCGCTGGGCCGCCACGATCTTGGAGTTGCCGGTGGCGCTCCGGGCGAATTTCAGGGCCGCCTCGTTGGCCTCGGTGCCGGAGTTGCAGAGCCAGACGTTCTCGAGGTCGCCGGGCGCGACCGCCGCCAGCTTCTCGTAGAGCGCGTCGCGGGCCGAGTTGGGGTAGCTGGCCTGCACGAACGTCAGCTTCTCGACCTGCTCCTGGACCGCCGAGACCACCTTCGGGTGGCAGTGGCCGACCGCGGCGACGCCGTAGCTCGCGCCGAAGTCGAGGTACTCGTCGTCGGCGTCGTCGTAGAGGTAGACGTCCTCGCCGCGCTCGATCCGGATCGGTTTCTCGGAGTAGACGAACCCGGACATTATCTCACGGCCCCCGGTTCGAACTCGGTCCCGTGGCCGGTCCTGGCGGCCGTGATGGGGTCGCGGTTGTTCGCGTCGGCGACCGTCACCGACGCCGCGCCGCCCTCCAGCGCCTCGACGGCGGCCATGACCTTCTTCGTCATGAACCCCTCGGCGGCGTCCTCGGCCGCCTCCAGTTCCGCCGGCGTCCCGACCGACTCGATGAGCGAGTCGGGGTCGTCGGGGTCCTCGTAGACGCCCGCCACGTCGGTCAGCACGACGAGTTCGCCGCCCAGTGCGCCCGCGATGGCGGCGGCCGCGCGGTCGGCGTCGGCGTTGACCGGCGTCAGGTCGCCGTCGCTCTCCTCGGCCAGCATCGGCACCGTCACGACCGGGACGTAGTTGCCCGCGAACAGCGTCTCCAGCAGGTCGGCGTCGACCGCCTCGATCTTGCCGGAGTGGTCGCCCCGCTTTATCTTCTTGCGGCCGTCCTCGAGCACCTTGACCGCCGACTTGCGCGGGCCGGTCAGCAGCTTCCCGTCGACGCCCGACAGGCCGACCGCGTCGACGCCCTCGTTCTGGAGGCCGGCGACGAGGTCGGTGTTGAGCTTGCCGGGCAGCACCATCTCGAACACCTCCATCGTGGTCTCGTCGGTGAACCGCCCGACGACGCCGCCGGGGGTCTCGACGTACTCGGGCTCCTCGCCCAGCCGTTCGAGGGTGTCGTCCACGGCAGTCGAGCCGCCGTGGACGACCACCACGTCCTCGCCGTTCGCGACGAGATGGGCCACGTCCGCGAGCGCGCCCGCGGGGTCAACCGCGCGCGCCCCGCCGACCTTGACGACGATGGGGGGACTGTGGTCCTCGTCCTCCTCGCTTGCGAACCCACCGTCAGACGCAGTCTGACGAGGCTCGCGCTCGCCCTGCTCGCGCTCACCTCCGTCGGTCCGGAGGCCGTCGTCGCCGAGGTCGTTGTCGATCAGTTGCTCGTGGGCCGCTTCGAGTTCCGCCTTCGTGTAGCTGTCTTCGGTCATGGGCTTCCCACCGGATGGAGTCCCTGGAAGTCGAGGCCGGCGGTCTCCTCGAAGCCGAGCGCGACGTTGGCGGCGTGGACCGCCTGGCCGGCCGTCCCCTTCACGAGGTTGTCGATGGCGCTGAACACGACGATGCGCTTGTTACCGGGGTCGAGTTCGAATCCCACTTCCGCCATGTTGGTCCCCGCGACCGCCTTGGGCTCGGGGTAGCGGTACACCCCGCCGCCGCCCGACTGGAGCCGGACGAACGGCTCGTCCTCGTAGGCGCCGCGGAAGGCCGACCAGAGGTCGCCCTTCGAGACCGGCCCGTCCGGAAACACGTGGCAGGTCGCGGCCGCGCCCCGGACCATGTCGACCGCGTGGGCCGTGAACGAGACCGAGGCGCCCAGTTCCTGCTCGATCTCGGCCTCGTGGCGGTGGCCGGTCGGCGCGTAGGGCCGGACCACGCCCGAGCGTTCGGGGTGGCTGCCGGCCTTGCTCGCGCCGGCGCCGCCCTCCGAGGAGCCGACCTTCACGTCGGCGACGACCTGCTCGTCGCCGGATAGAATCCCGCCGTCGAACAGAGGGTAGAGGCCGAGAATCGTCGCGGTGGCGTTGCAGCCGCCGGCCGCGACGAGGTCGGCGCCCGGCAGGTCCTCGCGGTGGAGCTCCGGCAGGGCGTACACCGCCTCGTCGAGGAGTTGGGGCGCGTCGTGGCCGTCGTACCACTCCTCGTACTGCTCGGCGGTGTTCAGCCGGAAGTCCGCACTGAGGTCGACCACGGTGTCGGCGACCTCGTAGAAGTCGTCTATCTGTTCCATCGAGACGCCGTGGGGCGTCGCCGCGAACAGGACGTCCACCGAGTCGAGGTCGGCCGGGTCCGAGAACCGGAGGTCGGTTCCCCGGAGGTTCGGGTGGACCGACCCCACCGACTTGCCGGCGTACTCCCGGCTGGTCGCGCCCGCGAGGTCGACGTTCGGGTGGCCGGCTAGGATGCGCAGGAGTTCGCCGCCCGCGAAGCCGCTCCCGCCGACGACGGTCGCGGTGACCGTCTCGTCGGCACTGCCGTCGGCGTCGGCCGCCGAGTCGGTGATGGGCATCAGGCCATCACCTCCTGCTTCGTCCCCTGCGCGGCCTTGGCTTCGAGCCAGTCGACCACCTTCGCGGGCACGTCGACGTCGGTCGCCCCGTTCAGCGACTTGAACTCGACGGTGTGGTTGACCTCGTGGACGGTGTAGTTGGCGCCATCTCCGCCGGTCTCCATCAAATCGACGCCGAGCAGGCCGCCGCCGACCGCGTCGCTGGCGGCCTTCACGAGCGCCTTCGCCTCCTCGTCGAGCTCGAAGGCCTCGGTCTCGGCGCCCTTCGCGGCGTTGGTGAGCCAGTGGTCCGACGACCGGACCATCGCGGCGACGGGCTCGCCGTCGGTCGCGAGCACCCGGACGTCGCGGCCGGGCTTGTCGACGAACTCCTGGACGTAGAACACCTTGTGCTCGTAGTGGCCCAGGGTGGCCTTGTGCTCCAGGATGGCCTCGGCGGCGCTCCGGGAGTCGATCTTCGCCATCAGGCGTCCCCACGACCCGACGACGGGCTTGATGACGCAGGGGTAGCCGAACTTCTCGATGCTCTCCATCGCCGACTCCTTGGTGAACGCCACGTCGGTCGCGGGCGTGGGAACGCCCGCGCCCGCGAGCGCGAGGCTGTTCTGGACCTTGTCGGCGCAGGTCTGTGCGGTCGCCGCGGAGTTGACCACGGGCACGCCGTAGGCCTCGCAGAACTTGGTGGCGTAGAGGCTCCGGCTGGTCGCGAGACAACGGTCCACGACGATGTCGAGGTCCGCGAACACTTCGGGGGCCTCGGTCAGCCCGAACTGGAGGTCGCGGACGTCGATCTTGACCACGTCGTGGCCGCGCTCGCGCAGCTCCGAGAGGAGGAGCTTCTCGTCCTTGCGGATCCGGGAGTAGAGTATTCCGACCTTCACGCGAACCCCTCCGCGGTGAGCGTGAGCTCGAAATCGCTTGCGATTTCGGCGTGCAATTTACTCCCCCCAGTCCTCTTCGAGCTCCGGGGCTCGCTCGAGGACTGGCGGGTTCTGCTCGACGACTTCGAGCTCGGCGCCGCAGGTCGTGCAGTCGACTATCTCTCCTACTTCCGCGTTGTCGTGCAGGGTCACGTCCGCCCCGCATTCGACGCATTCGGTCATAGCAATCTGTAGTATCTCGTATTACCACTTAAAGGCATCGAAATTGTTAAAATAGTTACATTACACGAAGACGAGTCTAAAGGCGTGAAACGGGCAAATGTCGCGTCAGGCCGAAGCCAGTGTCGGACTTCGGAGGTATATAAGTGTGGTCCCGCGAGGGACCGGTGGACCGTCAGACAAGCTGACTCACCTCCCGTCGGCGCAGGTCTGCGGCCTCCGCCAGCGCGTCGCGCTCGCCGGCCAGCGTCGCCTCGTCGTCGGCGACCCCGTCCTCGGCGGTCGACAGGCCCGCGACGACCGCCTCGGGCGCGGGCCCGCCGGCCGAGTCGCGGGCCGCCGCGCTGGCCGCGGGGTCGAGCGCGGTCTCGACGGCCTCGCGGTCGACGTAGGCGTCGAGCGAGTCGCCGAGCACTTCCTCGGCCGCCGCGTCGAGCGCGGCGTAGTCGGCGCCCTCCTCGGCAGCCTTCGCGACCATCTCGTGCGCGTTCCGGAAGGGAACCCCGGCCATCGCGAGCAGGTCGGCCACGCCGGTCGCGGTCGAGAACCCCTCGCCGGCCGCCTCGGCCAGCGCGCTCTCGTCCCACGTCGCGGTCGAGACCGCGCCCGCCGCGACCGCGACCGCCTCGTCGACCGCGTCGACGGTCGACCACGCGTGGGGCGTGGCGCTCTGGAGGTCGCGGTTGTACGCCCGGGGCAGGCCCTTCAGCGTCGTCAGCAGGCCGTTGAGCCCGGCGGCGGCGTCGCCGGCGGTCGCCCGCACGAGTTCGAGCGTGTCGGGGTTCTTCTTCTGGGGCATGATCGAGGAGGTCGACGAGTAGTCGTCCGAGAGCTCGACCAGCCCCTTGTTCGAGAACACCACGAGGTCCTCGGCCAGCCCCGAGACAGTCGTGGCGAGGTTCGCGAGCGCGGCGACGACTTCCACGAGGAAGTCGCGGGTCGACACCGCGTCCATCGAGTTCGCCACGAGGCCGTCGAACCCGAGCAGTTCGGCGGTGCGCTCGCGGTCCACGTCGAAGGGCGTCCCGCCGAACGCGGCCGCGCCCAGCGGCGACCGGTTCACCCGGTCGTAGGCGTCGAACAGCCGCTCGGTGTCGCGGGCCACCGCCTGCTCGTAGGACAGCAGGTAGTGGCCGACGGTCGCGGGCTGGGCGGGCTGGAGGTGGGTGTAGCCGGGCATCACGGTCTCGGCGTGCGCGTCGGCGACCTCGACCAGCGACTTGCGGAGGCCGAGCGTGGACTCGACGGCGTCGAGCACGTCCCCGCGCAGCCGGTACCGGATGCAGGTCGCCACCTCGTCGTTGCGCGACCGGGCGGTGTGCATCTTCCCGCCGACGTCGCCGACGCGGTCGATGACCGCGGTCTCGATGGCGGCGTGGACGTCCTCGCCGTCGGGGAGCGCGTCGAAGCCCGCGGCCTCCACGTCGTCGAGCGCCGAAAAAATCGTGGCGGCCTCGTCGCCGCCGACGATGCCCTGCTCGGCCAGCATCACGACGTGGGCGCGGTCGACCGCGAGGTCCGCGGCGAAGATGCGCTCGTCGGCCTCCATCGAGGAGAGGAACCCGCGGGCGGGGCCGCCGCTGAAGCGGTCGCGGCGGACCACGTCCGAACCGGTCGCAGGTTCCTCGTTCGCCATTCTCTACTCCTCCGTCTCGTCGGTCTCGCCGTCGCCGCTGCCGTCGGTCAGCAGTTCGGCCTTCTTGGCCTCGGCGTTCGCCGCGACCTCGTTGGCCAACCGCGACTGGAAGCCGTGGTACTTCGCCACGCCGGTCGCGTCGCTCTGGGCGATGCCGTCGACCGACTCGGTGTTGAACGAGGCGGCCGACTCGGAGTACACCGCGTACTCGCTCTCGCGGCCGACCGGGCGTGCCTGTCCGCCCTCGAACTTGATGGTGACCGTCCCGGTGACCTTCTGCTGGGTCGCGTCGACGAAGCCGTCGAGCGCGCCCACGAGCGGCGCCGACAGCAGGCCCTCGTAGGCCTTCTCGGCCCACTGCTGGTCGACCTGCTGCTTGAACGCGCGCTCCTCCTCGGTGAGCACGAGCCCCTCCAGCGCCTCGTGGGCGTTGAGGAGGGTGGTCGCGGCGGGGTGCTCGTAGTTCTCGCGGACCTTCAGCCCGAGCATGCGGTCCTCCATCATGTCGGTGCGCCCGACCCCGTGGCTCCCGGCGAGCTCGTTGAGGTGCTCGATGAGCTGGACGGCGGGCAGTTCCTCGCCGTCGATGGCGACCGGATAGCCCTCCTCGAAGGTGATCTCGATGGTCTCGACGTCCTTCCCGCCGGGCGTCTCGGTCCACTCGTAGATGTCCTCCGGCGGGACGTAGCCGGGGTCCTCGAGGTCCGCGCCCTCGACCGACCGGCTCCAGAGGTTGGTGTCGATGCTCCAGTCGCCCTCGTTGCCGCCCTCGACGGGCAGGTCCTTCTCGGCGGCGTACTCCATCTCCCATTCGCGGGTCAGGCCGAGTTCGCGCACCGGCGCGATGACCTCGAGGTCCGACTCGCGCCAGACCGCCTCGAACCGGAGCTGGTCGTTGCCCTTGCCGGTGCAGCCGTGGGCGATGGCGGCACAGTCGTTCTCCTCGGCGACCTCGAGGATGGCCTCGGCGATGACGGGGCGCGCGAGCGCGGTGCCGAGCGGGTAGCCCTGGTAGGTCGCGTTGGCGGTCACGGCGTCGAGGCACTGCTGGGCGAACGCGTCCTTGGCGTCGACGACGTAGTGGTCGAGGTCGAGCGCCTCGCCGGTCTCCTCGGCCTCGTCGAACTCCTCGGCGGGCTGGCCGACGTCGACGGTGACGCCGATGACCTCGTCGTAGTCGTACTCCTCTTCGAGCAGCGGGACGCATACCGTGGTGTCGAGTCCGCCCGAGAAGGCGAGCGCGACGGTCGAGTTGTCTGTCATGATGGTGTGGGTTGGTGTCGTGTGTCGTGTTCGGAATCTAGTTCGCGGACGATACGCGTGACGTCGTCAGCGGCAAACTCGGTGTAGTCGGGGGTGAGGATAGGGTGGGGTCTAAAGGGACCCCGGTCGTCGTCGCGGCGGGAGAACGGAGGCGGACTCGGGGCTCTCGGTGGCGCGCGTGGGCGCTCCGGAACCGCGAGTCCGTGTCATCGAGTACTTCTTGCGTCCCGAGGGGTTTAAACTCTATCGGGTCGGCAAGCATTGCAGTCAACCGGCGCACAGGTGCGAGTGTCTCTCTCGCACTGGCCGCCGCCAAATGCTGTCAGGTATTTGTCCTTCTCCGGTCACTCGTCTGACTCGCCAGTCGACCACCTGATCTCGAACCGCGCGCCGCCCGCCTCGCTCTCGCCGACCGAGACGCTCCAGTCGTGGGCGTCGGCGACCCGCCGGACGATGGCCAGCCCCAGCCCGGTGCCGCCGTCGACCGTCGAGTAGCCGTGTTCGAACACCGAGCCGCGCCGGTCCTCGGGGATACCCGGCCCGTCGTCGGCGACGTAGAACCCCGCGCCACCGTCGAGCGGACCGACCCGGATGGTCACCGCCCCGCCGCGTTCCACGGCGTCGTCGGCGCCTGGCCGACTGCTGGTCGAACCGTGTTCGACTGCGTTCCGGAAGAGGTTCTCGAGCAGTTGCTGGAGGCGCTCGCGGTCGGCCGCGACCGTCACGTCGCCCTCGGCGTCGTAGCTGGCGCCCTCGGCCTCGACGTTCTTCCACGCCGCGGCCGCGACCGCCGAGAGGTCGCGCTCGCCCACGTCGCCGACTCCGTCGTCCTGCCGGGCCAGCGCGAGCAGATTCCGGATGCGCTGTTCCATCCGGTCGTGGGCGCGCCGGACCTGCTCGAAGTCCGCCTCCTCGCCGGTCTCCTCGGCCATGCTGAGGTAGATCCTGGCGACGTTCAGGGGGTTGCGCAGGTCGTGACTCACCACGCTGGCGAACTCCTCGAGCCGGCGGTTCTGCTCGCGGAGCGCCCGCTCGTCGACCAGCCGTTCCTGCTCGTAGCCGAGCCACTGGGAGACGAGTTCGACGTAGAGCCGCTCGTTCTCCGAGAACGACCGGGGTCTCGCCGCGCGGTCGGCGAAGCAGACGGTGCCGTACAGCTCGCCGTCCACGAACAGCTTCGCGCCGACGTAGCAGCCCAGGCCGTACGTCTCGTAGGCCGGGTCGTCGCGCCACCCCTCGGACTCGGCGTCCGCGACGCTCAGCAGTTCGTCGGCCTCGACGGTCTTCCGGCAGTAGGTGTCGGCCAGCGGCGCGGTCCGTCCGGCCTGGAGTAGCTCGTGGGACCCCACCGCGTCGACGATCTCCATGGTGCCGTCCGCGATGTGCGAGACGAACCCCACGTCGACGCCCAGCCGCTCCCGGCCGAGTTCGAGCATCCGGCGGCGCTTCTGCTCGGCGGTGAGGTCGGCGTTCGAGGCGGTCCGGTAGAGCTCCCGGAGCGACGACTCGCTCCCGTCGTCCCTCGGGGTCCCCGACGCCGCGTTCGCGACGCGGGCGACGAGCAGGTCCCGCTGGTCGCGGTCGCCCCGGCGCTCGAGGTAGTCGGTCGCGCCCCGCACCAGCGCCGCGTCGGCGTCGTCGTCGCCCTCGCCGGCGACGAACACGTAGGGGAGGTTCGGCCGGCGGTCCCGCACGGCGTCGAGCAGGGCGAGACCGTCGGCCACGTCGCCGACGACGCAGTCGAACGGCTCGGCGTCCAGCCGGTCGAGCGCGCCCGCCGCGTCGTCCGCCCGCGTCACCGCGAGGTCCGCCCCGTCGTCGACCGCCCCGGCGAAGTCGACGGCGCCCGGCTCGTCGCCGACGTACAGCACCCGGGCCGCGTTCCCAGCCCCTTCCATCTCACCTGTTCGAAGACCCGGAACCGGATAAGTGTGATTGGCCGAGTGGTTGGACGCGGAACAGATCGCCCGCCGGCGGCGAGGTCGAGGCACGCCGCGAGGACGTCGCGCCGGTCGACCGCGACCGACCGTCACCCTCTTGGCCCGCGCCGACCGACCCTCCGGCAGTGTACAGCCTCAACGTCCCGGTTCCCGGCGCGGTCGAGCGCCTGGCCGAGGAGCTCCGGCCCGCGCTGCTCGGCTTCGACGCCGTCCGCGAGCGCCGGGGCCTGGTCTGCAAGCGCCTCGGCGACGAACCGCCGGGCGGGCCCGCGCGCCTGCGCGAACAGGTCCGGACCGCGCTGGCCGGCGCGCCGGCGTTCGAGCTCCGGATCTCGGGCATCGACTACTTCGCCGACCCGCCGCTCGGCGAGGGGCCGGTGGTCTACCTCGCGGTGGAGAGTCCCGGCCTCCGGCGGGTCCACGATGGACTGGTCGAGGAGTTCTCGGTCGTCGAGGCGTTCGAGGGCGACGACTACGTTCCCCACGTCACGCTGGCCCGCGGGGGCGACGTGGAAACCGCCCGCCGTGTCGCCGACCGCGAGGTGGAGCCGGTGTCCTGGACCGCGAACCGGCTGGTGCTCTGGGACGCCGAGTACGGGGAGGAAGTCGCCGAGTTCCCGCTGCCGGCGTAGGTCGCGCGCAGTGACGGCTTTCCGTGGTCATCACCGCGCCGTCACGGCGTCGGCGGCTCGCCGGGCCACGCGTCCCGGTCGGAGTAGAAGTTGAGCATCGCGAACTTCAGCTTCTCGGCCTCGACGTCGAGCATCTCGGCGCGCTCCTCGGGCGGGAACGTCTCGCGGACGCTGTACTTGCCCATCTCGCGCGTCCCGGCCTCGGTGTAGCGTTTGTCGACCAGCAACCGGACGCCGAAGTCGTCGGGCGACCGGATGACCCGGCCCAGCGCCTGGCGGGTCTTCCGGATGGTCGGAATCTCGACCGCGTACTCCCACCCCGAGTCGCGGCCCGACCGGTCGGCGAACGTCCGGTCGTACGCCTCCTGGACCGCCTCCATCCGGTCGTTGAGGTGGGGGTACGGCACCCCGACCACGACCGCGGTCCGGGCCTCGTCGCCGTCGAAGCTGACGCCCTCCGCGAGGGTACCCCACAGCGAGGTGAACAGCGCGGCGTCGTCGGCGGCGACGAACCGCTGGCGCAACTCCTCGACCGACGTGCCGGGCTCGTCCATCAGCAGGGTCGTCCCCGCGCCGTCCTCGCCGAGCTCCCGGCCGAGGCGTTCGTAGTAGCGCTCGGCCTCGGCGTAGCTCGGGAAGAAGAGCAGAGTGTTGCCCGCGGTGAACTTCACGGCGTCGCGCAGCACGCCCGCGATGGCGGCCTGGGTGTCGGGGTCGTCGCGCTCGCTGGAGAACAGCGCGGGGGTCTCGACCGCGAACGTCCGGCGGTTCTCCTCGGGGAACTGGAGGCCGTAGGCGATCTCGACCGGGTCGTCGAGCCCCAGCACGTCGCCGATCACGTCGAACGGCCGGAGGGTCGCGCTCATCAGCACCGTGGCGTACACCTCGCCGAACAGGTCCTCGGTGACCTCCCGGGGGATGCAGGTGTAGAGCTCGGCCCGGCCGTACACCTCGTCGGTCCCCTCGTCGCGCCGGACCGACACCACGGGGTACTGGCCGAGCTCGGCGCTCTCGTCCATGAACGACTGGATGAACGTCGCCGCCTGGAGGGTCTGGCACTCCTCGCGGGTGGTCGACTCGCCGTTCTTGTAGGCCTCCTCGTACTCCTCGTCGAGGTCCCGGCCGAGGTGGACCGCGAGGTCGAGCTCGGTGTCGATGCCCTTGCCGGTGTACTGCTGGAGGAAGTTGAGCGTGAGGTCGTCGCGCCTGTCGTCGTTGGCGATGGAGACGTCCTCCCAGTCGTCGCCGACCTGCTCGCGGTCGCCAAATCCGAAGTTCTCCTCGTAGGTCTCTTCGAGGGCGCGCCGGAACGCCGAGATGACGTTGTAGGCGGGCTCGCTCCGGGCGTCGTCCGAGTCCTGGAGCTCGTCGAGCGCCGAGTCGAGGGTGTTCTCGGTCAGCGTCCGGGTCGCGTGCTCGCGGGCGGTGTCCTCGACGTTGTGGGCCTCGTCGAAGATGGTGATGACGTCCTCGGGGTCGCGGTCGAGCCACCGGAAGAACTGCTCGCGGATCATCGGGTCGAGCAGGTGGTGGTAGTTGCAGACCACCAGGTCGACCCCCTCCATCCCGTCCTTCAGCAGCTCGTAGCCGCAGAGGGTCCGCTCCTCGGCGTAGTCGTAGATGTCGTCGGGCGTGCGCACGTCGTCGTAGAGCCACGAGTAGAACTCCTCGTTGTCGCCGACGAGGTTGTTGTAGTAGTACTCGCAGGTGTTCTGCTCCTCGAGGCTCTCGACGCGCTCCTGGACCTGCTCGAGCTCGTCCATGACCGCGTTCCGGGCCTCGGCCGCCCGTTCGTCGCCCTCCTGGCTCTGCTCCAGTAGCTCCTCCTGGCGGTCCTCTAACTCCGCCAGGTCGCTCTCGGCGTCGACCACCTCGTAGGTGTTGTCCCGGAGCACCTGGCACTCCTCGAACCCCACGTCGATGTGGCACATCGACCCCTTCCCCCGGAACACGACCGCGCGAATCGACTCCTCGGCCGTGATGGCCCGCGCGTCGGCCACGAACTGGCGCATCTGCTGGTGGACGTTGGTCGTGATGACGACCGTCTTGTCCTCCTCGCGGGCGTACTCCAGCGCGGGCACGAGCGACGACAGCGTCTTGCCCGTCCCGCAGGCCCCCTCGAAGAGCACGTCCTGCCCGCGGGAGAAGGAGTTGTAGATGCGATCCATCGCCTCCCGCTGGTTCTCGTACGGCTCCTCGTAGGGGAAGAAGCGCATGTACCCGTTGGTCTCTGCCACGCGGGGGGTTTGCTCGGCGTGGGGTTTAAAGGCTCGCTCTCGGGCGGAAGTGTGAGTCCCCTCCCGGCGCGGTCGGGCGACCCGGGGCTACTCCGCGGGCTCCTGCCGGCCCCGCTCCCGGGCCTCCGGTTCGATGTACACCTTCGACACGTCGCTGTTCGCCTCCTTCAGTGCGTCCTTCAAGTCCGAAATCTTCGCCTCCATCTCGGCCGTCTCGATACCCGACTCGAAGGCGACGTCGGCGGTGACGAGGGCGTCGGTCGGTCCGAAGAACACGGTCCGGAAGTCGACCACTTGCTCGACGCCGTCCCAGTTCGCGACGACGTCGCGCAGTTCCTGCTCCTCGGACTCCGGGAAGCTCTCGCCCAGCAGCAGGCGCTTGTTCTCCCAGGCCAGCGCGATCGCGAACCCCATCAGCATCAGGCCGATGAGGAACGCGGCCACCGCGTCGTAGAGAGGGTTGCCGGTGAACCGCGAGAGGAAGATGCCGAACAGCGCGATACCCGCTCCGGCCATCGCGATGGTGTCCTCGGTGAACGCGGTCAGCGTCGTCACGTTCGTGGTCTTCCGGAACGCCTCGGCGAGTCCGCTCCAGTCGTGTTGCTCGATGTCCTTCTTCATCCCGGCGTACGCCTTCTTCAGGGCCCAGCTCTCGAAGGCGATGGCGCCGAGGAGCACGGTGTAGTTGACCCAGACGCCCGGGAACGTGAACCCGAGCAGGGTGGCCGACCCCGGGTCGACCGGATGGGGGTGCATGATGGCGTTGTAACCGTGCTTGGCTGACTCCCAGCCGGCGATGCCGAACAGCAGCACGCTCACCAGGAAGCTGTAGAAGAACTGGGCCTTCCCGTAGCCGAAGGGGTGGCCGCGGCTCGTCTCCTTCTGGCTGTACCGGATGCCGATGAGCAGGAATACCTGGTTGCCGGTGTCGGACACCGAGTGGTACGTCTCCGAGAGCATCGCGGCGCTCCCGGTCAGCAGGAAGCCGGCGAACTTCAGCACCGCTATCGCGCCGTTCGCGATGAGCGCGGCGATGACGACGGACTTGCTTTCGGCCATTGGGGTACCTTCTCGGCCGCCGAACAAGAAAGTGATTGCACGCTGGACGGATCCACGGCGACTGTCGCGCGCGAGACGGAAACGCTCAGGGACCTGCCGCGCCTACGGTCGGCCGATGATAACCGTCCTCTCGGACACGCACAGCCAGTCCGGCCACGAACTCGAGGGCCGCGCGAAGCGGGCGGTCGAAGAGGCGGACGCCGTCGTCCACGCCGGCGACTTCGTCACCGCCGGCGCGCTCGACGCGTTCCACGCCGTCAGCGACACGCTCTACGCGGTCCGCGGCAACAACGCGACGCCGGACGTGCGCGACCGCCTCCCGCCGGAGCGGACCTTCGAGGTCGCCGGCGTCCGGTTCGTCCTGACTCACGGCGACGACCGCGGCGCGACCGGCCTCTCGCTCCTGGGCCGCCAGCGGGCCGCCGACGTCGTGGTGTTCGGCCACTCCCACCGCCACGCGGTCAGTCGGGGCGAGGACGTGCTCCTGCTCAACCCGGGGAGCCACGCCCGGCCGCGCGGCGGGATGCCGACCCACGCGGAGCTCCGGCCCGCGAACGGGGAAGACGGAGCGACCGGCGACGACGCGGACGCGGAAGCGAGCCTCGACGGCGAGATACGCCACCGCGACGGGTCGGTCGTCGAGACGTTCGAAATCAGGTGAATCGTCCCGCTCTCGGGGCGACGGCGCGGGTGCTACCGAGTGCAGATACGTTCGGAATCGGAGTGTCCGCCCCGCCTCGGGAGGACGCGGGAGGATGGCACGGCGGGAGGGCAGTGGGTGGGTGGTGGAGGGCGCGGGGACCCGGCGAAACGGGGGAACTGGGACGTCGTGGAACCGGGGACGCGGGGCGCCGGGTTCGGGGGAGGGCCGAAGCGGGGCGGGACACTTCTACCTACGGTCGGCCACATCAAATACCTCCCGTAAGCTCAAAAACTCGTTTTAGTTACCGGGCCGATTCGACCGTACCGCCCGCACAGTGGCCTACTCGCCGCGGTTCGCGTAGTACCACCAAGCGAACCCCAGCGCCAGGACGAGCGCGCCGCCGGCGAAGAACACCAGTCCCGGAGGGAGCGACCGGGCCGCGGCGCCGGCGGTCTCCCGGGCGGCGTCGGTCGACTGTATCGACATCCCGCCACCGCCGCCGCCCGTCTCGGAGCCCGAGCCCCCGCCGGCGCCGAACAGCGCGCCCAGCCCGTCGCCGAACGCCTGCTGGACCGCGAGGCTCAGCAGCCCGAGCGCGCCGAACGCGCCGATCAGCCGCGAGAGGGCGGACTTCAACCCGGTCGTTTTCTCCTCGTTGCCGGCGAACACGACCAGCGGCTGGTCGGCGGGCGCGTACACCTTCATCTCGCGGCCCTTCTCGGAGTAGACGGTGTCGACGACCTCGATGACGTCGGCGTCCGCGAGCTTGCCGAGGTGGTACTGGGCGTTCTGGAGCGAGGTGTCGACGGCGTCGGCGAGCGCCGAGGGGGTCGCGGGCTCGTCGTGGAGGGCGGCCAGCAGCTCGCGGGCCGTCTCCGAGGAGAGCGCCCCGAGCAGGTCGTCGGCGTCGTCGGAGTCGACGCCGATGACCCGCGGCTCGGCGGACTGCGAGGCGGTCGCGTCGGAGGTGGAGGGCAGCAGGTCGGCCATACGCGCTCCTACCCGCCCGGCTGTCATGAATTTTGTCACTGGTCGCTCGCGCGGGCGTCGAAACGAATTTGGTCGGGCGACCGAATGGACCCTACATGGAGTTCCTCACCAACAACCCCCTCGTGGTCGGCTTCGTCGTCCTTCTGCTCGGCTTCGTGCTGTTCATGTACCTGTTCATCCGCCGGACCGTCACGGGGTTCCGCGAGGGCATCGAGAACGGCCAGCGGTAGGCCGGTCGGGGACCCGATAGCCGGAGATTCGCACCCTACGCGTCGAGCGCGTCGGCGATGCGCTCGGCGGCCGTCTCCACGTCCTCCCGGTCGGCGTCCCAGTGCGTGCAGAAGCGCGCGACGTGGGTGTCGAACGGGACGCCCTGGACCCCGGCGTCCTCGCAGGCCGCCAGGAACTCCTCGGCGGTCAGCCCCGTGCCCTCGGTGTCGGCCAGGACGATGTTGGTCTCGGGGCTCTGGACGTCGAGCCCGTCGACGTCGGCGAGTCGCTCGGCGAGGACGCGGGCGTTCTCGTGGTCCTCGGTCAGCCGGTCGACGTTCTCCAGCGCCTCCAGGCCGGGCGCCGCGATGATGCCGGCCTGGCGCATCCCGCCGCCGAACAGCTTCCGGGTGCGCCGGGCGCGCTCGACGAACTCCTCGTCGCCGGCCAGCATCGACCCGACCGGCGCGCCCAGCCCCTTCGAGAGGCAGAACATCACCGAGTCGACGTTCTCGGTCATCCGATCGGGGGCGACGTCGTGGGCCACTGCGGCGTTGCAGACGCGCGCGCCGTCGAGGTGGACGGGCACCCCGAGGTCGTGAGCGGCCTCGGCCGCGGCGTCGATCTTCTCGGGGGCGATGGCGACGCCGCCCCTGCTGTTGTGGCTGTTCTCCAGCGTGAGCAGCCCGGTGCCGGGTCGGTGGAGGTCCTCCTCGACGTAGCCGTCGCGGATCTGCTCGGGGGTCGGCACCCCGCGGTCGCCGCCGTCGAGCGGCCGCACCTGGAGGGTCGAGAGCTGGGCCATGCCGCCGAGCTCCCACTTGACGACGTGGCTCTCGCGCTCGGTCAGCACCTCCTGGCCGCGGTCGGTGTGGGTCCGGACCGCGATCTGGTTGCCCATCGTGCCGCTCGGCACGTAGAGGGCCGCCTCCATCCCGACGAGGTCCGCCGCCCGGGCCTCCAGCTCGTTGACCGTCGGGTCCTCGCGGTAGACGTCGTCGCCCACGTCGGCGTCGCGGGCCGCCTCGCGCATCGCCTCGTCGGGTCGGGTCACCGTGTCGCTCCGCAGGTCTATCATGGCCCTCACTTGCCCGCGGCGGGTCAAATACCCCGCGGTGCCGGCCGGAGACCCGCTCCCCGGCGTCGCGCGGATTCGCCCCGACGCCCGACGGCGCGGGGCGCCGCCGGTGGCGGACCGAAAGCGGTTTCCCCGCCTCGGCAACATTTGCGGGCATGGACCCCCGAGTCAGAGAGCACGCCGAGATCGTCGTCGACCACTCCACCGAAGTCGAGGCCGGCGACAACGTCGTGGTCAGCGCGCCGCCCACCGCCGAGGAGCTGACGCTCGCGCTCTGCGAGGTCGTCGGCGAGCGCGGCGCGTTCCCGTTCCACGTCTCCGGCCGGCGCGACGAGACCCGCGCGACGTTCCTGCGGGCGGTCGACGCCGACGACCTCGACGTGGCCGACCACGAACTCGCGCTGGCCGAGGCCGCCGACGTCTGGATCCACGTCCGGGCCCACGACAACGTCGCCGACATGAGCGCGGTCGCGAGCGAGACCCTGGCGGCGTTCCAGACGGCCTACATGCCCATCCAGGAGGAGATCCTCGACACGACGTGGGTGCTGACCCAGTTCCCCGCGCCCGCGAACGCCCAGAACGCCGAGATGAGCACGGTCGAGTACGAGGAGTTCGTCTACGGCGCCGTCACCAAGGACTGGGCCGCACAGAAGGACCACCAGCAGGCGATGGTCGACATCCTCGACGCGGGCGAGGAGGTCCGCATCGTCTCGGGCGACACGACCGACCTCCGGATGAGCGTCGAGGGGATGTCGACGGTCAACGACCACGCCAAGAACAACCTCCCCGGCGGCGAGGTGTTCACCGCGCCGGTCGCCGACTCCGTGGAGGGCGAAGTCCTGTTCGACAAGCCGCTCATCCACCAGGGCCGCGAGGTCGAGGACGCCGCCCTGACGTTCGAGGACGGCGAGGTCGTCGACCACGCCGCCAGCAAGAACGAGGCGGTGCTGACCGAGGTGCTGAACACCGACGAGGGCGCGCGCCGGCTCGGCGAGCTCGGCATCGGGATGAACCGCGACATCGACCGGTTCACCTACAACATGCTGTTCGACGAGAAGATGGGCGACACCGTCCACCTCGCGGTCGGCCGGGCCTACGACGAGTGCCTGCCGGAGGGCGAGGAGGGCAACCAGAGCGCGGTCCACGTCGACATGATCGTCGACATGAGCGACGAGTCGTACATCGAGGTCGACGGCGAGGTCGTCCAGCGCGACGGGACGTTCCGGTTCGAGGACGGCTTCGAGGGCTGACCGTCCACCTTTTGGTGCAGCTTTTCCGAGCGAGCGCAGTCTTGCCGAGCGGAGCGAGGCAAGGCTCGGAAGACGCAACGCGTCTTCCGATGCGAGCGAGAGAAAAGGTGCGCGCAGGTCGTCCAGCGCGACGGGACGTTCCGGTTCGAGGACGGCTTCGAAGGGTAGCTCTTTCGCTCGACTTCGAGCGAAGGCATCTACGGAAAAAGTCGGAGCGACGCCCGGCGAAGAAGCGGGGTCGCTCTCCAACGTGCTCTGCGCGGGCGGCCGACGGAAACCGCGCTCGTCGGGGCTGGCCGTAAGATTTCTCTATCTATCTTACAATGCAATTTAAGTGTTCGGGCTATAGAGTCAACTTCCGTGACGAAGGTATCGTGTCCCGACTGTGGTCGCAGCATCGCAATGCACGAACTCGAAACTCGAACCGTTGCCCAGCGCAACGATTTCCAGACCAACTACCGGTGCCCGTTCTGTCGCTCCGACATCACCGACGTCGGCGAACTGTTCTGAGTCGCGGTCTGGTTCCCTGTTGATTTCTCTCCGGCACCACCGCGGTCGTCACGTCGTCGAGTCTACGGTACGTTCGAGCCGAGCGACTGGACCACGACTCAGAATCGGAACGCGTCACCTGCGGCGCTCACAGGTGGTAGCGGTCGGCGAGCGCCCCCGTCCGGCGCGCCTGCATGTCGTAGTAGGTGGCGCAGAAGTCGAAGCAGAGGTCCCGGAGCGTCTCGGCCGAGGCCTCCCAGGAGTACTCCGTCGCGCGCTCGCGGCTGGCCCGACCGAACTCCTGGCGCCGCTCGGGCGACGCGGCGAGTTCGTCGAGCGCCGCCGCGAGTCGCTCGGGGTCGCGGGGCGGCACGCGCAGCCCGGTCTCGCCGTGGGTGAAGTACTCGGTCGTGCCGTTGACGTCGGTCGAGACGACCGGCCGCCCGCAGGCCATCGCCTCCAGGTTCACCATGCCGAAGCTCTCGTACCGCGAGGGGTTGCAGAGGAAGTCGCAGGCCGCGTAGTACCGCGGGAGGTCGGCGTGGTCCACCACGCCGTGGAGCGTGACCGAGTCCCCGACGCCGAGTTCGTCGGCGCGGCGCCGGACTCGCTCGGCCTGCCCGCGACCGACGAGGTGGAGCGACAGGCCCTCGGAGCTCCTGGCCAGCGCATCGAGCAGGTCGTAGACGCCCTTATTCTCGACCATCCGGCCGACGAACAGCACCGCGGGGCCGTCGGTCTCGAACGCCGGCTCCCGGCCCGGCGCGAACGCCGTCGTGTCGACCCCGGGCGTGACGATGCCGTCGGCCTCGTACCCGAACGTCTCCTCGAGTTCGCGGGCGGTGTTCCGGGAGTTGGCCACGGTCAGGTACGACCGCGAGAGGAACTCCCGGGCCCGCGCGGCGACGCCGACCCGCTGGAGCCCGTGACTGATGCGGATGGTCGGGACGTCCACCAGGTGCGAGAGGAGGATGTCGTCGAGGGCGTCGTGGGTGATCAGGATGTCGAGGTTCTCGTTCATGTGCGAGCGCTGCCCGCTGGTCAGCAGCCCGGTGTAGGTCGGGCACTTCTTCAGGACGTGCTTCATCACGTTCGGGACCCGCCGGAACACGGGGTCCGGGACGCCGCCCGGCCGGATGGGAATCCGGACGACGTCGGCCGACGACTCGCGGAGCCGCCGGTTTATCTCGCCGTCCCTGGTGTACAGGACCGTGGGGGTGTCCTCCGCCAGGTGCTCGACGAGCCGCTGGGCGTACACCGCGATGCCGCTGGCGTCCCGCGTTCCGGCGAAGGGGTGGAACATCCCGATGGTGACCTCGAGGTCGCCGCGCGACTCGCCGGACTCTCGCAGGTCGTGTCTCTCGGACGCCCGTCGGGTCTCGGGCCCCGACTCGGCGCTCGAGGTACTCTGTCTCATACTTTCCCCAGATGGGTTTCTGGATGATAGTAATGAACTACGTAAATCCCCGTAGTCGACGGCAGAACCGAACCGCCGCGAGGCGGTCGACCGGTCCTACTTTCGCTAACTCGCTCCTGCTCCTGTTGCCCGAATGACCAGAATGCGCCACGTAGGGCTTAACTGAACGGCTGCAGGCGACGACTGACCGTCGACAGTGATCGCCATCGTCGTCCCGTCTCCGGTCGCGAACCGTCCGCGCGGTCCGTCTCGGTCGCGCAGCGACTTCGACCGCCGGCCGAATCACGTAGCTGTTTCGACAATAAGCTGCGTCTACCAGGAACGGGACGGCACAACTCGCGACGAGACCCCGTCTCGTCGCTGGAGAGGATAGCGTTCGCGTCGTCGGACGACCCCGCAGACGGAAGAGAGACCGCAGTACCGCGTTCGAGAGAACCGTCGTCGGAGCGAATCGAAATCTACGAACCGTCCTGAACCTCGACCGAGGCGGGACCGTCGAGCTTGAAGCCGGTGATCTCGCCGGAGAACCGGTAGCCGTCCCTGCCGCCGATGACCCGGCCGCTGATGGTTCCCTGGTCGACGGTGTCGTGGGCGTTTATCGAGCCGAGGTCGCCGCTCTTCTCGACCTTCCCGTCGACCGAGAAGGTGTAGGTGCTCTGGACCCGGGGCGTGTCGCTGCCGTCGATGACCAGCTTGTTCGGCAGGACGAAGTCGTCGACGCCGACCTCCGCGCCGTCGTACCGGATGGTCCAGAGGCTCTCGTCGAGGTCCATCGCGGTGATCGACCCCTGGACGAGGTAGGAGTCGCCGTGGCCGTTACCCGAGATGCCCGAGACTGTGACGGTCCCGTCGCCGTTGTCGGTCACGCTGTCGTTGGCCTCGGCGACGACGCCGTCGCTGCTGGAGGTGCGCTTCTCGACGGTCCCCTCGACCGTGAACTCGTAGGTGATGTTGGCCCGGTCCGGGGTCGAAATCAGTTCGAGGAGGGTCCCCTGGGGCTGGTCGTCGCCGGACTGGTCGGGGGTCTGCGTTCCCGAACCGCTCGTGTCGCCGGTGGCGGTGGCCGCGGCCGCGTCCTCGGGCGTCGTGGGGACGCCGGCCGGGACCGAGGTGTCCGGGCTGCTGCCGACGTTGGACTCGGTGACGTTGCCCCGGAGTTGGCCCTTGACCTGGCAGTTGCGCATCTCGTAGGTCACGGCGGTCGCGACCGCGGCCGTGGCCGACCCGTTCGTGTTCTCGTCGGTGATGTCGATGTCGCAGTTCTCGATGGTGACGGTCTCGTCGCCGTCGCCGTAGAAGTCCCAGAACCCGCGGCTGTTGATGCTGCCGGACTTGTGGTTGGGGTTGACGTCGTTGGTGTTGGTCAGGACGGAGTTCTTCACGGTGGTACCGTCGGCGGCGGCCCGGATGTGGGTGATGTTGTTGTTGACGAAGTAGCAGGTGTCGATCGCCATCGTCCCGCCGTTGTTCTCCGCGGGCTGGGCGGCGTAGACGCCGTTGTCGGTCGACCCGCCGATGTAGCACTCCTTGATGTCGATGTGGCCGGCGTGGTAGGACTTGATGCCGATGGCCCCGCCGCCGATGTTCGGGGCGGCGATGTCGCCGAAGAAGCAGTGCTCGATGACCCCGTTACCGTCCGCCCGGATGATGTTCGGAGCGCCGCCCGACGAGTCGAGCCGGCCCTTGATGCCGACGTTCCGGATCGCCCAGTCGTCGCCGTGGGCGTCGACGTGGAACTCCGCGCCGTCCGCGGAGATGTCCACGAGGACGTTCTCGAAGGTGTCGCCGTCCCGGAGGGTGACGCTATCGTAGCCCCCGGCCGAGACGGTCCGCGTCTCGTACTCGGCGGCCGCCGCGCCGCCGCTCGCCCCGCGGAAGGCGGCCAGCGAAGCGACCGCAGCCCCGGCACCTTTCAGGTACGTTCGGCGGTTAAGCAGTGATTTCTCCCCGTTACGTTCGCGTTTCGTCTCGTCGCGTGCCATGCGACTTCAACTGACCAGGGGTATCTTAAGTAGCTTTTGATGTGGCTTCAATGTGGATTTTGCTATTTTTATAGTCGGACCAAAGGCTGTAGAAGGTCCGGCATCGCGCGAACCGCGGGTTAGTCGGAGCGTACTCCTCGTGGTTCACCGTCAACGGCGCGTTTCCACGGTGTCCGTACGGCGGAGTAGCCGTCACATAACAAAGCGTCCCCGAGTCCTCGGTAGTTGACGCGCAGACCGAGACGACCGCCCAACTCCCCCGAAGGATGTCCGAAGAGAACTCCATCGACGACGAGGTATCGGCCCTGTTCTCCAGCACCGCGCTCATCCTCCTCGGCATCGTCCTCTCGTCGGCCGGGACGCTGGTCGAGCGCGTCATCGTCGCCCGGGTGTTCACCCCCGCGAAGTACGGCGAAGTCACCATCGGGCTCGCGGTCATGTCCATCGGCTCGGTCATCTCGCTCGTCGGCATCAACCAGGGGGTGTCGCGGTACCTCTCGCGCGCCGAGAGCGACGCGGAGCGCCGCGGCATCTGGCTGACGGGCCTGGTGGTCTCGGCCGCCATCAGCCTGGTCGTGACCGTCCTGTTCTACCGCTACTCGGCGACCATCGCGAGCGTCCTGTTCTCCGACGTCGAGTCGCTCGCGCTGTTCCGACTGTTCATCCTCTCCATCCCGCTCTCGGCGCTGTTCACGGTCGCGGTGGCCGCGATCCGCGGCATGGAGGATACGAAGTACAAGCTCCTCGTGAAGAACGTCTTCTACCCCGTCGTCCGCATCTCGCTGTTCGTCGGTCTCGTCGCGCTGGGCTGGGGCATCGCCGCCATCGGCTACGCCTACGTCGCCGCGACGCTCCTCTCGCTGGTCGTGGCCCACGCCTGTCTCAACCGGCTCTACGCCATCGTCGGCGGGTTCGACCTCCAGCCCCGGAAGCTGATCTCGTACTCCGCGCCGCTGGTGGTCACCACCCTGCTCGCGGTCCTGCTCACCAGGACGGACACCCTCATGCTGGGCTACTTCCACGGCTCGGAGGCGGCCGGCATCTACAACGTCGCCTACCCCCTCTCGAACAGCCTGCTCATGGTCATCTCGGCGTTCGGCTACCTCTACTTCCCGCTCACCTCCCGGCTCGACTCGGACGGCCGGCGCGACGACGTCCGCCAGATATACGAGCTGACGACCAAGTGGGGCTTCTTCATCACGCTCCCGGCGTTCCTCGTCTTCACCGTCTTCCCGGCCGACGTCATCCGCATCTTCTTCGGCGGCGAGTACACGTCGGGCGCGACCGCGCTGATGATCCTCTCGGTCGGCTTCTTCACCAGCGCGGCGGCCGGCCGCAACCGCGAGACGCTCTCGGCGATGGGACACACCACCGAGATTCTCGTCGTGGAGGTGACCACCCTCGCCGCAAACGTCGTCATCAACCTCGCTCTCATCCCGGCGTACGGGGTCCCCGGTGCGGCGGTCGCCTCCTGCGTCTCCTACGTCTACCGCAACTTCGCGCTCAACGCGATCCTCAAGTACCGGACCGGAATCACACCGATCTCTCGGTACACGCTCCGGACGTACTTCGTCCTCCCGGTGGTCTTCCTCCCCGCCACGTACGCGCTCTCCCAGTACGTCAGCCTCACGGCCGTGACGCTCCCGCTGTTCCTCGTCGTCTGCGGCATCCTGGTGCTCGCGACCGCGTTCTTCGCCGGCTGCTTCCGCCCGCTCGACACGCTCATCATCGACTTCTTTGAGCAGAAGGCCGGCATCGAGCTCCCGTACCTCCGGAACCTCCTCGAATCGAACTAGCGGCGAGCGGGCTGATGACAACCACTATGAGAATTCCCGACGACAACTCGGTATGGCTCGACTAGTCAGTTACCGCACGCAGATGGCAATTAGCTTCGTCGCGTCGCTGGTCGCCGGACGCTCGCTGTCGAAGCACGACGACGGGGGCGAACGGTTACGCGTGACCGTGCTCGCCAACCTCGCCGGGACCCTGGGGATGATTCTCGGCTATAAACTCGCGGGCGGTGGCGACTGATCTGCGACTGCAAAGGACATTTTGGAACTGTTTAGGTTGTTTTACCGCGAGCGAACGGCTGTGAGCGAGCGGGCCAAGCGACGACCGAAGGGAAGAGCGCAGGCTTTTCATCGACGTTTTACGAGGGAGCGCCTCTCGGGGCGCGACCGCCGGGAGAATTCGATTCTCCCGAGCCCTCGCTCGCTGGGCTCGCGAGGACGCGGTAAAAGGTCGACGGGCACGATGGGATTCTGAACCACCTGAAGACGCTTCCTCGCCTCCGGCGAGACTGCCTCTTCCGTAGTTCAAATCCCCTTTCGCGCCGGTTCACTCGTCGCGCCTCCGGCGCTCCTCGTTGCACGGGCACGATGGGATTTGAACCCACGACCGTCGGATGTCTTCCCCGACCGGAGACGCGAGGCGCGACGCGCCTCGCCAGCGCGAGCGGTGAAACCGCGAGCAGCCACCGACCGAGATAGAAGTCCGACGCTCTATCCAGACTGAGCTACGTGCCCTCACCGCTTCGTTCGGACGGCCTCGACAAAAGACCTTAGGATTTCTCCCGGCTGGACGCGGGAGACGACGGTTCCGCTGGGCGTACGCCCGGAACACAGCGCTTATGCACCACTCACCACTATCGAAACCCAATGAGAGTTATCGGAACCGTCGGCCTGCCGGGGAGCGGGAAGGGCGAGGCCGCGACCGTGGCCGAGGACCTCGCCATTCCCGTCGTCACCATGGGCGACGTCATCCGCCGGGAGTGCCGCGACCGGGGGCTCGACCCGGCCGAGCACCACGGCGAGATCGCCGGCGCGCTCCGGGAGGAGAACGGTCCCGACGCCATCGCCCAGCGCTCGCTGCCGGTCGTCGAGGAGGCCCTAGAGGAAAGCGACGCCGTGCTCGTCGACGGCATCCGGGCGGGCGTCGAGGTCGAGCGCTTCGAGGAGGCGTTCGGCGACGCGTTCACGCTGGTGAGCATCGAGGCGCCGTTCGAGGTCCGGGCCGACCGCGTCGAGTCCCGCGGCCGGGACAACACCGACGACGGCGAGTCGCTGCGCGAGCGCGACGAGCGCGAGCGCGGCTTCGGCATGGACGAGGCCATCGCGCGCGCCGAGGTCCGCATCGACAACACCGGCACGCTGGAGGCGTTCCACGAGCAGATCCGCGCCCTGCTGACCGAGGGCGTCGAGGCGCTCGACGGCGAGCGACCCGCCAACGAAGCGTGATCGCCCGACGCTCCGACCAGAACCGATGAACACCCGACGATTCACCCGACACCGATGATATACAGCATCGACGTCCAGATCACGGCCCCCGTCGCCGACACCGAGATCGCCGACCGAGTCGCGACCGCCGTCACGAACATCTTCCCCGGCGCCGACGTCGCGGACCAGCACGGCGAGATCGCCGCCGAGGCCCACTCGCTCGACCACTTCTCGGAACTGCTCCACCGCCAGGAGATACTCGACACCGCCCGCGGGGAGTTCTTCGGGAGCCGGCGCGGGAACACCCTCGCGTTCGACCTGAAGAAGCAGGCCGCCTTCGAGGGCGTCGTCAACTTCGCGGTGGGCAACCCCGACGAGCTCGGCGACATCCACGTCCGGGTCCGGGTCGAGGAGCCCGGCGTCGAGGAGTTCGTCGACCACGTCGCCCCGCCGACCGAGGAGGGCCAACCGGTCACGCCCGACGACTTCGAGTAGCGCGCCCGGACCGCGTCGCTTCTTCTGTGTCCGCCGCGCTCAACCGTCGCCACCCGCTACAGCGACCGCAGCTCGGCGCCGAGTTCGTCCAGTGCCTCGTCCGCGGCCGCGACGTCCTCGCTCGTGCTCAGGAAGCCGTGGGGCATGTCGGGGTGGTGGTCGTGGCGAACCTCGACTCCGGCGTCCGCGAGTCGCTCGGCGTACGCGACGCCCTCGTCTCGCAGGGGGTCGAACCCGCAGGTCGACACGGTCGCGGGCGGGAGCCCCGAGAGGTCCGGCGTCCGGAGCGGCGACGCGTAGGGGTTCGCGCCGTCGACCGCGCTCCGCAGGTAGTGGTCCCAGAACCACCGCATGTCGGCCTCGGTCAGCAGCGGGCCGTCGCCGTTCTCGGCGTACGAGTCGGTGTCGAACGCGTGGTCGGTGATGGGGTAGAGGAGGAGCTGACGGGACAACACGAGGTCTTCGAGCTCTCTCGCCCGCAGCGCCGTCACCGCGGCCAGGTTCCCGCCCGCGCTCGTGCCGCCGACCGCGAGTCGGCCGGGGTCGCCGCCGAACGCGTCGGCGTGCTCTGCGACCCACCGGAGGGCGGCGGAGGCGTCGTCTACCGCGGCGGGGAAGGGGTGCTCGGGCGCGAGCCGGTAGTCCACCGACACGACGACGCACTCTCCGCGGCGCGCGAGGCGGCGACACACCCCGTCGATGGAGTCGAGCGTGCCCAGCACCCACCCGCCGCCGTGGTAGTAGACGAGGACCGGCGCGGGTTCGGCGCCGTCGAGGTCGGCGTGGCGGTAGACCCGAATCGGAATCTCGCTCGCCGGACCGGTTTCCGCCGCCGACGCGTCCGGGCCGGGGATCGAGAGATTGCGGACGAACCCGACCTCGGGCGGGTCGCTGCCCGAGAACACTCCGTCCTCGATGCGCCGGGCCGACTCGACGGACAGGGACGACCATTCGGGGACGCCCTCGGCTTCGATGTCCGCGACGACCGCGGCGACTTCGGGGTCCAGTTCGGTTCGCAGGGGTTCGGTCATGGGTTCGAGTTGGGAGGCGAGCGAGAAAGGCGTGGGTGGCCGACGTCGAGGCGACCGACCGGCCGACCGCTGCGAGACCGAACTACTAACCCGGTTCCGCCGTTCGACTCGCGCATGGACGCCGACTTCGAACTCGGGGCCGACTACGCCGCCCGGCGCGACGAGGCCGACCCCCTCGGCCACCTCGCCGACCGGTTCTACGACCCCGACGACGGGTGGTACGTCGACGGCAACTCGCTCGGCCTGCTGTCGGAAGACGCCGAAGACGCGCTCGACCGGGCGGTCGAGGAGTGGCGCGACCTCGCCATCCGGGGGTGGACCGACGCCGACCCGCCGTGGTTCTACTACGGCGAGCGGCTGGGCGACCGACTCGCGCCCCTGGTCGGCGCGAACGAGGAGGAGGTGGTCGTCGCCAACTCCACGACCGTCAACATCCACACGCTGGTCGGGACGTTCTACGAGCGGGCGGAGGGGACGAAAATCGTCGTGGACGAACTCGACTTCCCGACCGACCACTACGCGGTCCGCGCCCAACTGCGCCAGCGCGGTGCGGACCCCGACGAGGCGCTGACCGTGGTCGAGAGCCGCGACGGTCGGACCGTCGAGACCGCGGACGTCGTGGACGCAATCGACGACGACACCGCCGTCGTCTTCCTCCCCTCGGTGCTCTACCGGAGCGGCCAGCTGCTCGACGTCGAGGCGATCACCGTGGCCGCCCACGAGCACGACGCCCTCGCGGGGTTCGACCTCGCCCACTCGGTCGGGGTCGTCCCGCACGACCTCTCGGCCCTCGGCGTCGACTTCGCGGTCTGGTGCAGCTACAAGTACCTCAACGCCGGCCCGGGCGCCATCGCCGGCCTCTACGTCAGCGAGGACCACTTCGGCGCCCGGCCCGCGCTCGCGGGCTGGTGGGGCCACGAGAAGGAGACCCAGTTCGAGATGAACCCGACGTACATCCCCGCCGACTCGGCGGGCGCCTACCAAATCGGCACGATTCCGATACTCTCGGCCGCCCCGCTCGCGGGGTCGCTCGACGTGTTCGAGGACGCCGGTGATGGAACTCTCGCGACCGGCATCGGGGCGGTCCGCGAGAAGTCCGTCTCGCTCACCGAGTACCTGATATTCCTCGTGGACGAGCGCCTGCCCGACTACGAGGTCGGGACGCCCCGCGACCCTGACCGCCGGGGCGGCCACGTCGCGGTCGAGCACCCCGAGGCGTACCGGGTCAGCGAGGCACTCAAGGATCGGGGCGTGGTCGTCGACTTCCGACCGCCGAACGTGGTTCGCATCTGCCCGTCGCCCCTCTACACGGGCTACGAGGACGTCTGGGAGGTCGTCGAGCAGTTGCGGCGGGTCGTCGAGAACGAGGAGTTCGAGCAGTTCGCGGGGCGCGGCGGCGGCGTAACCTGATCTCCTTCTTCCCGGGCCCGCACCCGGCCGCTCAGGAGACCAGCACCTGCACCACCGCGAACAGCACGACCACGCCCAGCACGTCGCAGACGTTGGTCACGACCGGAATCACCACGTCGTCGGGGTCGAGTTCGAAGCGGTAGGCCGCGTAGGTCGCCGCCAGCGTCACCGCGACGGCGACCACCGCGAGCGCCGCGCCGCTTGTCAGCGCCACCGCGACCACCGTGAACAGGGGGAGTCGGGCGCTCCCGAGCGCGAGCGACAGCGCCCACGCGCCCGCACCGACAACCGGGAAGACGGTGAGCGCCAGCGCGACGGTCGCAACCGCGTTGCCCGCGAGCTGGTCGTCGGTCGGGTCGAACGAGAGCGTCCCGAGGTGGAACGCGGTCGAGAGCCGCGCGGCGAGCACGCTCCCCAGATTCCCGGCGGTCCCGATGGTGACGGGGACCAGCGTCAGCAGCGAGGGGTAGGTCAGCAGGGTCGCCTCGAACGACCCCAGCACCAGCCCGCTCCCGATCTCGACCACGGTCAGCGCGAGCAGGACCGGCAGCGTGGCCCGAGTGATGGCCTCGACGGACCACTCGGTCTGCACCTACATCCCTCCCAGCGCGAGCACGAACCGGACCGCGAGCAGGAGGAAGGCGACCCCGAACACGTCGCCGGTCGTCGTCACCAGCGGGCCGACCAGCGTGTCGGGGTTGTACCCCCGACGGAACCCCGCGAACACGACCGAGACGACCGCGACGGTCAGCGCGACCCCCGACAGCAGCCCCGCGACCAACGCGACGGCCACGAGCGTCGCCAGCGGCGCGACCGGCTCGCCGAGCGCGCCGAGCGTCAGGAACGCCGCGACCGACGCGAACAGGCTGGCCAGGATGCCGTTGCCGAGCGCGGCCGCGACCGCCGACGCCACCCGGTCGTCGAACTCGAACGCGGGCTCGACCAGCCCCTGGTGGAGCCCGGTCGAGAGCCGCGCGCCCAGCGACCCGTAGACGTTCCCCCGGGTCGCCAGCAGCGCGGGCACCAGCACGAGCAGCCCCGGCACGGCCCGCAGTTCCGCTCGCATCCCGCCGAGGACGACGCCGGCGAACAGGCCGCCGACCACGCTCGCGGCCAGCGCGGGGAGGGCTTCCCGATAGGCCTGCGCGGCGACGTCGCGGACGGGCATCTACCGGGCCATTGCGCTCCCCGTCAAAAAAGGCGCGTGTCGGGGTGGTGGGGCTGCGAGCGAATGTGCTGTCCTCCACCGACGCACCAGCAGTTCTACCGCGAGCGACGAACGTAGCGAGGAGCGAGCGGACCAAGGAACCCTCGACTGAACGCCCGAACGACGTGAGGGCGTGAGGGAGGGGTGACGCCGTGTCTGCGTGAACGGAGTGAACGCAGGCTCGGGAGAGCGAAGCTCTCCCGGTGTTTTCATGAACGTTTTGCCAGGCAGGGCGCGTTCATGCGCCCGACCGCCGGGACGGCTTCGCCGTCCCGACCCTCGTTCGCTGCGCTCACGAGGACGCAGCAAAAGGCTCTATCCGAACGGGCCCATCCCGCCCATTCCGCCGCCGCCACCGCCGCCGCCCTCCATCTTCTTCATCATGCGCTCCATGTTGCCCTGGCCCATCCCCTGGAACTGCTTGAGCGTCTGGGCCATCATCTTGTGCTGTTCGAGCAGCTCGCGGACGCGCTCCTCGGGCTTGCCGCTGCCCTTCGCGATGCGCTCGACCTGGCTCGCGCCGATGGCGCGGGGGTTCTCGAGCTCCATCTCGGTCATCGAGTCCATGATGACCTCGAACGACCGCATCCGGTCCTGGGTCACGTCCATGGCGTCGTCCGGGAGTTCGTCCATCAGGCCGCCGCCCATCCCCGGAATCATGTCCATCACCTGGTCGAGCGGCCCCATGTTGTTCATCGCCTGCATCTGGCGGCGCATGTCCTTCAGGGTGAAATCCCCCTTGAGCATGTCCTCGGGGTCCCAGTCCTCGTCCTCCTCCTGGGTCTCCTCCATCGCGCGCTCGACGCGCTCGGTGAGCTGCTTGAGGTCGCCCATCCCGAGCAGCCGCGAGATGAACCCGGAGGGCTCGAACCGCTCGATGTTCTTGACCTCCTCACCGGTGCCCAGGAACGCGATCGAGGAGTCGGTCTCGTTGACCGCCGTGAGCGCCCCGCCACCTTTCGCGGTCCCGTCGAGCTTCGTGACGATGACCCCCTCGATGCCGATGGAGTCGTCGAACTGGCGGGCCTGGTCCTTCGCACCCTGGCCGATGGCGGCGTCGAGCACGAGCAGGTTGCGGTCGGGGTCGACCGCGCGCTCGATGTCCTCGATCTCGTCGATGAGGTCGTCCTCGAGCGCGTGGCGACCCGCGGTGTCGACGATGTGGACGTCGGCGTCGCTGGTAGCTTCGAGGCCGTCGCGGGCGATCTTGACGGGGTCCTCCTCGTCGGGGTCGCCGTAGAAGTCGACCTCGGCGCGCCCGGCCATCTCCTTGGCCTGGTCGTACGCGCCGGGCCGGAAGGTGTCGGTCTGGACGATGGCCGGCCGCAGCCCCTTCTTCGAGAACCACCACGCCATCTTGGCCGCGGTGGTCGTCTTCCCCGACCCCTGGAGGCCGGCGAGCAGGATGGTCTGCTCCTCGAGCGGGATGTCGGTGCTGTCGCCGACCAGCCCCACCATCTCCTCGTAGACGATGCGGAGGACGTGGTCCCGGGCGGAGGTCCCGCCGGGCGACTCCTCCTCCAGAGCGCGCTCCTTGATGGAGTCCGAGAGGTCCATCACCAGGCTGACTTCGACGTCGGCCTGGAGGAGCGACCGCTGGATCTCCTTGACGATGTCCTCCACGTCCTCCTCGGTAACGCGGGACTGCCCGCTGAGTTTCCCGAGGGAGTCGCGGAGGGAGTTTCCGAGGTCGTCGAGTACCATTCTTACCGTAGGGTAGACCGCGCGGCCGTTAAAGGCTTTTTCTACCCTTCGTCTCCCTTTCTCTCCTCTCCCGGCGGGAGGGCGAGCGGTCTCCCGGCGAGACGCGACGGTCGTCTCCGGCCGGCCGTGCGCTCACGCCCGGGTCGCCCCGTTGCGTTCGCGCTCGCTTGCCAGGTCCCCAGGCAACCGACGCGCCCGAGGTTCGTTTCGCCCGCTACGGGCCGGTAGACTTATATCGACTTCGCGGAAACCCTCGCTCGCATACCTTCAATGCATGGCACGCGATTTAAACAAGGCACGCGATAACTCGGTCGGAACGAACGCCGAACGATCGAACGTGGCCGGCGACTCCGCGCGAACGACCTCGGACCTGGCGGGCGAACTGGCGGCCGACGCGTACAACATCGTCGTCGCGCTCGTCTGCCTCTCGATAGCCTACTACGCCCTGTTCCGGAACCTCCCGGCGGAACTGTTCACGCTCGGTCTGGTGACCTCCGCGCTCATCGCCGTCAACGTCGTGGTGGCGGTGCGCCGCTGGCACGCGTGACAGGGTCGGTTGTAGCTCCGCCCCGGGTCCGGCCGTCGGACCGTGTCACGCTCGATACGCCGGTAGTGGAGAACCAGTGCCGAACAGAGGTACGACCGACCCCATGAGAACGCCGGCCGGGCGTCGGGCTACTCCTCCTCGCCGAGGAGCTGGTCGACCAGCCACTCCGGGTCGAATTGCTCGATGTCGTCGTAGCCCTGGCCGACGCCCAGGAAGAGGATGGGCTTGCCCGTCACGTGGGCGATGGAGATGGCCGCGCCGCCCTGGGAGTCGGCGTCGGCCTTCGTCAGGACGGCGCCGTCGATCTCGGCGGCCTCGTTGAACTGCTTGGCGCGCTGGACCGCGTCCTGGCCGGCCACGGCCTCGTCGACGAACAGCGTCATGTCCGGGTCGACGACCCGGCCGATCTTCTCGAGCTGGTCCATCAGCCCCTCGTTGGTGTGGAGCCGGCCGGCGGTGTCGCCCAGCACGACGTCGACGTCGTGGGACTGGGCGTACTCGACGGCGTCGTAGATGACCGCCGCGGGGTCGCCGCCCTGCTCGTGGGTGATGACCCGCTCGTCGAGGTTGTCGGCGTGCTCCTGGATCTGCTCGTTGGCCCCGGCGCGGTAGGTGTCGCCGTTGGCCATCACCGTCGAGAGCCCGCGGTCCTCGAAGTACTTCGCGAGCTTCGCGATGGTGGTCGTCTTGCCGACGCCGTTGACGCCCGTGAAGATGATGGTCACGGGCTTGTCGGCCTCGGCGATGCGCCGGTCGAAGTCGAACTGGCCGACCGAGATGACCTTCAAAAGCGAGTCGTGGAGCGCCTCCTCGACCACGTCGGCGGTCTCGCTGTTGAACGACCGGGTCGCGCCGACGAGGTCCTCCCGGATGCTCTCCAGGATCTCCTTGGCGACGCTCATCTCCACGTCGCTCTCGAGCAGCGCCATCTCCAGCTCCCACAGCGGGTCCTCGACGTCCTGCTCCTCGATGACGATCTCGCCCTTGGCGAACGACTTGGCCTTCTGGGCGAAGCTCCGACCCGACGAGGCGCTCGCCTCCTCGTCCTCCTCGGGTTCGGGCTCCGCCGTTTCAGGTTCGGCCGCCGTCTCCGCCTCGGCACCGGCGGTCGCCGCGGTTTCGGCTGCGGCCTCGGCCTCCGCCTCGGCGTCCGGCGCGGCCTCCGCCTGCGCGTCGGCTTCTGCTTCCGCCTCCGCAGCAGCGTCGGCCTCGGCTTCCGCTTCAGCCTCGGCTTCCTCGGCCTTCTCCTCGGTCGTCTCCTCGACGTCCTTCCGGAAACTCCCGAGTTTGTCCTTCAGGCTGTCGAACATCGCCGATTACTCGTCCTCGTCGTTCTGCTGGCCCTGCATCTGCTGCATCTGCTGCTGCATCTGTTGCTGCTGGAGCTGCTGGGCCTTCTGCTCCAGTTCGGCGCTCTCCGCCTCGACGTCGCTGACCTCGTCCTCGAGGTCGTCGATGCGCTCGTCGAGCGTGTCCTGCTTGTTCTCGAGCGTCTCGACCGCCGACTCCTCGTCGCGCTCGGCCGCGTAGCCGCCGCCGAGCTCCACGACGATCTCGTCGAGGCTCTGGACCTCCGCACGGACGTGCGCGCCGCCGCCGAGCGGCACCTGTACGGTCGAGCCGGTCTCGAGGGCGCCGATGGTCTCGATGGCCTCGCCGATGTCGTTCTTCTCCTCGCGGAGGCTCTCGATCTCTGTCTCCAGCTCCTGCTGCTGCTCCTCGAGTTCCTGGAGCTGCTGGGAGAGCTCCTGGAGTTCGGGGTTGCCGCCGCCGCCCATCATCGCCCCTCGACCTCCTCGACCTCGACCTGGGTGCGCTTCAGGCCGTGACGACCGCCGAAGTTGGCGTAGGCCCGCTCTTCGGCCACGTTCTCGTTGTCGGCCTCGACGCTCGTCTCGAACTCCTGCCAGCCGTCTCTGGCCTGGAACTTGCCGCGAACAGTAAACTCACTCATGGGGGAATCTGGGACGCGCGGAGGGAAGAATCTTCCTACTCGGGGACGGCCCGGCGAGCCCCGGGCTGGCGGTTCTCGGGGACTCCGGCGGGCTCGGCGCGATTGAAGACGAAATCAGGTTATAAATCAAAAAGTGCTATATGAAATGAGCCCGCCTGCCGAGAGAGAACGTCGACTGCCGACCCGACCACCTCGAACTCCCGTTCTACGGCTCGAACGCCCGGAGCGCCTCCAGTCGCGTGGCCGCGCTCCCGTCGGCCAGCGCGTCGCGGGCGCGGTCGACCCCCTCGCCGACCGAGTCGGCGCCGCCGCCGGCGTAGATGCGGAAGCCCGCGTTGAGCGCGACCGCGTCGGCGACCGGCCCGTCGCGCTCGCCCGACAGCACGTCCTCGGTGACCCGGACGGAGTCGGCCGGGAGGTCGTCGACCCGGAGGTCCTCGCGCTCGAACGCGACGCCGAGGGCCTCGGTCTCGACGGTGTCGTCCTCGATGTTGCCGCCCTCGGTCCCCGAGTCGGCCCGCCACTCCGCGGTCCGGGTCGACCCCGGCCGGACGTCGTCGTACCCCTCGATGCCCTGGGCCATCACGACGCGCTCGAACGGGAGTTCGCGGCTCTCGCGGACGGTGCCCGCGATGCGCTCGGCGTACGAGAGGTGGTAGAAGCTCCCGAAGTGGACGCGGGCGTCGGCGGGGTTCGCCAGCGTCTCGACCGTGTTGATCGAGGTCCGGACGCCGACCGACTCCCGGGCGGGCCGGCGTTCGTCGACCAGCGGATTGAACCGCGACTGGGCGTAGTAGCCGAAGCCGACCTCGTCGACCATCGCCGCGCTCTCGGCCGGTGCGAGGTCAGTGGGGACGCCCAGTTCGTCGAGCACGTCGCCGTAAGTCGTGCCGTACTTGGCGGGCAGCGCCGGTCCGCTGTGAGCGACCACGGGCGTCCCCGCGGCCGCGGCGACCAGCCCCGAGGCGACGCCGAGCACCGCGGTCTTCTGCTTGCCGTCGTAGTTACCGCCGCAGTCGACCGGGTCGGCGTCGGGCGCCGCGGATTCGACCGACAGGTCGCGCATCGCGTCGACGAACCCGGCCAGTTCCTCGGGGGTGCTCTCCTTCCAGCGGTTCGCCAGCAGGAACGCCCCGAGCGTCTCCGGGTCGGGGTCGCCGGCCAGCACGCGGGCGAACCCCTCGCGGGCCTGGTCGTAGCTCATGTCGTCGGCGGTCTTCGGGCCCGAGCCGATCACCTCGGTCAGGAGGCGTCGGAGCGGCCACTCGCCGTCGGTCGGGTCGTCGCCGCCAGACCCGCCGCCCGCGGCTCGCTCGCTGCTCACCGCTGGTTCACCTCGATCTCCTCCTCGACCGGGCCGAGACCGACCGCCGGTCCCGTCTCGCCCGCGGCGCCGCCGAGGCAGTTCGCGACCGTCTCGCGGACGTTCACCACCTCGCCGACCACGGTGACCGCCGGCGGTTCGATCTCGGCGGCCCGGGCGCGCTCGACGATGGTGTCGAGCGTCCCGGTCACGGTCCGTTCCGAGGGGAGCGTCGCGCGCTCGACCATCGCGACCGGCGTCTCCTCGGCCACGCCGCGCTCGTCGAGCGCCGCGACGTTGTCCGGGAGCCGGCCCACGCCCATCAGGACGACGAGCGTGCCGCCGGCCGAGACGATGTCGGCCAGCGCCTCCCAGTCGATGGCGCTGTCGGGCTTGGTCGGGTCCTCGTGGCCCGTGACCACCGCGAGTGCCGAGGCGTGGTCGCGGTGGGTCGCCGGGATGCCCCCGGCGCTCGGCCCCGCGATGGCGCTGGTGACGCCGGGGACGAACTCGAAGGGGACGCCGTGGCGCGCGAGGTGCTCGGCCTCCTCGCCGCCCCGGCCGAACAGTGTCGGGTCGCCCCCCTTGAGCCGGACGACGTCGCGGCCCGCGCGGGCCTCCCGGACGAGCATGTCGTTGATCTCGGCCTGGGGCGTCCGCTCGCCGCCGGGGCGCTTGCCCACGTTCTCGACGGTCGTGCACTCTGGAATCGATGCCACGAGGTCGTCGCCCACGAGGTTGTCGTGGAGGACGACGTCGGCCTCGTCGAGCAGGCGCCGGGCCTTGACGGTCAGCAGGTCGGGGTCGCCCGGCCCCGCGCCGACGAGGTACGCGGTTCCGGTGGTCGGGTTCTGGTTCGGATGGCTCATGGTCGTGATTCGGTCTCGGTCGGGTCGGTCGACTGCTGTGCGTCCGCCCGGGTCCGCCGGTAGCGGGCCCGGTAGACGTTCGCGGGGTCGGTCAGGTCGCCCCGCGAGACGGTCGGGTCTGGCTCGGTTGCGTCCGCCTCCCCGCTTGCCGTCGGTTCTCCTTCGTGCAGGTGGAACTCGCGGGCCGCCGCGACGAGGAACGAACACGGCTCCCGGCAGGGAATCGCGCCGCCGTCGCCGGTCGGCGAGTCGCGGGCGTCCGACGTCCCAGCCTCGGCGTCGTCCGCGTCCCACTCCCGGCGCTTCGCGCAGTTGCCGCAGCACGCCTCGACGGCGCCGGCCATCTCCGCGGGCGTGCAGTCGCCGACGCACTCGTAGATGCCGGTCTGGCGGTCGGCGACCGCCCGGAACGGGACGGTGTCGAGGTCGCCCGCGCGGTCGGCGGCCCAGTGCTCGACGCCGGCCGGGTAGACGGTCGCCGCGGCGCGAAGCAGCCCCTCGCGGTCGAGTCCCGAGAGGCCCCACCCGGTCGGCAGGCTCGCCTCGCCCGCGAACGGGCGGTACCGGCCGTCCTCGGCGAACCGGACCGTCTCGCGCAGGTCGCCGACCGACCGCGCGTCGAGGTCGACCGCCGGCGTCCCGCGGTCGTCGCGGTGGCGCAGGTCGTACCCCTCGCCGGTCGCGGTGACGGCGAGTTCGCCCCACACGCGCGTCTCGCCCTCGTCGTCGGAGGCGTCGCCGGCGCTCTGGACCCAGTCGAGGAACGCCGCGGCTGCGTCGGCCCGGACGGGTCGGTCGGTCTCGGCGGTCGCCTCGACGTCCGCGCCGGCCTCCGCGGCGCGCTCCAGCACCACGTCGACGACCAGCGGGTCGGTTCCGACCGCCGAGGCGTACCAGATGCGCCGGTCCTCGACGGTCGCCGGGACGGGGTAGCCCGACCGCGGGTCGTCGGTCAGGCCGAGCAGTTCGGGAATCTCGTCCTGCGTGTGGAAGCCGTCGGCGACGAACAGCGGGACGACCGCGATCTCGTCGGCGTCGAACTCCTCGCGGACGTCCTCGACGTAGGGGGCCTCGTCCATGAACAGCGCGTCGACCTCCGCGAAGTCGCTCCGCTCGCGCAGGGCCTCGACGTGCTGGTAGACGGCGTCGGCGCTGTTGGGGTTGCGCTCGGTGCCGTGGCCCACGACCGCCAGCGCGGCGTCCTCCGGCGCGACCGGTCCGGCGTCGTCGGCGGTCGCGTCGGCGGCCTCGCCCGCCAGCAGGCGCTCGGCGCGCTCTGCGATGACGTCGGTCATCGCGGGGTGGGTGCCGACCGGATCTGCGTACCTGAAGGTCGGGCCGTCTTCGCCGCGGTCGCGCTCGCCCAGCGCGAACTCCCGGGGGAGCACCTGCTCGACGAAGTAGCCCTCGCTAACGAACAGCGGGACGACGACGGCCTCGTCGGCGTCGACGGTGTGGCAGACCTCCCGGAAGGAGGGCGCCTCCTTCCAGAACGCCGGGCGGACCTCCGCGAACGCCCCGCGCTCGCGGGCGGCGTCGACCGCGACGCGGGTCGGCGTCGCCGAGTCGGGGTTGCGGTGCGAGCCGTGGCCCGCGATGATCAGCGCCTGGTCAGTCATCGGTGGTCTCGGTCGCGTCGGCGTCTTCGGTGTAATCGTCCGTCTCTTCGCGGTCATCACCCATGTTACTACCGCCCACACCTGCCTCTCGGTCTCCGTCGCCCCCGTCCTCCCGGGCCGCCTCGACCTTCGCGGCGTACTTCTCGAGGTCGGCGGCGAGCGCCCGGGCCTGGTCGGGCGAGAGGCTCGCCCGGTCGGCGTGGGCCGGGACCGCGTCGAGTCCGGTGTTGTCCAGTTCGAACTGGAGCTCGACCTCGTCGGGGTCGTTGCGAGGCGCGGTCACGTTCACGGTGGCGTACGCCGACTCCTCGAAGCCGTGGCCCTCGGCGCGGGCCTCCACGAGGTCGAGGGTCGTGTACGCGTTGACCTTCAGGATGCGGTCGGCCATGGTCAGTCGTCGCTCGTGATGGGGTCGCCGCGGGCGTCGGTCGGCGCCGGCGAGGCGTCCATGGCGTCGTCGTCGGCGTAGGGGTACCACGTCATCTTCGTGTTGTGCATGTAGGGGTCCTCGTAGTCGGTCTCCTCGGGGTCGGCCAGCGCCTGGACCTCGTCCTCGTCGCGGGCCTGGACGAACTCCCGGAAGCTCTCGTACTCGTCGCGCTCGGCCTCGTAGGTCTCGAGCAGGTTCCGGATGTAGCCCGGAATCTCGTCGGCGGGCACGCGCATCTCGACCCAGTCGGCGAACTCGGGGTTCTCGCCCAGGCCGCCGCCCAGGCCGACGTCGAACGCCTCGACCGGTTCGCCGTCCTTGCGGGCCTTCATCCCGCGGAGCGAGATGTCGGCGATCTGGGGCTGGGCGCACGAGGCCGTGCAGCCCGAGAGGTGGATGTGGAAGTCCTCGACGCCCTCGGGTACCTGGACGTTCTCCTTCAGCCAGCGGGCGTACCGGACCATCCGGTTCTTGGTCTCGACGATGGACAGCGAGCAGTACTCGGTTCCGGTGCAGGCGATGGACCCGCGCATGAACGGGTGCGGGTCGGGCGAGTGCTCGTCGAGCAGCGGTTCGGCGAGGAACTCGTCGAGGTCGTCCGGCGAGATGTCGCCGACGATGACGTTCTGGCGCTGGGTCAGCCCGATCATCTCCGAGCCGTAGTCGTCGGCGAGGTCGGCGAGCTCGACGACGTCAGCGGCGGCCATCCGGCCGACAAGCACCGACAGGCCGACGAAGTGGTCGCCGTCGTTCTGCTCGTGGACGCCGACGTAGTCGCCGGGCGAGTCGGTCCGGCCGGCGTTGTAGTCGTACTGCTCGCGCAGGTTCTCGCCGGCGGTCGGCAGCTCGTAGTCGACGTACTCCTCCTGCAGGACGTCCCGAACTTTCTCGGTGCCCCACTCGTCGACCAGAAACTTCATCCGGGCGCTGAAGCGGTCCTCGCGGTCGCCGTAGTCCCGGAACAGCCCCGAGAGGCCGGCGGCCACGTCCTCGACGTCGTCGGGCTCGCAGAACACGTCGATGCTCCGGGCGAACCGCGGCTCTTTGCGGGCGAGCCCGCCGCCGACCCGGACGTTGAAGCCCTTTATTTGCTCGCCATTTTCCTCCTTGACCGCCGGCTCGAACGCCATGTCGTTGATGTCGCCCTGGCCGGCGCCGCGGGTGTCGCCGGTGACCGCGACCTTCCACTTCCGGGGCAGGTTCTCGTAGAGGTCGTTGCCCTTGAACTCCTCGTGGAGGTCCCGGGCGATGGGCCACACGTCGAGGAGTTCGTCGGCGTCGCGGCCCGCCATCGGCGAGCCGACGATGTTGCGCCACGAGTCGCCGCAGGCCTGGATGGTAGAGAGACCGACAGATTCTAGCTTCTCGAAGATGTCGGGGACGTCCTCGACCTTGATCCAGTGGAGCTGGATCGACTGGCGGGTCGTGAAGTCGGCGTACGCCGCGCCGAACTCGGGGTTGTCGACCGGCCCGGTCGCGTGCTCCTGTGCGATCTCGCCGACGACCCGCAACTGCTCGGGAGTGAGCCGGCCCATCGGGACGCCGACCCGCATCATGAAGTAGCTCTCCTGGCCCTTCCGCTGGTGGTACAGCCCCCACCACTTGAACCGCTCGAACCACGCGTCGTGCTCGTCCTCGGGGATGGCGTCCCACCCCTCTTCGGCGAACCGTTCGAGGTGGTCCCGGATCTCCGTTCCGTAGACCTCGTCCTTCCAGCCTTCGACCTTACTCGGCATAGCCATTCCATCGCAGTCCACGGATAAAGCGGCGGTTGCCCCGTCAATGTTCCCCGCCGCTCCGACGAACCGGCGGGAATTGCGGGAACCTGGGACGGCGGGTCGGCCGCCCGTGGCGCCGGCGTTCTCCGAGTCGGTCGGCCTACTCCGGAGTCGCCAGCTTCGTCCGCCGCCGGGGGACGTGGACGCTCGACGGCACCACGCTCCGGAACTCCCCGGTGTCGCGGTCGACCCGACCCATCGTGAGCCAGTCGGTGACGCCGCTGGCGCCGCACGCGACGCACTGGCCCGCGACGCGGCCCTCGACGGCCGGCCAGTCGACCCCCACCTCAACGAATCCCTCGGTGAGCACGTCGGCCGGCTCGCAGTCGCAGAAGTCGTGGCGCGCCAGCAGCCACAGGTCGCTCACGGGCACCTCCCGCGAGTCGTTGACGCTGAGCCACGCCCCGTCGTCGAGCTGGTGTACTGACACGACCATACCGCTACGAGTACCGGTCCGGCGGTAAGGGTGTCGTCGCTCGCCACGCTTGCCGACTGTCGAGAGATTCGGTGACGGTCGCGATGCGGGCTGACGCCGTGCCTCCGGGCGGGTACGCCGGCCTGGCGGCCGTTCGGGAGCTCGCCCGGCGTCGCCGGTACCGGAGAGACTCGCCCCGGTGTCCGAGCATCGGTAGCGATTACGGGCGAGCGCGGCCTTATCTGCGTCGTCTGCGTACGATGCGTCGATGACCGCAGAGAAGCGTCGCGCCGACCCGTCCGCGACCGAGGACACGACCGAGGAGGACAGCGACGGCGACCGCAGTCACCTGACCGACGTCGAGGACGGCGCCGGCTGCACCGAGATCTGGGAGCACCTGAGCGAGCGACGAGAGAACGGCGACGGCGACTGAGCGACGGGCGCGGCTCGGCGATGAGTCGAGCCGAGAGCCACCGACCGTTTCGAGGAAGAGCGACGAACTCCTTTTTCGAGGCCGAGACTGACCGACGGAGAGAGCGAGACGTCCCGCGCTACTCGATGTACCCGAGCGCCTGGTCGATGCGGCCGAGCTCCGGCCCGGTCGTCTCCTGGCCCACGACGTAGCCGCGCCTGTTGGCGAGCAGCCCCGACCCGACCAGCGGCGCGCCGTAGTTGATGGTGCCGATGTCGGCGGGCACGCCCAGCACCTCCTCCAGCCGGTCGAGCTGGGCGTCGGTCGCCTTCGGGTGGCAGAGCACGCCCTCGTTCGTGGCGACCGCGGCGGTGCCGACCGTCCGGACGTCGGCGAGCTCGCCGCGCTCGACGTCCACCTCGAGCGCCTTCTCGACAGCCCGCATCGCGTCGCGCGAGAGGTCCGGGTGGACGTAGGCCCCGCTGTCGTTGGCGAGGACGACGTTGCCGGCGGCGTTTATCTTGCCCGGGAGTTCGGTCACGTCGGCCTCCGCGGCGTCGGCGATGCGCTCGCGCTCGCGGTCGGTGATGCGACTGCTGACCAGCAGACCGTTCTCGTTGCCGACCGCCAGCGCGCCGACGGTCGACGACCCGCCGACCGTGGTCGCGATGGCTTCGACGCCGAGTTCGTCGGCCACGTCGGCGACGACGTCGTCCTCCAGGTCCGGCCGGACCAGCAGGTACTCGTCGGTGGTGGTCGCGAAAACGCCGACGTAGGACGACCCGACGAAAGCGGCGCGGAGCAAAGCTCTACTCGGCGTGTTCCGCTTCGACGATGGTCTCGCCCTCTTCCTCGAATCGGGCGGCGCGGACGCGGAGCTTGCTCGGGGGCTTCTTGCGGCCCTGCGACCAGACGGCCTCGTTGATGGAGGGGTCCAGCCGGACCTCGTCGTCCTCGACCTTGAAGTGCTGGGCGAGGTGGTCGCGGACGAGCGACATCGCCTTGTCGGCGCGCTCGTGCTTCGCCGCGGCCTTGGCGTCGCGGAGCGGCACCGTGATGACGCGCTCCTCGAAGTCGTTGGCGCTCATTATTCGTCGGTGTCCTGCCGCCGCCAGTTACGACGCTTCGGGTTCTGCATCGTGTCCCGGTCGGTCTTCATGATGACCCACGCCGGGACGCGGCTGTTCTGTCGGTCGAGCTTCGAGAGGCGCTTCTTCTTGCCCTTCGATTTCTTGCTCATGGTACCACGTACTTCCCCACCGCGGCTTAAAATCTTGTTCCTTTGCGGGCGGCCGCCGGGTCAGGGTTCGACGGCCGACTCGCCCGCCGAGACCGCGGTCTCGAACGCCGGCGTTCCCCGGACGTCGGGGAGCGGTCGCGGCTCCGCGGGCGAGTCGACCGCGTCCGACGGGTCGGCGTCGCCTCCTTCGGACCGGTCCCGCAGCGCCAGCTGCCACCACCCGACGTCGCGCCACGCGCCCCGCTTGTACCCCACCGACTCGTAGACGCCGACCGGTTCGAAGCCCAGCGACTCGTGGAGCCCGACGCTGGCCGCGTTAGGGAGCGCGATGCCGGCGTAGGCGTTGTAGAACCTCTGTAGCCGCAGCACCTCGAACAGCGACTCGTAGAGCCCGCGGCCGACCCCCTGCCGGCGGTGGCGCTCGGCGACGTACACCGACACGTCGACCGACCAGCGGTAGGCCTCGCGCTTGCGGTGCCGGCCGGCGTAGGCGTAGCCGGCGATCTCGGACTCGCTATCCGCGGTCTCGCTCTCGGACCCGCTATCTTCTATCTCGCAGACCAGCCACGGGTACTCGGCGAGCGTGTCCGCGACCCGGTCGGCCACCTCCGCCTCGCTCGGCGGGTCGGCCTCGAAGGAGACGACCGTGTGCTCGACTATCGGCGCGTAGACGGCTCGAATCCCGGCCGCGTCGGCTTCGCGGGCGAGTCGAATCTTCATGTCTCCGTCCCGACCTCACTCCAGCGGGAACGACTCGACCGTCGAGTACTCGGGACCCTCGTCGGTCAGCACGCTCTCGGTGAGCCGGAGCTCCTCGACCCCGGTCGTCCCCACGGTCGGGTCCAGCTCCTCGACGTTCTCCTGGACCAGCTCCTTGCCGCCGGCGTGTTCCATCCGGGCGATGGTGACGTGGGGCGTGAACTCGTGGTCCTCCGGGTCGAACCCCAGCCGCGTCACCTCGCGCTCGACGGCCTCGTGGAGCGCGGTCAGCTCGTCGCCGCCGTCGCTCACGCCGAGCCAGACCACCTGGATGTAGCCGATGTCGGGGAACACGCCCAGCCCCTCGTAGGTCGCCTCGAAGGGGTCGACACCGGCCTCCTCGACCGCGCGCCGGAGGGCGTTCTTCACCCGCGGGAGCTCGCCCCGGTTGACCTCGTCGAGGAACTTGACGGTGACGTGGGCCTGTGCGGGGTCGACGAAGCTCAGCCCCGAGGCGCCCGCGAACTGCTCCTGGAGGTCCGCGACGTCGTCGGCGAGCTCGTCGGGCAGGTCGACGCTCACGAAGAGTCTCATTCGTCTCGGCGTTCGTCGGACGCGGGCTTGAAGGTGCGGGGTCCGAACGAGCCGCGAGTGCCGGCGGAGGTCGCCGGAACGCGACCGTCCCGGTGCGACTGCCGACGAGGGCAGATCGCACCGACTACACCGTGTCGTCGGGATCGTGCTCGTCGGCCATCCGCGCGGCCTCGGTCGCGTACCGCTCCCGGACGTCGGCCTCGCCGACCGCTTCGAGGTCGTCGGACGAGACGTCCCTGGCGGCGGTCACGCTGTCCGTGTCCACTGCCTGGGCCGCGAGCTCCCGCCGGAAGATCCGGTCTCCCTCCGGCGTCGCGTACTTGAGAACGATGAGGTCGCGGTTGTTGTACCCGCGCTCGACGAGCCAGACCCGAACGTCGTCCGTTTCCGTCGACACGGCCCGACGAACGGGTCGGGCGAGTATAGTCGTTCGGGACGATGCCCGGGCGCAGACCGCGGATCCGTCGCTCGTCGCGCTGGGGTCGCCGTCTGGTCAGGTCTCCGCGGCCGCGCCGTTCTTGATATCGGTCTTCTGCTTGCACTCGTAGCAGCCGTGGACTTCGCCGTCGCGGCCGGCGAACACGCGCTGGAACTCCTGCGTGATGAACGCGCCGCAGTTCTGACACTCAGGCATCAGTCTGTCTCCGGGACCGGGACAGTTGACCTTTGGGGCTGGCCCGCCGCGCACCCGCGGAAACCGACTCGTCATCGGCGCCGGAATCTCCATGGCGCAGTCCTTAACACCGCTGAACGCCAAACCGGTTCACATGAGCGACCCCGAGGACCACGACTTCTCCGAGGACGAGCGGTTCGACGACCCCTACGAGGGGTTCGACCTCGACCCGCCCGAACTGGACGTCGACCCCGACAAGGTCGACCCGGTCGACTCCCGCGTCGTCGCCGACCTGCTCGACGACGAGACCGTCGCCAACGACGACGTCGACGTCGAGGAGCTCGTCGACGTGGGGCTGAACTACATGCGCATCAACCGGTTCGAGCAGGCCGCCGACACCTTCGAGCGCGCGGCCCAGTTCGCCCCCGACGGCAGCAAGCTCGAACAGGAGGCCTGGACCAACAAGGGCGCGGCCCACGCCGAACTCGACGAGTGGGACGCCGCCATCGGCGCGTACCGCGAGGCCATCAACATCGACGAGGACAGCGAGCACGCCGCGACCGCCGAGACGAACCTGGCCTACGCGCTCTGGGAGTCGGGCCGGAGCGAACAGGCCCTCGAACACGCCGAGCGAGCGGTCGAGATCGACGAGCGGTTCGCCGAGGCGTGGTTCAACCGCGGGTTCTTCCTGCTGGAGCGCGGGCTGGCCGAGGACGCGCTCAACAGCCTGGAGAACGCCATCCGGCTGGGCCACCGCAACTCCCAGGTGCTCGACGAGAAGGCCCGCGCGCTCGAGGAACTGGGCCAGTACGACGAGGCAGAGGAGATCGCCGAGGAGGCCGAGGAGCTCCGCGAGCAGGCCGAGCAGGAGCTCATCGACCAGGAGCAGGAGCAGCGCCAGCAGCGATGATACTCAAGGAGCGCGAGACCGACGAGGGGCTGCTGGTCGCGGTCTGCGACGAGGACGTGCTGGGCGAGACGTTCGAGAACGGCGACGTCTCGCTGACCGTCACCGAGGAGTTCTACGGCGGCGAGTCGGTCGACGAGCAGGCGGTCGCCGACAGCCTCGCCCGCGCGTCGGTCGCCAACATCGTGGGGGCCGAGGCGGTCGACCTCGCGGTCAGCGAGGGGTTCGTCGACGAGGCCAACGTCCTCGACGTCGGGTCGACCCGCCACGCCCAGTTCCTCCGGATGTGACCCCGTTCTTCGGATAGAAGCCCGACCGGTCCCGGCGAATCGAGGTTCAGTCCGCGCCTTCTCCGCCGTCTCCGCTCCCCTCGCCCAGCGCCGGGAGGTTGACGACCATCAGCGACAGCACCGAGATGCCGGCCAGCCCCGCGCCCACCGAGGCCAACCCCGTGTCGAACGCCACCGCCGCCACCGCGTGGAACGCGCCGACGAACGCGAGGCCCACGAGGAGCAGGCTCGCGCCGAGTCGTCGTTTCGAGACCATACCGTGGCCAGGGGGTCGAACGTCTTAACCTCGTTCCCGGGAGCCTCGCCGGCTCTCTTCGTCGGCCGACGAAACCGGTTTCAGTTACGGAATGTCGGTCGGACCGAAGGAATGTTCTTGCTCGAACTCCTACCCGCGACCAATGGGACTACAAGAATCCGAGGCGCTCGACGTCGAGCGCATCCGGGAGGACTTCCCCGTTCTCCAGCGGGAGTTCGACGGCCAGCAAGTCGTCTACCTCGACAACGCCGCGACGACCCAGACCCCTAAACGGGTCGTCGAGGCCATCACCGAGTACTACTACGAGTACAACGCCAACGTCCACCGGGGCATCCACCAGCTGAGCCAGGAGGCCTCCATCGCCTACGAGGAGGCCCACGACACGCTCGCGGACTTCGTCGGCGCCGACGGCCGCGAGGAGATGGTGTTCACCAAGAACACCACCGAGGCCGAGAACCTCGTCGCCTACTCGTGGGGGCTGAACGAGCTCGGGCCGGGCGACGAGGTCGTCCTCACCGAGATGGAGCACCACGCCTCGCTGGTCACCTGGCAGCAGACCGCCAAGAAGACCGGCGCGGACGTGAAGTACATCCCCATCACCGACGAGGGCCACCTCGACATGGCGGCCGCGAAGGAGCTCATCACCGACGACACGAAGCTGGTGAGCGCGGTCCACGTCTCGAACTCGCTGGGTACCGTCAACCCGCTCGCGGAACTCGCGGACATCGCCCACGACCACGACGCGCTGATCTTCGGCGACGGCGCCCAGGCCGTGCCGAACCGCCCGGTCGACGTGAAGGACCTCGACGTCGACTTCTACGCGTTCTCGGGCCACAAGATGGCTGGGCCGACCGGCATCGGCGGCCTCTACGGCAAGGAGGAGATCCTCGAGGAGATGGAGCCGTACCTCTACGGCGGCGACATGATCCGGAAGGTCACCTACGAGGAGTCGACCTGGAACGACCTGCCGTGGAAGTTCGAGGCCGGCACGCCCTCCATCGCCCAGGGCATCGCGTTCGCCGAGGCGGCCGAGTACACCGACGAGATCGGCCTCGACAACATCCGGCGCCACGAGGAGCACCTCACCGAGTACGCCCTCGACCGGCTGGCCGAGTTCGACGACGTCGAGATCTACGGCCCGACCGACCCGACCGAGCGCGGCGGCCTGGTCGGCTTCAACCTCGACGGCGTCCACGCCCACGACCTCGCCTCCATCCTGAACGACCACGCGGTCGCCATCCGGGCGGGCGACCACTGCACCCAGCCGCTCCACGACAAACTCGGCGTCGCGGCGTCGGCCCGCGCGTCGTTCTACCTCTACAACACGACCGACGAAATCGACGCCCTGATGGAGGGGCTGGAAGACGCCCGCGAACTGTTCGCGTAGATTCGCTCCGTTTCCTTTTTGCTCTCCTGCTCTGTCGCTTCGTCCATGAGAGACGAGGTCCGCAAGCGCGCCGAGACTTACTTCGACGAAGTCTCGTCGAACGCAGAGAGACGAGGCTCGTCAGAGCGAAGCTCTGACGGCGTATCGCCGGCCCACGACTGGCATCACGTCGAGCGCGTGGCCAGCCTGGCCGAGACGCTCGCCGCCGAGTACGACGTCGACGAGGACGTGCTGTTCGCGGCGGTGTGGCTCCACGACGTCGGCCGGCCGAAGGAGGACCGCGGCGAGATCGACGACCACGCCGAGTGGGGCGCCGAGGAAGCCGACGACATCCTCGCGGACCTCGGCGCCGGCGCCGAGACCATCGACGCCGTGCAGCACTGCATCCGGGCCCACCGCTTCTCGAACGACGTCGAACCCGGAACTCGCGAGGCCGAACTCCTCTGCGACGCCGACAACCTCGACGCGCTCGGCGCGGTCGGGGTCGCCCGCTGCTTCTCCTACGGCGGCGAGCACGGGAGCCCGCTGCACGACCCCGACCTGCCGCCCGAGGCCGACGACACCGCTGCCGGCGCGACCCAGTTCAACCACCTCCACAAGAAACTGCTCGCGCTCCCCGACCGGATGTACACCGAGGCGGGCCGCCGACTCGCCGAGGAGCGCGCCGCCTACGTCGCCGAGTTCGCCGAGCGGTTCGAGCGCGAGGTCGCCGGCGACGCCTGACCGGACGGGGGCCGTCACTCGGCTCTTCCGTCGTCGCTCAGGACTGCTTCCGGAGTAGCCGGGCGAGCGCCAGCCCGCCGCCGACGAGGGCCGTGCCGACGCCGAAGCCGGGCGTCCCGACGCCGGTCGACTCGGTTGTGGTGTCGGTCCGGTCGCCGGTCGTCGTCTCCGCAGTGGTGGTCGTGGCTGTCGTCTCTGTCGCTTCGGTCGCGGTCGTCGTCGCCGGGGCCCCGGTCGTCTCCGACGGGCGAACGGGGGCCGGCTCGGTTCGGGCGGGTCGGGGGTCCTCCCCGGACGGCTCCGGGAAGGTGAACAGCTTCGCCGACTCGGCCGGCTTGCGCTTCTCCTTCCGGCTCAGCTGTTCGCGCTTCGTCGGGTCGAACCGGCTCGACGCGACGAACCCGCCGTCGGCCGGCTGGGCGGTCCAGAAGGTGGTCCTGTCCGGCTTCGCCCACGCGTCGAGGAGCGTCGGCTCGGCCGGCGCGCTCACGTCGTACACCCTGACGCCGCCGCCGTACCACGAGGTGTACAGCCGGTCCCCGCGGAAGGCGAAGTTGTGCGACGTCCGGTTGAGGTACTCGGAGCGGTCCTCGAAGGTCGGCGGCGCGAGCCGGACGAGTCGCTCGGGCGACGAGCGGTCCGCGACGTCCCAGAGGGTGATGCCGCCCGGGCCGCCGGTGCGGTCGGTGTCGCCGTTGTCCCACGCCTCCCGGCCCACCGCGAGCAGCGACCCGTCCTCGTTGGGCGCGACGTAGTGGCTGTTGCCCGGGAGTTCGAGGGCCTCGATGACCGACCTCTCGCCGGCGTCGTGGATCGCCGCCGGCTTCCGACCGCCGAGGTGGAGCTCCGGCGTCGGGTTCGCGGGGTCGCTCACGTCGAGCAGCCACGTCCCCGCGTCCCAGTAGGCGACGTAGGCCGTGCCGTCCTGCACGTACACGTCGTGACAGGAGCGGACGACGCTCTCGACGTCGCGCCAGGCCTCGTTCTCGTCGACGACCGACCACCGGGCTACCTCCTCCGGTCGGTCGCCCGCGAGGTCGACGACGACCAGCGGTTCGGCGTCGAGGCCGGTCCCGGTGAGGTAGGCGGTGTCGCCGTCGAGGAAGGCGTTGTGGATGCCGTGGTCGGTCTCGAAGAACGCGACCTGCTTCGGGTCCGCGGGGTCGCTCACGTCGTACAGCAGGAATCCGCCGAGTTCCTCGTTGTACAGGCCCGTCCGGGGGCCGGCGACGAGCAGGCGGTCGCCCGAGACCGACACGTCGTAGATCTCGCGCAGGGGACCGAACTCCCGGTCGGCGAGCAGGCCGCGGCGCTCGGCCACCACTTCCGGGTTCGCGAAGTCGCTCGCGTCCACGACGCCGAACCCGTCGTGGGCCGCGACGTAGACGGTCGTCCCGTCGTCGCCGACCACCGCTTCGAGCGCCCCGGTCAGCGAGACGCTGGACGGCGACATCGAACTGCCGGTGCGGTCGTCGCCGCGGGCGGACGCGACGGTCGGGGCGAGGGCGCACGCGCCGACGGCGCCGACGCTCCGGAGGTAACTGCGTCGTCGCATCGGTTCACCGACCTCGGGCCGGTCGGGTCGCGGTCGTGGAGGGTGGTACGGCCGTGGTCGCGGAGGACGGCGCAGTCGCGGGGAAACGAGGCGTCATCTCCTCCGAGGGTGAGCGAGCGAACATGATAAAACTCCTGCATTCCCGGCCCGCGACGAGTCGGGAAATCGGGCGACGAGTGCCGGGGTCTGGGACCGAACCGGCCGCTTTTTGGCAGTTGCGTCACACGCTCCCGACATGGTAAATTGGACACTCGCGGCCGTGATGTCGGCGCACGTGCTGATGGCCGTCCTCTGGACCGGCGGCTACCTCGTGACCGGGATGGTCGTCCTGCCGGCGGCCCGGCGCAACGACGCGCCCGAGTTCGCGCTGGACGTGCTCGACTCGCTGAAGTGGTTCGCGTTCGGCGGCATCGTCATCATGGGCGCGTCGGGCGGCGCGGCGCTGTGGTATCTGTACAACAACAACCTCCCCGAGGGCGGACGCGGGGCGGCCCTCATCGCCATGATGACCCTCTACGGCGTCTTCGCGCTGACGAGCGTCTGGGCGTGGTACGAGACGAAGACCGCCCGCGAGGACGGCGTCCGGGAACTGCCGACCCGGCTCAAGATGGCGTTCCGGACGAACTCGCTGGTCGCGACCCTGCTCGTGGTCGACGCCGCGCTCATCGGCTACGCGGTCTGAACCGGCCGAATCCGCCTGCGCAATCCTTTTAGGGCGGACTCGCCTACCCTGCAGTAACAATGGGCATGGGCTCGGACATGTATCGCCAGCAGATCCTCGACCACTACAAGAACCCCCGCAACTACGGGGAACTGGAGGAGCCGACCTTCTCCCACGCTGGCGAGAACCCGATGTGCGGCGACGAGATCACGATCGACGTCCAGCTGGACGAGGACGACGAGACCATCGAGCGCGTCGCCTTCCGCGGCGACGGCTGCGCTATCAGCCAGGCGAGCGCGAGCATGCTGACCGGCGAGCTCCGGGGGATGAGCGTCGCGGAGATGCGGGGGCTCGACCGCGACGACGTCATCGACATGCTCGGGGTCGACATCAGCCCGATGCGGGTCAAGTGCGCGGTGCTCGCCGAGAAGGTCGTCCAGGACGGCGCGGACATCTACGAGGGCGAGAAGGAACTGGACAAGACGACGACCGAAGACGACGACGAGTAGACTGATTTTTCGTTTCTGTAGCGACGCGCCTATCCGAGGTCGTAGTACGCCGAGAACACCTCGATGGTCTCCTTGAACAGCGCGAGTATGATGGGGCCGACGAAGATGCCGATGGCGCCGAGGAAGTAGGCCGCGCCGAACACGCCGAGCAGGATGACCCCCGAGTGGAGCGACGACTCCTTGTCGATGACCAGCGCCCGGAGGTAGTCGTCGGTGACCGCGACCACCGTCATCCCGTAGACCACCAGCAGCCCGGCCGCGAGCAGCCGACCGTTCGCCACGAGGAATATCGTCGCACCGCCGAGCACCGGCGCGACGCCGACGATGGGGACCATCGCGAGGAACATCATCACCACGGTCCAGAACCACGCGTCGGGCACGCCGAGTGCGACGAGGCCGAGCCCCGAGACGAACCCCTGCAGGGCGGCGACGAGGACGTGACCCTTCAGCACCGCCCACGTCGCCTCTTCGGCCTCGGCGTAGAGGTCGTCCTGGACCGTCGGAGGGAGCGGCGTGATGCCCCTGACCCACCGGACCAGGGTGTCGCCGTCCTTGAGCAGGTAGTACAAAAGGAACAGCAGTAGGAGAATCCCCAGCGTGAAGTGGACGCCGGCGCTCGCCAGTCCCGAACTCCACCCGGCGAACGCGGACGTGAGGCTCCCGAGGAGCTGTTCCAGGCGCGGCCCGAACTGGACGCCGAAGGTGCGCTCGACGACCAGGACGACCGACCGGTAGGTCGGCAGGTCGCTCAGGCTGGTCGGGAGCTCGCCGAGGTCCGACAGCGCGACCTGCAGGAACAGTCCGACCGGGCCGAGAAACAGCACGACGGTCAGCGCGACGAGCCCGAGCGCCGAGAGCCGCGAGCCGACCTCCGGCGCGAGCCGGCGCTGGGCCGGGGTGAGGACGAACGCCAGCAGCATGGCTCCGAGGACGTAGTCGAGGAAGGGCCTGACGACCAGCACCGACAGCACCGCAAGCACCCCGACCAGGATGGCCGCGAACGCGGTCCGCGCCTTCATACCTCCGACTAGAGACTATCCCGGCGTAAAGGGCAAGCGGCCGAGACGCGGCGCCGCTCCCCGGCGCGTCACGCACTCACACGGCGGCTCCGGCGACGTATCGCCGCGGGCGCTCGTGGCAAATTCCCGACGGTCCCGACGCCGACGCCGCTTTCCCCGTCCGCCGACGCCTCCGTCCCGACCGCGGGGCTCGCGAGCACTCGGGTCGGACGACGGAAGTCGAACAGAGATAGGAGTCGAACGGGGTGACCGAAAGCGAGACCGCAGGTACAGAGGGAGAGCGTGTACGAGTCGCTTACTCGGGCTTCAGGCCGGCGTCCTCGACGCGCATGACGGCCTCGCCGTCGGCGAGGTTCGGCGCGTCGACGAGCCGGACGATGCGCTTGTCGCCCTTCGACTTCCGGAGATAGATGCGGAACGTCGACTTGTGGCCCAGGATGTTGCCGCCGATGGGCTGGGTCGGGTCGCCGAAGAACGAGTCGGGGTTCGACGCGACCTGGTTCGTGACGACGACCGCGGTGTTGTGGAGGTTGCCGACCTTGTCGAGGTCGTGGAGGTGCTTGTTGAGCTTCTGCTGGCGCTCGGCGAGCTCGCCCCGGCCGACGTACTCCGCGCGGAAGTGGGCGGTCAGCGAGTCGACGCAGAGCAGGCGGACGGGGTACTCGTCGTCCTGGGTCTCGTTGGCGAGCTCCTGGGCCTTCTCGGCCAGCAGCATCTGGTGGTTGGAGTTGAACGCCTTGGCGACGTGGATCTTGTCGAGGAAGTCCTCGATGAGGGCGTCCATCGCCTCGTCGTCGTCCGGCGTCCCCTCGATCTCGCGCTCGTCCATCGCGGCCTGGATGGCCTCATCCGGGAGCCCCCGGACCATGTCGTCGATGCGCTCGGGACGGAACGTGTCCTCGGAGTCGACGAACATGGCGCTGCCGCCGAGCCCGCCGTGTTCGCGGGGGAGCTGGACGTTGACCGCGAGCTGGTGGGTGACCTGGGACTTGCCGGCGCCGAACTCGCCGTACACCTCGGTGATCGACTGGGTCTCGACCCCGCCCCCGAGCAGGTCGTCGACCTCGTCGATCTTCCACTTGAGCTTCCCGATCTTCTCGCGGCGCTCCAGCACGGCCGCGCCGGTCTCGAACCCGCCCACGTCGGCGGCCTCGCGGGCGGCCTGGACGATGTCGGAGGCGGTCGAGTCGCCCACGTCCGCGGTGTTCGAGAGCTCGCTCGGGGCCGCGACCGCGAGGCCCTCGTAGGAGTCGAATCCTGCGTCTCGGAGCTTCTCTGCCGTCGCCGGGCCGACGCCCGGCAGTTCTTCGAGGTCTGCGTCTGCTGCCATCGTAAGCCTGGCTTGTGCCGCCCATCATATAAACCCACGTTAACCCCGTGGTGGAAGTGAAAATGCGGGAAGGAAACGGGTTGACGAGGGACATCTGGCGGGATTTAAAGTGGGAAGATTCGGGGCGGTCGGACCGCCCTCGGAGGGTGGTATCCGGCTCGCGTCGTCCGACGGTTCGGGGCTCCGCCCGGGTCACTCGAGGTCGGCGCTCTCGAACCACCGGTAGCCCGCGACGACCGGTATCGTCCCCCAGACGAGCAGCACGACCGCCGAGAACCAGTCCGCGAGGTAGAACGGGACCTCGCCGGCGAGCCGGTTGGCGAGGTCCAGTCGCTCGGGCGCGGCCGCGACGGTCATCGGCACGTCTTCCAGGGGCAGATTCGGGACCTCGCTCACCCGCCGATCGAGCGCGGCGCCGGCGAGGACGCGGTACGCCTCCAGGGGATTGAGTCGCTTCAGGAGGAAGTACCACGGCTCGGCGCGCAGACCGGGCAGCGACCCGGTGACCGCGTAGTAGAGCCCGACGGCGGCCGGCTTCCAGAAGAACACCATTCCGACGAACGACCCGATGGTGAGCGTCCTCGCCCGGCCCCGGGTCGGCGCCGCGGCGGACCCGCCGACGGCCAGCCCGGTGAACGTCAGACCGACCAGCGCGCCGGCGGCGACGAACCCGGCGAACGCCGCGGGGTCGGGCGCCCCGTACAGCGCCACGACGAGGACGCTCGCCGCGGCGAATCCCACCGCCAGCGCCGTTCCGGTGACGAGCCCTCGCCCGACGAGCTTGCCGGCGACGACGTCGAACCTGGAGAACGGGTAGCTCAGCAGCACCCGCAGGCTGCCCGAACGGCGCTCGCCGACCACGGACACGTAGCCGGCGACCAGCGCGATGCCCGGCACGAACAGCTGGGCCAGCATCGCCACGCCCGCCAGTGCCGTGGCGGCGTCGACGGTCACCGAGTCGGGAAAGAGCTGTTCGGCCGAGAGCAGCGCCATCGTCAGGAAGGCGACGAAGACCGCGATGAGCCCCCAGAGCAGCTTCGAGCGCGCGGCGTCCTCGAAGTCCTTGCGGGCCACGTCCGCCCACGTCGCCGTCACGCCGACACCCCCTCGACCGCGACGGCGTCTCGACCGTCCGCTTCCGGCGCGTCGTCCGTCGTGTACGCCGTGAACACGTCCTCCAGCGAGGGCTCCTCGGAGTCGACGTCGAGGACGTCCACGCCGGCGTTCGCGAGGCGCGCGACGACCCGCGCCTTCGCTCGGGAGTCCGAGCACTCGACCCGGAGGATGCCGCCGGCCGACTCCGTCGACTCGACGCCCGCCACGTCGGTCACGTCGACGTCGACCCCGCCGCTCACGCGGAGGTGCAGTTCCGAGCCCGCACCCACAGTCCGACGCAGCCCCTCGACGGTGTCGACGGCCACCAGTTCGCCGTCGTGGAGGATGCCGACGCGATCGCAGACCGCCTCGACCTGCCCGAGGACGTGGCTGGAGAAGAACACCGTCGTCCCGGCCGCGGCCTCCTCCCGGACGAGTTCGCGCATCCGGCGGACGCCGTGCGGGTCGAGCCCCGCGGCGGGTTCGTCGAGCACGAGGAGGTCGGGGTCGCCGACCAGCGCCATCCCGAGCGCGAGCCGCCGGGCCATCCCCTTCGAGTAGTCGCCGACCGGTCGACCGGCGTCGTCGGCGTCCAGCCCGACCCGGTCCAGCACCGCGTCGGGGTCGTCGGCGGCGTCTTTCCACTCGGTCGCGAACTCGAGGTGGCGGCGTCCCGACAGCCGGTCGTAGAGGCCGAACCCCTCCGGGAGGACGCCGACGCGCTCCCGGAGCGCCTCCGACTCCGCCTGCGCGTCCATCCCCAGGACCGTCGCGCTCCCCGCGGTGGGGCGGACGTAGTCCAGCAGCACGTCGATGGTCGTGGACTTGCCGGCGCCGTTCGGGCCGAGGAAGCCGAACACCTCGCCCTCCGGGACCCGCAGGTCGAGGCCGTCGACGGCCACGACGTCTCCGTCGAAGCGCTTCGTGAGGTCGTCGGTTTCGATAGCGGTCATCGCCGTGGCCGTACCGCGGCGCGGACCAAGGCCCGTTCTCCGAACATGCTGGGACGATTTATACGTCGGCGACCGGCGGAATTGTCGTCTCGACCGGCTCCGCGTCGGACCTACATCCTTTTTGGGCGCTCGGAGCGTGATACGGGATGCCATGCGCGAAGCCCGCGTGACGATACGCGACCCGGAGTTCGACGCGATGGGTATCGCGGGGCTCGTGTCGCTGTGTCGGGAGGCGGGGCTCCGGGGCGTCGAGGAACTCGCGTGTCGGGGGACCGGCGCCGTGGTCCAGGTCGAGGTGGCGACGCCGCTCGACGAGGCGCGACTCTCGTCGCTCGACTGCGTCGACCGGTGGGAGCGCGTCGCCGACCTCGCTGACGCCCACCTCTACGTCGTCGCGTTCACCGCACCGCGACTCCCCGAGCGCCTCGCGGACGCGACCGCCGACCTGGTCGGCACCTGCGATCCGGCGGTCGACGAGCGCGGCGCCACCCTGTCGCTGGTGGGACCGCAGGAGGCCATCGCCGACGCCGTCGACGGGTACGAGACCGCCGGCGTGTCGCCGGGCCTCGAACGGCTCGGCGCGTACGAGGGCGGCGACCGGCCGCTGGACGCGCTGACCGACCGCCAGACCGAGACGCTCCGGACCGCCTACGACATGGGGTACTACGAGGTGCCCCGCGAGGCGACGACCGAGGAGGTCGCGGCCGCCGTCGGCGTCGACTCGTCGACGGTCGCCGAGCACCTGCAGCGCGCCGAGCGGAATCTGCTGGGTCACCACCTCTGACGCCGGTGAACAAGCCGTTCCGGACGTCGAGCGGCCCGCCCGTCACTCCCAGGGGTGGCGGCCTGCCGTACTCGGGAGGAGCGCGTACCAGTACTCCTTGTTCTCCTCGATGTCGAGCTCGCCGTCGAGGTTGCTCTCGAGCTTGAACTCGGCGCTGGAGTCGCGGTCGCTGGTCCCCTTCGGCACGAGGGGGTAGTACGCGCCCCGCCGGAACGAGTACACCCAGTAGGCGTACTGATTGTCCTTCTCGAAGGCGAAGAGGGCGGCCAGGAGCCGCGAGCCGTATCCCCGCTCCATCAGCGTGTCGGCGGCGAAGTTGAGGCTGGTGACGAGGTCCTCGAAGTCCGGATCGTCGAGGACGACCCACGAGTAGCCGTAGTCGTCGGTGCGGGCCTCGGTCTCGGTGCCGGTCTCCTCGGCCCCGACCTCCAGTATCTCGTGGACCTCCTCGACCGCGTCCGAGAAGTCGGCGCTGTCGACCTCCGAGAAGCAGAGCGCGGCCTCGCCGACCGACTCGTAGCCCAGTTCGGCCTCCATCGTGACGTAGGCCGTGCTCATCCCGAACAGGTCTTCGGGGTCGGCCTTCCGGGTGGCGTCGGCCTCCGCGCGGATGCCCAGCACTTCCCGCAGTCCGTCGAACAGTCCCATGTCTCTCCCTTCGCGCGCTCCGATAAAAAGGTCGGCTCCCTCCGGGCGGTACGACGAGACGGTCAGTGATGTTCGGGCGTCGGGGCCGCCGGTCGCCCGGCGACCTACATCTGGCGTTCGAGTTCGCGGAGGCGCTCGACGCGGGCCTCGGTACTGGGGTGGGTGCTGAATATCTTCCCGATGAAGTCGGACTTGAGCGGGATGATGAAGAACGCGTTCATCTCCGACTGCTCGCGGAAGTCCTCCTTCGGGACCTTGCTCATGCCGCTGTCGATGGTCATCAGCGCCGACGCGAGCGCGGCGGGCTTGCCGGTGATGGTCGCGCCGCCCCGGTCGGCCGCGTACTCGCGGTAGCGCGAGAGCGTCCGGATGAGCAGGAAGCTGAGAATCCACACCACGAGCGAGGCCAGGATGGCGACCCAGACCTGCGGGCTGTCGTCGTCGCCGCCGCCGAACCACCAGCCCCACCGGACCACCAGGAACGCGATGGTCGAGAGGAACGACGCGATGGTCATCACCATCACGTCGCGGTTCTTGACGTGGGCGAGCTCGTGGGCGAGCACGCCCTCCAGCTCGTCGTCGTCGAGGGTCTTCAGCAGGCCGGTCGTCACGCAGACCGCCGCGCTCTTCTGCGAGCGCCCGGTCGCGAAGGCGTTCGGGACCCGGCTGTCCGAGACCGCGACCGTGGGCTTGGGCAGGTCGGCCTGCTGGCTCAGCCGGCCGACCGTCCGGTGGAGGTCGGGGTACTCCTCCTCGCTGACCTTCTTGGCGCCCATGCTCCACAGCGTGATCTTGTCGCTGAAGAAGAACTGGGCGAGCGAGAAACTCCCCATGATCAGGACTATCGCAAACAGACTCGCGAACTGGGAGAGCACGCCGATGAAGACGATGTACAGCGCGAACAGCAGGAACATCGTCAGGGCCATGCGGCCGCGAAGTCCCCAGTCTGCCTTCCACTTCATGCGCGACCGTAGGGTCTCAGACGGTTTAAACGTTCGTCGTCCGATTCGCCACCGGGGAACCGCACCAGTGCGGGGCGATCCGCCGTTCGACGATCCGTCGCTTTGCTAATCTATTTCCCCTCGGGGGTTGTCAGCTCCTCGTAATGTCACACTCAACGGCCAGCCCGCTCCGCCGCGTCGGGGTCGCCACCGGGCTCACCGTGCTCGGCGTCGTGCTGAGCGTCCTGCTGTCGCTCCCGGTCGTCTTCGTCCAGTTCGACGCGCTGACGCAGTTCGTCGCCTCGTTCGTCCTCTCGGAACTGGGGTTCGTCGCCGCCGCGCTCGTCTTCCTGCGGGCGACGAGCCGCGGCGTCGACTACCTCCGGATCAGGGCGCCCGACGCCCGCGCGCTCGGCATCGTCGTCGGCGGGACCGTCGCGCTGTTCGCCTTCCGCCTCGTCGCGATCCTGGCGGCGCAGGCGCTCGGCCTCCCGCTGGCCGGCAACTCCGTCACGCAACTCGCCGAGGAGGGCTACCTGCTGACCCTGCTGCTGCTCGTTCCGCTGTCCGTACTCGTCGTCGGCCCGGCCGAGGAACTGCTGTTCCGCGGCATCATCCAGCGGTACCTCGACGACGCGCTCTCGACTGCGCCCGCCGTCGTGCTCACGAGCGTGCTGTTCGCGCTGGTCCACGTCCCGACCACGGTCATCGCGACGCCCGACGTCGTCGCGGTGAGCGTGACCCTGGTCATCCTGTTCGGCCTGTCGCTCCTCCTGGGCTACCTCTACGCCTGGACCGACAACCTGGTCGTGCCGGTGCTGGTCCACGGGTTCTACGACGCGCTCATCTTCGGGCTGGCGTACTGGGCGCTCTCCTCGGGGATGGTGGAGATGGCCGCGTCGACGCCGCTCTGAGAATCGGCTCCCGCACACTCCACTGTCGGGTCGGGAACGTTTATCACGCGCCGCACTGACGGGCGAGTATGACCGACAGCGAGCGACCCGCGACGGTCGGGGAGGCGGGCGGCAACCTCCCCCACTGGTACGACGGCGACGGCGAGGTGCCGACCCTCACCCGCGGCGAGGGCGTCCGCGTCTACGACGACGAGGGCACCGAGTACCTCGACTTCGCCTCGCAACTGTACTGCGTCAACGCCGGCCACAGCGAGGAGTCGATCGTCGACGCGATGACCGAGCAGGCCCGCCGGATCCCGTACGTCTCCTCCTCGAAGCACAACGACGCCCGGACGGAACTGGCCGACCGACTCGGCGAGGTCGCGCCCGGCGACCTCTCGGACGTCTACTTCTCGATCTCCGGCAGCGAGGCCAACGAGGCGGCGGCCCAGTTCGCCCGCGCCGAGCAGGACGCCCCGAAGGTGCTCACCCGGTGGCGGTCGTACCACGGCGGGACCTACGGCGCGGCCGCGCTCACCGGCGACCCGAGCACCCGCGCCACGGTCGAGCGCTACGCCGCCACCTCCGGCTCCGCGAAGTTCCTCCCGCCGCTCCCCGGCGCGTTCGACGCCGAGACGCCCGAGGAGCTTGCCGAGAAGGCGGCCGACCACCTCGAGTTCGTCATCAGAAACGAGGGTCCGGACGCCATCGCGGCCGTCCTGATGGAGCCGGTCGGGGGTACCAGCGGCGCCTACCCCGCGCCGCCGGGCTACTTCGAGCGCGTCCGCGAGCTCTGCGACGAGTACGACATTCTCCTCATCTCCGACGAGGTCATCGCCGGCTTCGGCCGCTGCGGCGAGTGGTTCGGCATCGAGACCGAGGGCGTCGAGCCCGACATGATAACCTTCGCGAAGGGCGTCACCAGCGCGTACGCCCCGCTGGCGGGCGTCCTCGTCGACGAGTCGCTCGGCGCGTCGCTCCGCGAGGAGGGCATCGAGGTCGGCCAGACGTTCGCGGGCCACCCGGTCGCGTGCGCCGCCGGGGTCGCCGCGATGGACGCCTACGAGGACCGACTGCTCGACAACGTCCGGGCCATCGCCCCGACGCTCGAATCCGAACTCCGCGGGCTCGACGCTCACGACGCGGTCTGCGACGTCCGCGGCCGCGGGTTCCTCTGGGCGGTCGAGTTCGCCGACCCCGAGACGGACGAGCCCTTCGTCGACCCGTGGGCGGGCGACGAGGGCGACAACCCGGTCTCGGAGGTCGTCGATACGGCGGCCGACGAGGGCGTGTTAGTCGGCGGCGGCCGGCCGGGGTTCCAGCTCATCGTCGCCCCGCCGCTGTGCGCCGACGAGGACGACGTGCGGGAGGCCGTCGGCGTGCTCGACGACGCTATCGAGTCGGTGTTCGGCTGAGTTCGTAGACGACCTTTTCGAGCGCGTCGGCGGGAACTGGTCGGCCGCGGACGTTTTCGCCCCGGCGCGCGAACTCCGCCCGTGAACTCACGTTCCGGCCGCTCGCGGTCGCTCCTGCTCGGGAGCGCGACGCTCGGCTTCGGGTTCGGCGCGCTGCTCGACGTCCTCCTCTTCCACCTGGTGCTCCAGTGGCACCACCTGCTCTCGGACCGCATCTCGACGGGGAGCCTCGTCGGCCTGCGGGCGAACATCTACTACGACGGCGTGTTCTCGCTCGCGATGGTCGGCGTCATGCTGGCCGGGGCGGGCCTGCTCTGGCGGACGTTGAACCGGTCGGCCGAACCCCGCTCCGCGGTGCGAGCCGTCGGCGGTCTCCTGGCCGGCGTTGGCCTGTTCAACCTCCTCGACGGTATCGTTGATCACTACGTGCTGAACGTCCACGACGCGGTCCACGGGACCCTGGCGTTCAATCCCCACTGGGTAGGCGCGAGCTTGCTGATACTCGGCGTCGGGATTCTCGTGTTAAGGGGATAGCGAATCCGTGCGACGGTCACGGCCGCCCGCCGCTTCTTCAGACTTAAACCCTCGAAACCCCTATCCCGACTCATGACTATGGAAGCCCGCGAGTTCTGTCCGAACTGCGGGGACCCCATCGAGGCCGACCCCGCCGAGCGGACGCCCCTCCCCGAGGCGGCCGGCAAGCGCGGCAGGGAGCAGAAGCTCTGCGACGCCTGTTACTTCGACCGGTTCGACCTGGTCGACGCGCCCGACCGCATCGAGGTCCGTGTCTGCTCGCAGTGCGGGGCGGTCCACCGGGGCAACCGCTGGGTCGACGTCGACGCCCGCGACTACACCGACGTCGCCATCGAGGAGGTCAGCGAGTCGCTGGGCGTCCACCTCGACGCCCGCGACGTCTCGTGGCGGGTCGACCCCGAGCAGGTCGACCAGAACACCATCCGGATGCACTGCACCTTCTCGGGAATCGTCCGGGACACGTTCGTCGAGGAGGAGGTCGTCGTCCCCGTCAAGATCTCGCGCCAGACCTGCACGCGCTGCGGCCGCATCAACGGCGACTACTACGCCAGCACGGTCCAGGTCCGGGCCGCCGAGCGCACGCCCACCGGCGAGGAGGTCGAGCGCGCTCAAGCTATCGCCGACGAGATCGTCGCCGAGATGGAGGCGACCGGCGACCGCGACGCCTTCGTCACCGAGGCCAAGGAGACCGACGACGGCGTGAACATCAAGGTCTCGACCACCAACATCGGCAAGAAGATCGCCGCCAAGGTCGTCGAGGAGTTCGGCGGGAGCTACTCCGACTCCGAGACCCTCGTCACCGAGGACGAGGACGGCGAGGAGGTCTACCGGGTGACCTACGCGGTGCGCCTGCCGCCGTACTCGCCCGGCGAGATAATCGACCCCGAGGACGGCGACGGCCCCGTCCTCGTTCGGAGCGTCCGGGGCAACCTCAAGGGGACGCGGCTCACCACCGGCGAGCAGTACGAGGCCCGCTTCGAGGAGGGCGACGCGCCCGAGGCCCGGCGACTGGGTCGCGCCGAGGACGCCGAGGAGACCACCCTGGTCGCGGTCGAGGACGAGCGCGCGGTCCAGGTGCTCGACCCCGAGACCTACCGGACCGAGACCATCGCGCGCCCCGACTTCGTGGACCCCGACGCCGAGACCGTGCGGGTGCTGAAGAGCCGCGCCGGCCTCCACGTGGTGCCCGACGACGCCGCCGGCGAGGACGCATGACCGACGCGGCGAGCGACCTCGCGGCGGTCGTCCGCAAGCCAGAGAGCGAGGCGACCATCGCGGCGCTGCGCGAGGAGGGCGTCTACGACGTGACCCGGAAGGTCCGGGAGCGCGGCGACGAGTACGTCGAACTCCCGGTGACCGGCCCGCCGAGCGAGACCCGGGTCCGCGACGTCGTCGAGCAGGTCGACCCCGAGCGACGCCTCCCCGACCTCGACGCCCACCTCCGGGAGCGCGGGTGGACCGAGGAGGAGATCGCCCGCGCGCCGGGGTCGTGGGCGGTGGTCGGCAGCGTCGTGCTCGTCACCTTCGGCGACGAAAGCGGGACCGCTTCGGACGCGGACCTCGACCGCGAGGCGTTCGGCGAGGCGCTGCTCGACCTCCACGGCGAGGCCGACACCGTCCTCGCCAACGAGGGCGTCTCGGGCGCCCACCGCGAGCCCTCGGTCTCGGTCGTGGCGGGCGCCGGCGACACCGAGACGGTCCACACCGAACACGGCACCCAGTACGCGCTGGACCTCGCGGAGGTCATGTTCTCGCCGGGCAACAAGGCCGAGCGCGCCCGGATGGGCGAGGCGGTCGACGCCGGCGAGCGCGTCTTCGACATGTTCGCCGGCATCGGCTACTTCGCCCTGCCGATGGCCCGCGCCGGCGCCGAGGTGACCGCGGTCGAGCGCAACCCCGCCGCGTTCCGGTTCCTGATCGAGAACGCGATGCTCAACGACGTCTCCGACCGGATCTCGGCGTTCCGCTCCGACTGTCGCGAGGTGGAGGTCGAACCGCCGGCCGACCGCGTGGTGATGGGTTACTACGACGCGTCCGAACCGCGCTCGGAGGACAGTCGGGCGCCGGCCGACGCGTCCTACGAGTACCTCGACGCGGCGCTGGCGGCGCTGAAACCCGGCGGCGTCGTCCACATGCACGAGGCCACCCCGGAGGACCTGCTCTGGGACCGCCCGGTCTCTCGACTCCGGGACGCGGCAGCCGGGGTCGACCGCGAAGTCGAGGTGCTGGACCGTCGCAAGGTCAAGAGCCACAGCGAGGGCGTCTGGCACGTCGTCGTGGACGCCCGCGTCGAGTAAATTTAAGTCCCGTCCGTCGGACGCTCGCGTATGCCGACCTGCCCGTCCTGCGGGGCCGAGGCCGACGAGCCGAACTACCGCAAGCGTCGCGTCGAACCCTCCGCCGACCGCGAGGGCGTCACCGTCACCGCGACCACGGCCAAGCAGTACTGGATGGTGCTGTGCCCGGCCTGCGACGCGGTCCTCGGGACGCTGGCGGCCGACTGAGGCCGGGGCGCGGTTTTCCGCGTCTCGAAGGGCGACCCGTCGCCAGCGACCCAAACCATTATTTCGGTCCCTCCGCTCCGGTCTCGTATGGACGATAGCACGCGCCAGAAGCTGATCTCGATCTTCTTCGTGATGCTGATGCTCACCTCGGGCGTCGCGTACGCGGCGTCGTTCTTCTGAGCGGCGGCGGGCGACCGTCGCGCCGCATCGTCGCTGTCGCGCCGCGATCGACGGCCAGCCGGTCTCGTCGCCGTAGTCGGTCGGTCGCGGACAGGCGGTCGCGGTCGAGTCAGCCCCAGCCAGTCAGCACGGCGGGAAGCCCCGAATCTGGACGAACAGCTGCTTGCTCTCGGGCGCCAGGTCGTCCCACGACACACGGCGCTCCTCGACGATGGCCTCTGGGTCGAGCGCGGGGTCCGTGAGGACGGCGTACGCGCCGAGCCGCGGCGGTTCCGGCTCCGGTGGGCCGCCCTCCTGTCCGCCCTCGCCGCCACCGGCCTCCCCGCCGGCTGGCATCGTCGTCGCCGCCTCCGCCGTCGCGGTCTCGGTGGCTGTCTGCTCACCCATCTCGGTCGCCGTCCCCCGTCCGGCGCAGAGGTCCGGCAGCGGGTCGGCCGCCGGGCCGCTGGGCGACCCGACCACGACGCGCATCGCGTGGCCGAATATCTCGTGGGGCGCGCAGTGGAGCTCGTACACGCCGGACTGGTCGAAGGTGTAGAGCCAGTAGCCGCCCTGCGGGAGCGCCGGCGCGGAGAACGGCGGCACGTCGTCGGGGACGCGCTGGACGTACCCGAACGCGGGGTGGTAGGCGGTCACGGTGTGATGTGGCGACTCGTAGCTGAACCGCACGGTGTCGCCCGGCTCGACGTAGAGCCCGGTCGGCTCGAAGACGAACTCGGGAATCGGCGCGTCGCGGGGCCGAATCTGCAACTCGACCTCGTGCTGCGGGCTGGTCGGCGGCTCGGCGTCGTCCGAGAGCGCCGGGAACCCCCACACCGGGTCGATCTCCCCGTCCTGCCTGGCGCGCTCGCGGGCCTCCGCGGGCGTGCTCGCGTCCGTCGCTGCCGAGTCCGCGGCACTCGCGAGTCCGCGAGCCGCGCCCGTCCCCGCGAACGCGCCCAGCGCGCCCGCGCCCCCGAGCGCGCGCAGGACGTTCCGTCGCCGGGCGCTCGGTGCGGCGTCCGTTCTCTCGGTCGATTCGTCTCGGTCGGTCGTGTCGCCGGTGGAATCCCCCATGGTCCGGGCGCGGTTCATCGCGGGTGTCAATAAAGCTACTCCTCGATTCAGTGAGTCGGCTTCGTGGAGATTCCCGGTTGTAGAATGGTGGTGTTATCGACGGAAAACGTCCCGAAAGCCCCGACCGGACAGGTAAGCTGCAGCACCAGGCGCACCTACACGCTGTCGTCCCAGACGTCCGCCATCGGGCTCTTCCGGCCGGTCGAGGAGCCGCCGGACGAGCTTCCCGCGGAGTCTCCGCTCGCGGACTGCCCATCGGACGAGGTTCCGCCCGCCGAGCGTCCTCCGGTCCCGTTACGCGACTTGTTGCCGGAACGCGATTGGCTTCGGTTCCGGCCACCGCGCGCGCCCGCTCCGGCCGCCGACTGGCTCGCGCTCTGCGGGTCGAACGCGGGCAGGTCCGGCTCGCTCATCCGGTCGACCTGCTCGGTGAACCAGTCGGGCGTGTCGCTCTTGGCCCGGTCGAACACCTGGAGCAGGCTCGAGTCCGCGAGGTAGGTCGCGCCGCGGTCGTCGGGCGACCGGACCACCCGGCCGCAGGCCTGGATGACCGTCCGGAGCGCGGCCCGGTAGTACCACGCCCACTGGCCCTGTTCGAGCCGGTGGGCGACCCGGGAGTCGCCGGTGTTGAGGAACGGCGCCTTGCAGATGACCTGCCACCGCGCGAGGTCGCCCTTCAGGTCGAGGGCCTCCTCCATCTTGACCGAGAGGAACACCTCCTCGCCGTCGGTCGCCTTCCAGGCCTCGAGCTGGGCGTCGCGGTCGTCCTTGTCGTGGGTCCGGACGCGGTCGCCCACCCCGAAGTCCGAGAGCATGTCGGCGAGCCGCTCCTGGATGGCGTATGAATGGGCGTGAATTATTCCCTTTTCCTCGCGGTGAGCCTGCATGACCCGGACCACCGTGCGGGCGATGTCCGGCAGCGTCTCGTCGCGGTGCTCGTAGGTCATCTTGCCCTGCGTGACGTCGTACAGCGGGCGGTGATCGACCGGGAAGGTGTGGCCCACGTCGACCAGCGCGACGTTCGCGGGGTCGAGGCCGACCTGCCGGCAGAACGCCTCCTTGTTCAGAATCGTGGCGGAGAGCAGCGCGAACTTGTTGCCCCGGTCCCAGACGGTGTGGGCCAGGTAGCGCTCTGGGTTCATCGGCTTGATGGTGATGGCGCCGCCCTTCCCGTCGGGCTGGTCGACGACCCAGGTCGTCGCGCTCTCCGAATCGCGGTAGTCCTCGACGAACCAGTCGAGTTCGCCGATGAGCTCCTGGAGGCGGTCGCGCTCGGCGGCCTCGTGGGGGTCGAGCTCCGGCTTGGCGATGAGGTCGTCCTTGTGTCGGCGGCAGACGTTCTGGAGCCGGTCGGCGTACTCGACCGCGCGGTCGAGGCCCGCTTCAGCCAGGTCGGGCACCTCGATGTCGTCCCAGATGGGCACCGTCCGGGGGTCGAGGTCGATGGCGGCGTACATCTCGGCCCACTCCGCGAGACCGTGGGCCTCGTCGATGACCACCGCGTCGCGCTTGCGGAACACCTCCGAGCCGGCGGTCCGCATGAAGTAGGCCAGCGTCATCGCCGCGATCTCCCGGTTGGAGGCGATGGCCCGGTCCGAGAAGTACGGGCACCGGTGCTTGACCGAGCAGTCGTACCCCTTCTCGCGGGCGCAGGGCGCGCGGTCGACCGGCGTGTCGGTCTCGCCCGGCAGGATGCACGAGTAGTTGCGCTTGCCCCGGATTATCTTGAGGTCGTCCAGGAGGTCGTCCTCGGCCACGTCGTCGAGCTGGGACACCTGCGGCGTGGTGTAGTACGCGCCCGTCGCGTCGCTGGGCGCGGCCTCGTCGGGGGTCCGGGCGCACCCGGCGATGGCCCGCGCGAGCAGCGACTTGCCGCTGCCGGTGGGGGCCCGCACCAGCACCACGTCGTTGCCCGCGGCGAAGGCGTCCCGGACGTCGCCCAGCGCCTCGCGCTGGTTGCCCCGGTAGGAGGGCGCGGGGAACTCGTCGAAAATCCGGTCGGGGTTCACTACCCGGAGTCACGACGGTCGACCGGATAAAGGCTGTTGGTTCCGGCGATTGGGTCGGCGGTGGGAAGGGGACGACGGCCGGTCGCGGTGCCGACGACCGGCCGGACCGTCCCGATGCCGGACCTACGACTCTCCGAGCGCGTCCACGTCCGCGGCGCTCGGGTCGTCCGGAAGCCGGTCGATGCAGTCGAAGCAGAGGAAGTGCTCGGTGCCGTCGCCGTCGAACTCCAGGGTCATCCCGCCGGTCGCGTCGTGCTCGAGCGTCCAGAGGTTGGCGATGCCGCCCGCGATCTTGACCTGCTCGCCGCAGCCGTCGCAGGTGTCGGTGGCCATGACCGGACCCAGCGTCCCCAGCGACAAAGCGCTGCCGCCGGGTCGTCGTCACCCGGTCCGCGTGGAGCGATTCCGAACCGTATTTATCCTAGTTTGTCGTGCGAATCTGTATCAAAGTCGGCTCGGCCGACGTGGGAGAGAACTAATGCACGAATCAGAATCGCCCGCAACCCCTGTAGTCGAACCTGGAAACCAATCGTCGGGCGTCACGCGGGCCTTCCACGACCCGGAAGGCGACGCCACGCTCGTTCAGACCATCCTGGAGGCGCTGGACGACGCCGCGGACCCGGGCGAGGAGCCGACCGTCCGGCTCTACGACGCCGTCGACCCGGACGCGCTCGAGGCCATCTTCCGACCGACCCGCAACGGTCCGCGCCGCGACGCCGGCCGCGTCTCGTTCTCCGTCGGCGCCTTCAGGGTCGACGTCCACGCCGGCGGTCAGGTCCTCGTCCGGCGGACGGCCTGACCGCGCCGGCCGTCCCCGTCTTCGGACAACGGCGTCGCGGGAAACCAGGGCTCGGCGCGCCGCCCCGTCTCCTTATGCCACTCGACCGCCTACCTCCCCGCGACAGCCATGGAGGTGAACTGCGAGGGGTGCGCCGGCTGCTGCATCGACTGGCGGGCGGTCGCGCCGGAGCCGAGCGACCACGAGCGCCGCGGGCCGCGCGAGCCCCTGGACGACGTCCACAACCTCGTGCCGCTGACCCGCGACGACGCCCGGAACTTCCTCGACGCGGGGCTGGCCGACGCGCTGACCCCGCGGCTCTGGCGCGACGAGTCGGGCGTCGAGATCGACGGCGTGCCGGTGTCGGCCGTCGACGGCAGGCCCGCGTTCTTCCTCGGCCTCCGCAAGCCGCCGAAGCCGGTGGCACCCTTCGGTGTCGACGAATCGGACGGTTCGTCGGCTCGCCGGAACCGGCCGGATTCCGACGGCGCAGACTCGACCTGGCTCCCGACCTGCGTCTTCCTCGACCCGACGACCCTCCAGTGTCGCATCCACGACGCCGACACCTACCCCGAGGAGTGCGCCGACTACCCCGGCCACAACCTCGCGCTGGAGGAGGAGACCGAGTGCGAGCGCGTCGAGGCGGCGTTCGGCGGCGAGCGACTGCTCGACGGCGACCCGCCCGAGGAGCTCCGGGGGTTCCTGCTCGGCCCGCAGGCGCTCGGCCAGAAGGTGTTCGTCTTCCCCGACCCGGACCGCCTGGACGGCGTCGTCGGTCGCGCCGAGTCCGGCGACCTCACCGCCGACGACCGCGCGCTGTTCGTCGCGGCCGCCGTCGCGTCCGCGCCCGGCACGACGACCGCGAACCCCGACAAGTTCGAGTCGGCGCTCGACGCGGCCCGCCAGGCCGACTCGTGGGCCGGCCGTGCGGTCGCCGACTGGACCGCCCGGGCCGGCGAGGAGGGGACGCCGGCTCCGGACCCGGCGGTGGCCGAGCGCGTCGAGGACGACCGCGGCGCGCCCGGCACGCCCGGGTGGGACAATTGACTGGCATTCCGACCGCCCCGCCTCTCGGCGGACGCGAGCGGAGCGCTGGCGACTACTGGGGCCGAGCGGAATCACAACGAGAAGAATCCTCGTGCGACCGCCGAGCAGAACCAGAACGGGCTACTTGCCGGACTTGATCTCCTCGAACTTGTCGAGGAGCGCTTCCGCGGAGTCGCCCGAGTCGTATTCTACGGAGCCGTGATACGTCGTCCGGTCGTCGTCCTCGCTGACGTCGACCGTGTTGTTCTTGCGCTCACGGCGTTCGTGTTCGTCTTCATCATAGGCACCCATTGACATGACAACCACACTCATGGGTAGGCTTCGCCCCGTAATGAATGTAACGGATAATCACGTTCGTTTCGTTCCTCGAAACCAGGTCAAAATTCGCGGCCCTACGGTCGGGTCGGGGCCGGTTCCGAGCCGCAGTCGCGCGGTGCGTCGGCGGCGGCAACGGCCTAAAGTCGTGGTTCGGGCTGCTTGACGTTTCGGTCCGCGGAGAGTGTTCGTTCACGTACCGACTCGCCGCCTCGACGGTGCCGCGACGGCGTAGTCGCGGCGTTCGCCCCGCCGACTCGCCCGCGGAACTCCGGCGTCCGCGACACAAGAGGTAAATTCCTCGGTCGTCAACACCCGAACGTGGCAAGCCCGCTCCGCTTTCGCCGCTCCACGGAGCGGTGGACCGACGACAGGGTCGAACGCGACCTGTACGACCCCCTGGACGAGAAGTTCGGCGCGCAACTGCTGGCGCCCCACTACGTCGGGCCGTCGGGGTACGAGACCCGGCGGCTCGAGATGGGCAACGGCGACGTGGCGCTGTTCTGCTGGACCCCCGACGGGGAGGCATTCTGGCTCGGCAACACCGAGACGCCCTCCGCGCTCTGGCGCACCGAGAAGTACACCTTCGACGAGATTCCCTACCCCGTCGCCCGGTGGGCCCAGCGCGAACTGCTGGCCGACCTCCGTACCGAGGACCCCTGGCTGGCCGACTACACCCACCTTTCGTGGTTCTTCCTGCCGGTCCTGTTCTCGAAGGACGGTCGCCACTCCACGCGGACCTTCTTCCGGGAGCACGCCGCGGGGTTCCCGGACGCGACCCGCGACGAGGGACTGTCGTTCTACGAGCAGTTCCTCCGGACGGGCGCGCTCGACGACTACCGCTACGAGATGGCGTCGAAGCTCGGCACCAGCCCGCAGGTCGACCCCGTTCGGATGGCGTCGGCGATGAGCGAGTTCACCGCCGCGAAGCTGCTGACCGACGCCGGCTACGACGTGACGCCCGAGATCGAGGTGACGACGGGTCACTCGCTGGACTTCCGGGCGGAGCCGCCCGGCGGCGGCGAGTCCCCGCTGGTCGAGGTCACCCGGCCGCGCCCGCCGACTCGCCGGGCCGCCGACACGCCGGTCGCCGCTGTGCGCGAGACTGCCGAGACCAAGACCTCGGGCCAGCTCCAGCACCACGGCGGCGGCGCGGTGCTGTTCGTCGACTGCTCGGGGTTCCGCGACGACGAGTGGGCCGCGGTCAAGGGCGAGCAGCCCGAGGTGCGCCACCGACCCGCGGTCGTCTTCCGGGCGCGGCCCTCCGGCCACGTCGAGGCCTACCGCAAGGGGTCGCTACCGCTGGACCTCGGCGGCGCCGTCGAGTGGGTGTGACGGTAGCGGGGAGCAGTTTCGATACCAGCGTCGCATCTGTAACTCTACGGGTGATACAGAACGTGTCTCGAGCAGTAGAACCACCCAGTCTTATGTCCGACTATGTGCATTTTCTGTTATGGGGCGTGAGTGTCAGACGATTTATCTTGGCTACATCACAGCCTTACTGGGCGTCATAGCCGCCAGTAATCTCGACTGGAGAATTATCGAGTATCTATTCGACTTGTTGCGGGATGACCCTTCCCTGATTCCCGGCGTCTTGTTAGCACGAAATACGTTTGCATGGTTGATGACCTGTTTTCTTGCCCTCTTTTGCGCTAGTGCATTTGTATTCGGTTCCTATGAACTCTATCGAGGATTCAAAGAGAGATACGGTAGCCAGAGATAGGAATCCGATGCTAAGGATGCATCATGTAGTTCGCGATTGCTGCCGATCTCGTCGCGTGCCGTCCGAGTACCGACTGCCGGAAGAAAAAGCGGCGTCGTTCTAGAAGCTGACCTGGCTCGGCCCCACCGTGCCGAGGGTCGTCGGGTCGCGGTCGCTGTACCCTTTCCGGCCGATGGCCTCGCTGCTGACCGCCGAGTAGAGCATCTCCTCGGCCTCGTTGGGCGACGAGAACGTCTCCGACCCGACGCGGCCGAGCACCTCGCCGAGCGTCTCCGAGCCGTTGGGGTGGTCGAGCTCGTAGTCGCCGTAGGTGTCGGCGAGCTGGTCGGTCGTCGCGGGGTAGTCGTGCTGGCGGACGAGTCGCGTCGCCTGCTTCAGTGACATCGACAGTACGTACACCAAAGATGATGATAAACCTTCCTGCGGTAGGACATTCCAGAATATAAGGTATCTAAGGAGACCTGTCGCTGCGCCGTCGGCCGGTTCGATTGCGAAGCGCTTTCGGCGGCCCCCCGCGTTCTGGAGGTATGAGCGTCTTCGCGGACCTCCACGTCCACACGACCAACTCCGACGGCGAGATGCGCCTGTCGGAGATCCCCGAGGCCGCCCGCGACGCGGGCGTCTCGGTCGTGGCCGTCACCGACCACGACCGGCTCCACCCCGAACTCCCCACGCCGGTCACCGCCTTCGAGGGCGTGACCGTGGTTCACGGCATCGAGCTCCGGGTCGAACCGCGGTCGGGCGAGCGCGTGGACCTGCTGGGCTACGGCGTCACGCCGACGCAGGACCTCGTCGACGAACTCGACCGCATCCAGACCGACCGGAAGGAGCGGGGCCGGCGCATCATCGAGAACGTCGAGGACCGCCTCGGCGTCGACCTCGACGTCGAAGCCCGCGAGGGCCTCGGCCGGCCCCACGTCGCCCGCGCGGTCGTCGACCACCCCGAGACCGACTACGACGACGTCGGCGCCGTGTTCGACGACCTCATCGGCAACGACGGGCCGTGCTTCGTCGCCCGCGACGTCACGGGGTTCGAGCGCGGCGTCGACCTGCTCTCGGACGCCTGCGGGCTGGTCGGGCTGGCCCACCCGTACCGCTACGACGACCCCGAGTCCGCGCTGGAGCTGACCCGCTACCTCGACGCGGTCGAGCGGTACTACCCCTACGACGGGGACGTCGACGCCCGGCCGGTCGAGCGCGCCATCGCCGACTACGACCTGATCCCGACCGGCGGGAGCGACGCCCACGACGACGCGCTCGGCCGGGCCGGGCTGTCGAAGCCGGAGTACCGCCACTTCCGGTCGGCGGTGAACCTCTGAGACGGCCGGACGCGCCCGGCGAGTCGCCGCCCCGAACGCAGACGTTAAATCCCGTGACCGGGTACTCCCTGCTATGCAGTGTCACTACTGCGACCGCGACGCGTCGTTCGCCCCCGAACTGAACGGCGTCCGGGTCGGCCTCTGCGAGACCCACTTCCGCGAGCAGTTCGAGCACCTCGCGGAGACGGACGCGCTGGCCTACCTCCGACAGGAACTCGATGTCGACCGTCCGCAGTAGCGCGGCGGAACAGCGCGGCGCAGGGCGCACCGCGCACCCTCCGGTTCCCACCGCCAGTACCCCTCTCGTTCCGATAGCAGGCCACGAAGACGCCGCCAGCGACGCGAACGAGGCGGGCGAGGAGCGGCACCGGGCGCCGGTTCGCGCCGCTCGCGGTGCGGTCGCTCGCGGCGCGACGGTCTACGAGAGTAAAAAACCAGGAAGCTCCGTCAGGCCCGACCGGCGTCCACGTCGATGGCGTCGACGGGGCAGACGTCCACGCAGAGCATGCAGTCGATGCACTGGGCCTCGTTGGCGGGGTCGGCCTTCTTCTCGCTCTCGGGGTGGTCGGGCGAGTCGACCCACTCGAACACGTCGACCGGGCAGTCCTCGAGGCACGCCCCGTCGGCGATGCAGAGGTCGAAGTCGACGGCGACGTGGGTGCCGTGGATGCCGAGCTGCTCGGGTTCGTCGACCGGACCCCACACGTCGTGGCCCTCGTGGGTGTCAACCTTCTCTCGGTTTTCGTTGAATTGCGGGTCGATTGCCATCGTAGTTCACCTACCTCACCCGTTCGGCGACGAGCCACTTAAATCACGGTACTTCATTTAAGAGTACCGGTGCTCGAAATAGATTTAGGTCGGGCTAAAAACGGGTCAGCGGCCGGAATTCCGGATTTCGGCCCCGAACGCGTTCGGAAGGTTTTAATCGGGTGCGTACCCGGAGCCACCGTTCCACTCGCGCGGGCTCTCGACCGGTCCGCGCTGTCGCTCGGTCTTCGCTACTCGCGCTCGCAGGCCGGGTCGGGGCCGAACCGCCGCCACGCCGTCCCGAGCAGCGCGACCGTCAGCACGGTCACCGCCACTTGCACGACGCTCGCGCCCGCACCGCCCGCAACCACGCCGCCCGCCAGCGCCGCGCCGCCGACCGCGCTGGTGCCGACGCAGCAGAGGCTCGCCGCGCCGCCGATGCCGAGCAGTCGCCACGGGACGTCGCGTTCGGTCACGGTTCCGTGTTGACGGGCGCGCCCTTTCGCTCTTTTGTCCGACGACAAACAGGAATCTGGTTCAGGGAGCGCTTTTCCCGGCCCCGGCACAACTCCCGGGCGAGCCGTGCCCGACCGCGCGCCCAGGCCCCCGTCGCTCGCGCTCGACCGGCTTCCGGACTCGCCGGTCCTGCAGTACTACTGCTACCAGGCGACCGTCTCGTTCGGCTTCTTCTCGCCGATCTTCACCCTCTTCCTGCTCGACCGCGGCCTCGACTACACCGCCATCGCGTCGCTGAGCGTGCTGTACGCCGTGCTGACCGTGGTCGGCGAGATCCCCACCGGCTACCTCGGCGACCGCATCGGTCGGCGGGCCAGCCTGCTGGCGAGCTCCGCGTTCATGACCCTCTCCATCCTCGGATTCGCGGTCGTCGGCTCGTACCTCGGGCTCGCCGCGCTGTACGTCCTCTGGACGCTCTCGCTGGTGTTCCGGTCGGGGACGGGCGACGCCTGGCTCTACGAGACGCTCGACGCCCGGCTCGCGGCCGACCGCTTCGCGCACGTCCGCGGCCGGGGCGAGTCGGTCAACCGGGCCGTGACGGTGCTCACCATGCTCGCCGGGGGCGTCCTCTACAGCCTCGACCCGGTCTACCCGTTCCTCGCCTCCGGCGTCCTCAACGGCGCGGGCGTGCTGGTCCTGCTGACGTTCCCGAAGAACCCGCAGTACGCCGACCGCGACCGGACGGGCGATGTGGGCGGCGCCGGCGACGGGACGAATGACGGTGCGACGAATAGCGCCAGACCGAAAGGCGACGAGATGGACGACGGTGCGACGGGCGACGCCGGCGACGACACCTTCACCGTCCGCGAGGCGCTGCCCGTGCTCCGCGAGCAGTTGACTCGCCCGGGACTCCGGTGGTTCGTCGCGTACGCCGCGCTGTTCTTCGGCGTCGTCGGGGCGGTCGACACCTACGTCCAGCCGGTCAGCACCCGGGCGCTCGGCGTCCCTGTCGCGTCGATGGGGCTGCTGTACGCCGCGTTCGCGGGCGTCTCGGCGATGGCGGCCTACTACGCCGGCGCGGTGCGGGACCGCCTCGGCGTCCGCGGCGCGGTGCTCGCGGTCCCGGTCGTCCTCGGCGTCGCGCTGGTCGCGCCGCTCGCGTGGCCGCTGCTCGCGTTCCCGGCGTTCTTCGTCCTGAAGGGGTCGCGGTCGCTCCTCCACCCCATCGTCACCCACCACCTCAACGACGAGGTGAGGTCGGTCGGCCGCGCCACGGTCCTGAGCGCGGCGTCGATGGCCTACGCGCTGGTCAGACTCCCGCTGTACCTGCTCGGGGGCGCAGTGGCCGACGCGACCACCGCGCTGGTCGCGGTCGGCGTCCTCGGCGGCGTCTTCCTCGCCGCCGTCGCGGCGGTCCGGGCGGTCGCCTCGCCGGTCGACGGGCGGGAGTCGGGGCCGACGTCGGGGTAGTCCTCGAGTCGAATGAATCCGTCTCCGGCGGATAATAGTCGATTCGCCAACTGGTGAGTGCGCTACCCGGCCGGGGCAGTTCACCGACTCGCGGTCCCCGCCGGTCCCGTCGCTCGCAGGTCGGCACCGGTCGAGAGCGACCACTGATGCTACGTGCTACCGCCGATTTCCGGAGTGAGCGGTCGAGTACCGATCTAATCGCCCCCGCGACCAAACAATTCGAATCGGTAAATGACGAATACCAAATGTGTGTCTGACACTTCTTGCACTCTATCACGCGAGGAATTATTTCAGCTCCGCCCGAACACTTATTAGATTATGGCTTCTCTTTGAAGAAGAGGGAGATAACCTTGCACGACCTTACCGGCTTCCAACGCGACCTCCTGTACGTCGTCGCGGGGTTGGACGACCCGCACGGCCTCGCCATCAAGGACGAACTCGAGGGTTACTACGAGAAGGAGATCCACCACGGGCGGCTCTACCCCAACCTGGACACGCTCGTGGACAAGGGGCTCGTCGAGAAGGGCCAGCGCGACCGTCGGACCAACTTCTACACCCTGAACAACCGCGGCGAGCGCGAGATCGAGTCCCGCCGAGAGTGGGAGGCGGAGTACGTCACGGACGAGATCGAAGTGACCCAGTAGCGGTCGGCGCGCGGCAACGGCGCCCGGACGCGCCGCGCCCGACCGCTCGACAGCCCGGAGACGGTGTCAGCGACCGTCTCCGAAGCAGTTCTCGCAGACCGCGACCCGCGCCCGGAGCGGGGCGTCCGTCCGCCGCGCCGGGATGTCGACGTGCGTCACCGGGACGTACCCGCGACAGTAGGCACAGCGTTCGATAGCGGCCACCTCGTCTGCCATACCCCCTCGTCGCGGCCCCCGTATTCAAATGTTGCCTTCTCACCGGGGACGCGTTCCCCTTGACCAACGCTTTTCACCGTCTGGCCGGTGGTCGGGGTATGGACGAGACCGCCGCGATCCCGAGTCCCGGCCTCGGCACGTCCGGCAACGACGACCCCGACCGGTGCGCCGAGACGGTCCGAACCGCCCTCGAAATCGGCTACCGCCACCTCGACACCGCCCAGATGTACGACAACGAGGCCGCGGTCGGCGAGGGCATCGCGACGAGCGACGCGCCCCGCGAGGACGTCTTCCTGGCGACGAAGGTCCACCCCTCGAATCTGGCGCCCGATGACGTCCGCGAGACGACCGACCGGAGCCTCGAACGCCTCGGCGCGGACGCCGTGGACCTGCTCTACGTTCACTGGCCCACGCACGCCTACGACGCCGAGGCGACCCTGCCGGTCTTCGACGAACTGCGCGAGGCGGGCAAGACCCGGCACGTCGCGGTCAGCAACTTCACGACCGACCTGCTCGAGGAGGCCCGCGAGATCCTGGACGCGCCCGTCGTCGCCAACCAGGTCGAGATGCACCCGCTGCTCCCGCAGGAAGACCTGCTGGCGTACTGCCGCGAGCGCGACGTCACCGTCGTCGCGTACGCGCCGCTGATGCAGGGCGAGGCGGGCGACGTCGACGTACTGGCCGACATCGCGGCCGACCGCGGCACCACGCCGGAGGCGGTCAGCCTGGCGTGGCTCCGCCAGCGCGACGGCGTGGTCCCGATCCCGAAGGCGACCGGCGAGGCCCACCTCCGGGCCAACTTCGACCCGCCCGACCTCTCGGCCGAGGAGGTCGCCCGCATCGACGCAATCGAGGAGCGCGAGCGGCTGGTCGACCCCGACGGCGCGGCCTGGAACTGACCGGCGCGCCGGCGTCGGCGAACCGATGCGGGCCGCTCCGGGCCCCGCCGCCCGACTTAATCGGCTGGGACCCTACTACCCGGTGTGACCACTCGGGAGCACAATTCTCAGCACGAGGCGGCCGAGACGCTACCGATGATCACGGAGGGGGCGGAGGTCGTGGTGGCCGAGCCGATGGACCGCGACCGGCGGGCGGCGGTCGCCGAGGAGGTCCGCGAGACGCTGCGGAACCTCGACGAGGACGGACTCCTGGACGAGGCCGGAGACGCGGAGGGCATCGACTGGGGGCGACTCCGGGAGGCGTGGGACGGCCACGACCCCTCGAACGCGCTGACCGAGAAGATCTCGACGCTCCGGCGGCGGGCCCAGCGCGAGTTCCCGTCGCTGATGCGGGTCCGGTTCCAGGAGGACGAGACCGACATCGAGTTCGCGCCAGGCCAGTACGTCACGCTCCGGTACGACGACACGCCCCGGCCCTACTCGGTGGCCTGCTCGCCGAACGACGACGCCATCGAGATGTGCGTCCGGCGGGTGCCCGGCGGCACGCTGACCAGCGACCTCTGCGACGACGTCGACGTCGGCCAGGACGTGACGCTCCGCGGGCCGAACGGCGACTTCACGCTCCAGGAGCCCTCCGAGCGCGACATGGTGTTCCTCTGCACCGGGACCGGGGTCGCGCCGTTCCGGAGCATGATCGACTACACCTTCGAGGAGGGCCGCGACGAGGTCGGCGGCGCCGAGCGGGACCTCTGGCTGTTCCTCGGCACGGGGTGGAAGGACGACGTGGCCTACCGAGAGGAGTTCGAGCGCCTCGACGACGAGCGCGACAACTTCCACTTCGTGCCCACCCTCTCCCGCGAGGAGTACCTCACCGACTGGGAGGGCGAGACCGCCTACGTCCAGCAGACCCTGCTGAAGTACGTCGCGGACGACGCGGTCGCGGACGCCGACCTCCCGCCCGGGATGCGGCAGGTCGCCGAGCGCTCGCCCAACTACGACGTCGACGCCCGCATCGACCCCGACAACGTCGAGGTGTACGCCTGCGGGACCAACGTCATGGTCGAGGGCCTGCTCGACGCGGTCCGGAGCGTCGGCGTACCCGAACGGTGGGTCGAGAGCGAGGGGTACGGGTAGTGTAGTCGGCGGACCGCCGCAGGACTGCCTTAGAGCGGTTCGAGCGCGTCGCCCTCCGAGATCTCGCCCGACTCCACGACGTCGGCGCGGAGGCCGCCGCGGTGGAGCAGCGCCGACACCGCGCCGTCCGCGGTGAGCGATTCGAGGTGGCTACAGGGTTCGCAGAGCTCGACGCCCTCGCAGACGACCTCGCCGATTCGAAACCTCTCGCCGACGAGGTGGTTGAGCGCGGCGTCGCGGGTGGTGAGGTTCCGGCGGTGTGCGCCGTCGCCCAGGTCGATGTCCGCGTCCTCGGCCGCGGCCTCGACCGCCTCGGCCTCGATGAGGGTCAGGTCGCCGCCGTCGCCGCCGAAGTGGCGGTCGCCGCGCAGCCCCCGGCCGGCGAGCGCCTCGACCGATTCGACCGGCTCGACGGCTTCGCCCGACTCGGGCGCGAGGTGGATGGCCTCGATGGTTCCGGTTCCGTCCATGGTCGGACCACGCAACCCCGGCCCTTAATTCTCCCCGACGGACCCCTCACGCTCGTCGACCCACTCCAGCACCGGACCGAGTCGCTCGGCGAGCTCCCGGCCGTCGGCGGTCAGGTCGTACTCGACCCGGGGCGGAATCTCGTCGTACTGGGTCCGGGTCAGCAGGTCGGCCGCGACCAGGTCGTCGAGCCGCGCCGACAGCGTGGACGTGCTGGCGTCGCCCAGCAGCGACTCTATCTCCCGGAACCGGGCGGGCCCGGTCGCGTGCACGACGCAGAGCACCTGCATCGCGTACTTGCTGCTCAGCAGGTCCATCACGCCGCCCAGGCGGCAGTAGCAGGCGGGGTCGTCCGCGGGGTCGAACTCCGGTGATTCGTCGGCCATAGCTTCGGTTCCTCGAAGTCGGTCTATTACTTCGGACTCGACAGTATAAGAACTTCGGTATTCAAAGCAAGAGTGATGTCGGAATCCGATTCCACCGCTGCCGACGCGAGTACCGAGACGGCGGACGGCGACGCGGTCCTCGACCGACGACTCCCGTCCGAGATCGCCGACAACCTCCGGTCGCTGTTCGGGACCGACGACCGGCCCGAGACGCTCGGCGAGTGGACCGACGCGGTCGCCGCGGCGTTCGGCGACGACTGGCCGCCGGCCCTCGCCGACCTCTGCCACGACGACGAGGGGCGCCACCGCGCCGAGGTCGAGGCGGCGACCGGGACCGAGACCTACCGGTTCGTCTGCGTCCTCGACGCGTTCATGCTCCCGTTCCTGCCCGAGGTGCGCGGTGACGGCGACCGAACGGTCGCGGTGCGCTCCGAAGGGCCGGAGACGGGCGAGACGGTCGCCTCGCGGGTGACCCGGGAGCGCATCGAGACCGACCCCGCCGACGCCGTGCTGTCGTTCGGTGTCGCCGAGACCGACCCGGACGCCGCCGTGACGCCGGAGGCGACCTACGGGGCGCTCTGCCCCTACGTCCACGCCTTCCCCGACGGGGACGCCTACCGGCGGTGGGCCGAGCGCACCGACGCGCCGACGACCGCCCTGCCGCTCTCGGACGGTCTCGCGCTGGTGCGGGCGCTGGTCCGGGCCTGACTCGTCGCTGCCGGGGCCCAGGTTTCTCCATCCACGGCTCCCGTGCGAGCCGAATCAGACCAGTTTTGTACCACCGGCGACACACTCCCAGTCGTGCCGCGGTTCGACTACCCCTGCCCCGACTGCCGGACCACGACGAGCCTCCACGGCCCCGACTGCGGGTTCGAGGGCGCGTCGCGGGCCGACATCGAGAAGGCCTACACCGACGTCCTGGCGGTGCTGTCGGGCACCGCGCTGCCGGAGGACGCGCTCCCCGAGGCGGTCCACGGCCGGTGGTCGAGCCTCCACAAGTCCGCGCTCGACCGGCTCCGACACGAGCAGCGGGTGCTGGAGACCGAGGACGGCCAGCTCGAACTGCTGACCGCCGCCGAGTACAAGGAGCACGTCACCGACCCGACCGTCGAGCCCATCAAGACCGTCGCCGAGAAGGGGTCGGTGCCGGGCGCCCACGACAACGCGGTGTTCGCGATGATCGCCTGGTACGAGATGGTCGGCCTCTCGTGGGAGGAGACCCGCGAGCGCGTCGTCGACTGGCTCCGGGACACCGGGACGTGGACCCGGGGCGGGTTCGAGGAGGCCTCGCCCCAGGAGCTCGTCAACCGCAAGCGCCACGTCTACGAGTCGGGCTACGGCTGGAAGGAGAAGGCCGAGGCCGCGAAGGCGGTCATCGACCGGAGCCTGTAGCGCGGCGGCTCGGTGCCGACTCCGCGGGACCGACGACGATTCTGCGATCAGTGCTGGTGGGTGAACAGCAGCACGTCGTCGTCGACGGTCGTCACGCAGAGGTCGAGCACCTTGCTCAGCTCGAGGCTGTCGTACTCGCCCTCGCAGACGACCAGGTCGTCGAACGGTTCCTCGCAGGCCGGACACGCGATGCTGACCGTGTTGCGGTACGTGTTCACCGTGTCGGCCGATTCGTACGGCGTCAGCGACGAGACGAGCTCGTCGAATTCGCTCTCGTCCATGCTTGGCGCCCCCGACGGCCGAAATCGTGATAGTTCTGTTGCTTGGACAGCCGGCGAGAGTCGGGAGTCGGTCGGAAGGAGAGAGTCCGAGCGGGCGCGCTCAGTTGTTCTGGATGCGGGGCGCCAGCATGAACGTGACGTTGCCCTGGCCCTCGGCGATGTCGAAGTGGAGCTTGACCGGGAACTCCTCGCCGAGTTCGATGGTGACCTCGGCGTCCTTCGGGATGGCCTTGTTCATGTCCTTGAGGTAGTCGAGGCTGAACAGCGACCGGGCGGGGCCGGCCTGGAGGTCCACCAGGTCCTCGCGGTCGAGTTCGAGCCGGACGTCGTCGGTGTCGCCCTCGGCCTCGACGACGAACGTCTCGGCGTCGGCGTCGACCGCCAGCGCGATGTGGTCGCTGACCATGTCGGCGGCCGTCACCGAGCGGTCGATGTCCTTGCCCTCGACGACGATCTCGGCCGGGAGGTCGAGGTCCGGGATGTCGGGCTCCTGCCGGATGGAGTCGGGGTCGATGAGCGCCAGGGTGTACTCCAGCCCGTCGATCTGGATGTGGAGCTTGCGGGTCTCCTCGTCGAGCTCGAGGTGGACCGGCTGGTCGCCGCTCGCCATCCCCGCGATGTCCTCGAGCCGGTCGAGGTTCACGCCGATGATGCCGCCGTCGGCCTCGTAGGACTCGAAAGCGGCCGCGTCGAGTTCGAGGTCCACCATCCCCACGTTGGCGGGGTCGACCGCCCGGATAGCCAGCCCGTCCTCTTCGAGGTGGATCTTGCACTCGTCCACCAGCACGCTCACGGAGTCGATAGTGTCCTTGAGCGTGTCGGCGCTCACGATAGCCTTAAACATCTTGGCCGGAGGTACGAACCCCCGGCATAAAAAAGACCCGTTCGGGCGCGTGCGCGTGTGAGAGCGACGAGCCGACGGCGCGCCGTTGGCTCGCTCGAACGCCCCGTCGCTCGGCCCCGAAGAGACCGTCCTGCCCGCCTGCAAAGAGCGGTCGGACGCGCTCACCGACGGGCCGTCCCGCTCGCCGGCGGGGTCGGACTCGCGTTCCTCGGCCGTGTGCTTTTTCTATCGACGTCCCCTACGGTAAATAACAGCGCTGCGATACGATGGAACGGACAACGCGCTCGGTCGCCCCTCCCGCGAGCGCCCAGCTGCGAGCGCTCGCGAACACCACGTCGGACGGCATCCTCACCATCGACGCCGAGAGCACCGTCCGGTTCGCGAACCCGGCGGTCGAGTCGATCCTCGGCTACTCGCCCGACGAACTCGAGGGCGAGCCGCTATCGCTGATCATGTCCGCCGAATTCGCCGACCGACACCGCGAGGGGTTGGCCGACTACCTGGAGACCGGCGAGCGCGCCCTCGACTGGACCGACGCCCGGCTCCCCGGCGAGCGGAAGGACGGCTCGGCGGTGCCGCTGAGCGTCTCGTTCAGCGAGTTCACCGCGAACGGCGAGCGGTTCTTCACCGGCATCCTCCGGGACGTCTCCGACCGCCAGCGTCAGGAGCGGCGGCTGTCCGCGCTCCACCGGTTCGCCCAGTCGCTCACCGCCGTCGAGACCGCGGACGGCGTCTGCCACCTCGCGATGGCGACCGCGGACGACGTGCTCCCGCACCTTCACACGACCGCGTACCTCTACGACTCCGACGAGGGGCGGCTCTCGCCCGTCTCCCACACGCCCGACGTGCCACAGGTCGCCGCCGACTCCGGCTCGCTGTTCCCGGACGACCGGACGGTCCTGTGGGACGTCTACCAGACCCAGGAGCGCCTCGTCTGCGACGACACCCGGTCCGACCCGGCCGCGGCCGACTCGGGGACGCCGCTGGGGAGCCTCGTCGCCATCCCGGTCGGCTCGTACGGCGTGATCGTGAGCGGCGCGACCGCGCCCGACGCCTTCGACCGCGACGACGTGCGCGTCCTCTCGCTGCTCGCGGCCGACGTCGAGACCGCGCTCGACCGGGTCGAGCGCGAGGCGGACCTCCGTGACCGCGCCGCCGAACTCGAGGACCACGTCGCCACCCTGGAGCGACTCAACCGGGTCAACGACGTGATCCGGGACCTGACGACGGCGCTGGTCCGGGCCGACTCGCGCGAGGAGCTCGAGCAGGCGGTCTGCACCGAGCTCGTGAACGTCGAGCCCTACCGGTTCGCGTGGATCGGCACGCCCGCGGCGACCGGGGGCGAGCTCCGACCCCGGGCGTCGGCGGGCGTCGAGCGCGGCTACCTCGACGCCATCGCCGGAGGGGCAGAGAGCGGGCCGCCGGGCCGGGCCGCGGCCACGCGGGAACTCCAGGTCCACGACGACCTCGCGACGAACCCGCCGTTCGAGCCGTGGCGCAAGGAGGCGCTCCAGCGGGGCTACCGCGCCGCCATCTCGGTCCCGCTCGTCTACAAGGACCTGCTGTACGGCGTGCTGACCCTGTACGCGGGCGAGCCCGGCGCGTTCGACGAGCTCGAGGTGGCGGTGCTGGACGAACTAGGCCGGATGGTCGCCTACGCGACGAACGCGGTCGCGCGCAGCGCGGCGCTGGCGAGCGACTCGACGGTCGAACTCCGGTTCGAGATCGCCGACCCCGACCTCCTCGTCGCGGAGTTCGCCCGCGAGACCGACAGCAGCGTGCGGATCGAGTCGGTGGTCGAGCGCGACGACGGGTCGCTCCGGGTCTTCTTCGTCGTCGACGGCGCGTCGGTCGACGAGGTCGTCGAGTTCGCCGCGCGTTCGCCTCACGTCACCGACCCGACCCACGTCTCGGAGACCGACGAGGGCGACCTGTTCGAGGCCACGGTCGGCCGCGAGACGTTCCTCGCGAAGCTGCTCGACTACGGGGCGTACCCGACCGAGCTGGCGGCGACGCCGACCGGGGCGTCGCTCACGGTCGAACTGCCCCAGGGCGGCGACACCCAACCGTTCCTGCGGATGATGCTCGACACCCACGACGGCGTCGAGATGGTCGCGCGCCGGGAGCTCGACCGCCCCGTCCAGTCCGACGCCGAGTTCCGCGCCCACTACGCCGAGCGGCTGACCGACCGCGAGGAGGAGGTGCTCCGGACGGCGTTCTACGCCGGCTTCTTCGAGTCGCCGCGCCGGAGCTCGGGGAGCGAGGTGGCCGAGCTGCTGGGCGTCTCCCAGCCGACGGTGAACCGCCACCTCCGCAGCGGCGAGCGCAAGCTCCTCGAGATGGTGTTCGAGGACCGCCCGTCCGCGAGTGAGCCACGCCGTGAATAGCTATACGACCGCTCCCGACGGCGATGCATATAGAAACGGAACAGGGCTATGGGGCGGACGTGCCTCCACTACGGTAGACGCTCATGCCCGCACACACTCTCGACACGCCCGCCGATTCCGTCACCCAGGACGTCGTGGCCGCCGTCGCCGACGCGACCGGTCGCGCCCCCGAGACTCTGCCGCCGCTCTACGACGTGGTCGACCCCGACGCGCTGGAGGCGCTCGCGAACCGTCCGCCCCGCGTCGGCCGCCGGTCGGCCGGCCTCGAGGTGACGTTCGACTTCGCCGACTGCGTCGTGACCGTCTCCTCCGGCGACGGCGTCGCCGTCTCGGCCGACCCCGCCGACGCCGTCGCACCTCGGTGAGGTGGATGTCCGAGGACTCCATCGCCGACGCGTCCCTCCGCGAGCACCCCGACACCGAGGCCGACCCGGTCCGGATCTGCGCCGCCTGCGACGCCGTCGTGGAGGACTCGGACTGGCATCCAGCGACGACGCGCGTCACCGAGGCGGGAGAGGTCGTCATCTACCTCTTCTGCACCGAAGGGTGCAAGACCGAGTGGCAAGCAGCACGCGACTAGCGAGCGTCGACCCATCGAACGACACTACCACAGCATGACCGAATCGACCCCCACGAAGTACACGACCCCCGAACCGCGCTATCGCCTCGTCGAATACGAAGACTCGTACGGCACCGTCTCCGTCATCCAGGACTCGGAGAACGAGGAGGCCTGGATTCAGGCCGCGACCACCGTCGACGTCGAACCCTGACCCGTCCCATGGCTAACTTCATCCTCGACGCGACGACCGAGCGCACCGGCTACAGCGACTACGACCCCCAGCACGGCCCCGTCTACGTCATCGAGGCCGACGGCGACGACGGCGAGTGGATCCAGTCGAGCCACCCCGTCGACGTCGAACCGTAACCGGACGTCTCCATCCCGGGAGCGTAACTGCGCCCCTCCTCCCCCTCATCGACCCGTCCCGACACCGCGCCCGGACGAACGAAGCGCGTAAACCCCTCGCCGAACTATCCTCCGGCAATCAGATGAGTCACAAGGACCACTACTACAACCACTCCCAACGGTCTGTTACGCCTACTACTTCTCTCACAGCATCACGCCCTCTCGGCGAAGAAGGGCTGTAGCTCGGCCACCGATCAGAACGAACTCACTTTACCGACGACACATTCTACCAGTCGCAAGAAAGAGATCGTAACCCGCTCGCTGACAGGCGCGCTCAATCCTCGCCGCGGAAGTGCTGCAAGGCGAACACTACGTCCCACGCTGTCCGCTTCGACGCGTCCGGCCCGTCCCCATCCACGTATCGGTACAGCACCTCGCTCGCCTCCGCTAGCAACTGCCTCGTGGTATCCTTGTCGCAGACACCGGCGACGAACTGACATCCATACTCATCGCTTCTTCGGCGAACGCGAATCACACCTATCAAGTAGAGTCATCGGAGAATCGATATTTTCAGGCCCTGTATTTGGACTTCTCTGCCCTCGAGAACACTACGATCTGTTTTTCATCAGAACCGAGGGGGTAGGAAGGGTCGAGAGACATCAAATAGCCGATAGTTATTAGGATGTCCGCTGCTGCGGGGCCCATCGCGATGCCGACAGCATCCGTCGAACTCCCACAGGAGTTCCGCGACCTCATCGAGGAACAGATCGCCGACCACGACCAGTTCGACACCGTCGACGAGTTCGTGGCTCGAGCGACCGCCGAGAAGCTCCAGCAAGAGGCGAAGGAAGAGTACCGTAAGCAGGGCACGTACACCGACGGCCCGATCACCGAGGAAGAGCGCGAACTCCACCGCCGGCTGGTTGACCTCGGCGTGATCGAGCGTGATCCTGTCCTCCTCGACGAGGTGTAGCCGTCAGTCCGCGCGCGACAGCTCGTTTCTGACCGCCGAGTAGAGGAAGTCCTCCGCGTCCCGGTACATCGGGTCGCCTTCAACCTCCTCCTCGATCATCTGCCACAGGTCTTCGGGCACCTCGACCTGTCGGCCGCCCGTCCGTGCTTCCCGCAGCACCTCGAGATCGATGTCGTACGCGTCCTCGTCGTAGTGGGCGTTGAACGCGGCGTCGGCCGCCTCAAGGTCGGTGTGAGCCTCGGGGACGCCCGGCGCCGACTCGGCCTCGTTGACTACCGCACGAAGGTCGTACTCCGCGTACGCCTCACGCACGTCGTCGGCGAAGTCCCAGTACTCCTCGACGGACGCCGTCTGCCGATTGGGGGGCTCGTAGCCGAGCGCCTCCATTCCGAGCACGGCCCGCTTGTTGAGGATCGCGTAGGTGTCCGGGGCGAGGACGTGGAGTAACTCGGTCGCAGTGGCCCAGCCGAAGCCGTCGAGTTCCAGTACCTCCTTGAGTGCGTCGGTGTCCCCGAGCGCGCGCTCGACCGCGGCGGCGACCTCGTTGGGCGTCTGGTCGTCGAAGACGATGTCGTCGACGTAGTAGTCAATGCTTCGGCGAGGCTCGGTTGCCCAGAAGCCGTCGTGGGCGACCAGCTCCGCGAAGGCGTCGCGCGCCGGGTTCTCAAGGAACGCCTTAGCCAGTTCTCGCTTCTCCTCGATCTCGTCGTTCCGGTCAGGGTAGTACGTCATTTTGGTTACCTTCGTTCTTTCTTGTGCGTTACTCCAGCTCCTTCGCAGCCAATCTTCAACTCTGTATAGAGAAAGAAAACACATAAGATTTCCCCCGATTAGAGACAGAGATTTCCCTATTTAGAAAAATCTTAGAGAAACACGGCATCTGCGTGGGAAATCCGCTGAACGACACGAACGAAGAACGGACGACAGGCCACGGGGTTGTCTCGACGCCAATAGCTCAGAAGAACGAAACGCAGCGGCGTAAACGGCCTACTCCGACGTTGCTGTGTTGAGCGGAACCCACTCCCCACTCTCGTCTTGGTACTCCCACCACGTCGGCCCGCGGTATCCGCTGTCGCGAGCATCCGTTCCGCGAACGTCGCGATCCGCCTCGCGGGCAGCTCCCGATGGGCTCCACAGTTCCCCATCATACTCGAGCTGGCCGCCCCTCACCGTCGCCTCGACTGTCTGGCCGTCGTACTCCCCGCGGTTGTACTGGTGCCGTACCACAGTCCCGTCTTCCAACGCCTGTGCCGCCGGGTTTCCTCCCTCTGGCCGTTCCCTGTCGAAGGTCGTGGTGCGGTTCTCTCGATCTTCGCGGGCGGCCTCTTCGTCGAGATGCTCCAGCACGCGAGCCACGATGTCATTCCACGATTCGTCCCGGTTGCCGTACTGGCCGAGTTCCCGGTAGAGATCCTCGTCCAAGTTGATGGTTCCTACCATCAACTCATCATTCGGACAGCCGGAGTATAAAGTTTGTCCTGAGTTTTCGAGGAGAGGATTAGTGATATACGTCCTGAGTTTGGAGTGTCGAACGCTGTAGGAGATTCCGTTCGTCGCGCCTGACCTGTTCGGGTTCCTCAGCCTCTCGACGCTGGTCTCAGTCGTGACAGGCGTTGGGGCCCTCTCGATCGCGTGGCGGTGGCACCGAGCGTAGCGACGACCAAAGCACCACGTCTACAGCTGACCGTTCACCGCGGGATGAGTCTCGTCGGGTTGCCGTCGGATGGCTGGAGCGGGTCGTGCGGGCCGGGCTGCTCCAACAGAGTATCAAGGTACGCCCGGAACTGCTCCTCGGCGCCGTCCGCACCATCGAGAAACGCAAGGACGCCAGACACGAGGTCGGTCGCGTCGACGCGTCCTCGCCCGGCTCGTCGACGTGAGACGCGTACGCCGTCCACGCCACCTCCCGAAGCGCCTCCGCCGGCCTGAATTTGCAGAGCCGGCAGCCGAACTTCTCGGGCTGGAACTGCGTCCCGTACCAACCGTGGTCGGGCACTCGATTGCCGTCCACGGCTCGTCGATTCCTCGGCACTCGACCTTCAGACCATCCTCGTCCAGTTCGACGATGAAGTAGGCCCCAAGTACCCCTTCCGCACCTTCTTCAGGTGGGGCGGAGTTGAGTGCCCGGCCCCGGTGCCAGCCACGGTGCGTGTGCCCGCAGAAGTCAATCCATCAGGATCATCCAAGTCCCAAACCCCTCGAAGTATCCTCCAAGACAGCGAAAATAGAAAACCCGCTAACCAGCATTCTATAACTGGGCTAAAATCCGATATGACGCAGGACGTTAGCCAACAATTGGAGACCCTCCGCAATAAGATACAGAACGGTCGCCGGGATGTAGACGAAGCGAATCGAGATGCATTACTGAAATTTAGTGACGAGCTGATGCTCATCCCGAGTCAAGTAGGCGATCATCGGCACCTCAAACTTCTTCGTCACAATGTCCGAATGGCAGAGCACGCTGGGAGTCTGGTCGATGCTTTGGAGGATGAAGAAGAAGTGAAGGAGATCGTTCGGTGGATTCATCGAACCTACGATAATCCAGAGACAAATCGCGATTACCGAGTAGCTTTGAAGCAATTCGGCCGGCGAGCTACAGAGGTAAATGGCGATTCTCCACCGGAGACCATGGAGTGGATTCCGTCAAATACTCCCAGTACGTATGATCCGGCACCTGAGCCCAGTGATATGCTGAAATGGGAAGACGATGTCCTCCCTCTGATCGAGGAAACACGAAATCCACGTGATGCGGCTTTGGTCGCTGTTGCATGGGATGCTGGCCCTCGCTCAGGAGAGCTTCGAAGTCTCACGCTTGGAGACGTCACAGATTACGAACACGGCTATCAGGTAACGGTACGTGGGAAAATGGGACAGCGGTCGGTCGGGTTAGTTCCAAGCGTTCCGTTCCTACAGCGGTGGCTGGAGGCCCACCCCGGTGATGCACTCGATGATCCGCTGTGGAGCAAGTTGGAGGAACCGACGGCACCGACTTACAACGCCCTTCGGACGGCGATCAAGGACGCAGCCGAACGTGCAGACATCAATAAACCAGTCACATTTACGAACTTCCGAAAATCAAGCGCGTCTCATCTGGCTTCCCGAGGGATGAATCAGGCTCACATCGAAGATCACCACGGGTGGACGCGTGGGAGCGACGTCGCCTCGCGATATGTCTCGGTGTTCGCCGAAGACACCGATCGGGAAGTTGCTAGGATCCACGGAATTGACGTTGATGCAGATGAAGAACCAGACCCAACTGCACCTATTGAGTGTCCTCGATGTCACCAGAAAACGCCACGCGAGAAACAAAACTGCATTCACTGTCGCCAACACCTCACTAAGGAAGCGACGGTTGAGCAACGAAAGACGTGTGATTGGTGTGGAGAGACTATTCGAGGATACTCTGAGCATCTTCCAGCGTGTCCGGCAGTCGAGATTGAGAAATGATGTAGTAGACCAGTAACAGCTGGCGGCCGAAAAGGGAGAATGTCGGATTGAGTGACGTATGGGAGAACCACTAAGTGAGGCGACTATCTCCTTCGCTTATAGATGCCGTCGGATCTTGATTACGCAGTTGGAACTTCTCCAGTCGAACCAGTAAATGCAGGAGAAGTGCAGCAGGTGGACGATCTACGAGAATGGATGCAGAATTGTGCCGATAGATACGAAGACGAGGAAGCAGGGTTCAATTCGAACACGCCTCGTGGTCGTGTCTACGTTGCCAGAAGCATTCAGTACCAGTCCGACAGCGGCTTGGCCCAGACTGGTAGTGCGCCCAGTTTCTTCGGCGGCCTTTGGAGTCTGGCAACATGTAAGAAGGGGATGCGAGGCGAACCAGAGCGAAGCAACTCTGCCAACCCAGATCATCCGTTTCAGAGACTGTTCCAAGAACCAGATGACGAGGGGATCAGACGGCCGAAATATCCGGTTTTCATCTTGACCTGTGCATCCAGAAGTAAGGCGCACGACAAACCCGAGGACGCCAACTCTCACCGAAACTGGCTGGCGAGTGCCGCGATGGTCACACACGGGTTCGACAAGATGGAAGACTACGGTCAGTACCTTCGTCGTACATACGACGAGGAGGCCGTCAGGCACCGCCTCACCCACGCGTCTGACCGCACACCCTTTGCGGAGAACCGGGGCGACTGCCATATAGACGATTCAAGATCTGTTCGGTACCCGCCAGCAAACCACCAGCATGGAGATGGTGAAGTAGAAGCCGAATGTGACTGTAATAGTAATCCCTCCCGAAACCCAGAGGAACATATCGACAACAGCGAGGATCACGTCAAATGTGTCTCCGAGCGGGGGTACTGGCTGGGTTGGACAGAACCCCAGTTCGCCCTCAAACCGGAGGAGGAGTTCAACCAGAACCACCGAACTGCGAAGGGGTTCGATGATCTCTTGGAGCGGTTCGAACCAGTCGGGGGGGCCACCTGATGAGCGTAGTACTTGTTGGCATTGCGGCAGATTCGGACAACACCTCGAATTGCCCGCCGATCTTTGAGGATGGAACGTTTGAGTACATCCCCATCCCCGAACAGTACGAAACGACCGAAACTGCGACTTACCACAGCGAGGGATTCAGCGAGTACCTCTCCCACGTGGTTCACCGCGAACAAGAGACGACAACCTTTGATGAAGTTCCCATCCATCACGATCCGAACTTTGAGACGCTGACGTTCGGCGACCCCGGCAAGTCGCGGAGCAAGCTTCTCTCACTTAGCGAGGATGATGTTCTCGGGTTCTACTGTGGCCTGACACCACCGGGTTACTCGCGCCCAAAGCACCGGTATCTGATTGGTTACTTCACCGTTGACAGGGTTATCGATTTTAACTCCCTCAGGGAGGCTGAAATTGAAAATGAAGTCGAGAACAATAGGGAGAATGCGCATATCAAACGCTACTTGGCCAGCCGAGATCCCCGACATCTCTCAGACTTGGTGATCGTACAGGGGAAACAACCGGGCGGCCAACTGGATGAAGCTATCAAGTTGAGTGGGGGTCGCCCCGACGCATCGAACTACTACTTTCGCGAGAAATGGATAGACGCGTGGGAACCCTCGACTGAATACCTCGGGGGGATCAAACCCGTGATTACGGCTGCCATCACTAAGAACCAGTTCCTGAATTCGATCCAATAGGGCGTCCACTCCCTAAGTCGGGTTATCCATAGGCGTAGCCCCGGTTCCGGAGGAATTGAAACTGGTTATGATGATTGCCGACGATTCCCCAGCTACCTCGCTCCATCCCATACTCATAGTAGCGTTGCAAGATCTCGTCGTCCGTAATGATAGCGCCGTGGTAATGGTCGAATGGCCGCGTCACGTCTACGAGTTTCGACCCATCGAGCAGACACCAAGCATGCTCAATTCCCCCGATGTTAAGGTCTGAGACGGCAGCGAATCCCTCGGCGTATTTGAACCGGCTGTCGTACGCCCACATCTGGAGGGCGTTGGCGAAGCAGGCCTTCATCTGAGGGTCGGTCGCGCGGATGGCATCCGCGACGAGTTCTCTTTCGTCCTCCGTCAGGGCGTCCGTGACTGCAACGGAATGCCCGGCTATCGTTTCCTGTTTAATGGTGCTACTGTCCACGGCTTCACCGTGATCGGCGATGTACGTGTGAACCGGCGACAACTCGCGCGACGCGTGGACGTACTCGGTAGCGGGATTTTCCATCCACCCACGCGTGGCCGACTGACCGATTTAGCCACATCGCCTCGGGGGGTCGCTATTCGTTGATCCACCCACCCCTCGGTTCCGATGTAAAGACCACAGGTGGGCAGATACCCTTCTGGTGCATCTATCGAAGCTCCTCTTCCAAGACGGGCGTCAGTTGTTCGTGGAACTCCGCCAGCCGATCGACTGCCCACTCTTTGAGTTCCTCGTCGTCCAGCGCGTCGTCTAGCCGTCCGACCTCGCGCTTGACATAGAGCCGCGTGTACCCGCTACTGCCGTACTCCTCGTAATGGATCTCCTCTGGCACATCCAGCGAACGGTCTTCAATCGTCGACTGCATCGTCTCGAGCATCTCCTCGTTCCGTGCGTAATCGTCGAACTGGAAGTTCATCACGACGTGGAACTCCTTGTCGCCGGGATCGCCTTTGAAGTGCCAGACGAACTCGACGTCCGAGTGGCCAGCCGGGATCGTGAGCCAGCTGTCGCTGCTGGCGCTCCTGCTCGTGACGCCGGGGAGTTCCTGCTTGAAGCGTTCGAGAACCTCGCCGAAGAACCGCCGGTACTTCTTCTGCTTGGGCGACTCCTCCTTCTCCTTGATCTCCTGCGTCTCGTCGACGCCGATCACCGTCGGAACGAACATTTCGGCGTCGTCCTTCTCGTAGTAGTCGAACTCGACGCAGTTGATCTTCAAGTCGTGGGCGTCCCGTAGCCAACGCGTCATCCGGCGAACGTCATCGGTGATAGTGTATGCTACCAGCATGAGCTGGGGCGACTGTAGACCCTCGGTGAATTCCCGCTCGAAATCGTCGATGTCGAATTCCGCGTCCTCCTCGTGTTCGAACGCCTCGTAGAGTTCCTCCAACGACTCGTAGTCAGTGAGATCGAAGAACTCGTCCAGATTCAGCCGGGCCAGAGAAGACGCATAGTCGAAGAGCTGGGTCACGGCCGAGCGCGGCGACCGGTCGCGCTTGAACTCAATCGTCGTGAGTGTCCCCCGCTTGTCGCACACGAGCAGATCGGGCTCCTTCCCGGTCGGCAACTGGAGCTTGCTCCCGAGAACGACGTTCTCCCGGGTTGTCAGCGTTCCCATCACTAACCTTGGGTCGCTGTGGATCACTTCGTGGAGGTCGTCCTCCAGATGCTCCTCGCTGTACTCCACCTCCTCGAGGTACTCGATTTCGCCCTCCTCGCGGCGAAAGCCGATCAGTGACATTGCCGATAGATGTGGGTGGCCGCTCAAAGGATCTTTCCCGTCGACTGGACAGTCTGGAACAGGACACGTCGGGACAATATTGTTGAGCGCGAACGGGGTCTCGAAATACCGGTCGGCACCCGGTGGAAGATCCCACGCCGTGTCACACAGTATCGTGCTGTAATGGTGAAAATATGATTTCTCTTGAAAACTTATCTATGTGGCCAAGGATGTAGCTATCCGATAGGGATGAGTCACTCACAAACAGTCAAAGAGGACATAGTGGATGGTGAGTCGATCAATATCGCCGCAAAAGTCATTCAGCAACGAGCTTTCGATGACGGAAACACGCAGGTTCTGTTGGAAGACATTGAGGGGGAGCAGTTGGAGCTGAAGATCTGGGCGGGTGACCTTGAGACTGATGGGCTGGAGGACGGCGAGTGGTACTGCTTCGAGAACGCCGAGGGGGACGTCTACAACGGAAAGGTCGGCCTCGGGTCGAACCGCGGCAAGCTGCAGCTCAGGCACCTTCCGGAACCGCCCGGAGGCGCCACCAATGAACGGGAACAAGAGGAGCCTATTGAGCAGATCGTAGGAGATGCGGTCGCCCTCGACATCGAGACCATCAGCCAAGTTCCGGAAGAGGAGTTCGACTTCGAGAATTCGGATCATGTCGAACTCTTGTGCATCGGAGTTGGGTACACGCCGAACCTCGGAACGCCGGGAGCCTCGGAGGTGCTGTTCCGCACTGGTACGGCGCCGGCGACCGAGGCCTCCCTCCTCGAGGAGTTTTGCGGATACGTCGAAGCGCGTGATCCCGATCAACTCGTTATGTTCAAGGGGGACTTCGATAGGCGACACCTCCTCGGCCGAGCCGAGCGCCTCGTCGATCTTGAGTCCGAGCTTGACGCACGCATCGAGTCCATATTCGTCGAACGGGAGGTCGTGAATTTGGATCCATGGGGGTCACTTGAGGAAAACGCCGACGTGCCGCCGACGTACTGGGACATCTACGACCACGCGCTTGACCCTGCGGAGTGGCGGACAGATCACCCCCGGTACAGCGGCGACATCTCCGACCCTCGGGTCACGAACACTGACGTTCCCCATTTCGGGGAGCGATACCTCGAACTGTGCGATGAGAACGCGGATGGTCGCGAGCGGCGTGCTCTTCGGGAACTGTTGCGGCATTATACGGTCGCGGACATCGACCCCCTGTTCGAGTTAGTCGACTAATCTCGGAGGAAGATTAGAGTGTCGTACACGCGGTTTAGGTAGTCAGGGATTCAACCTCGTGAATCCGGAGCGAATACTGGTCGGGGAGATTCTCGATGATGACCCGGATCTTCAGGACGCGCTCTTTTCGCGCCAGCGCCTTCACCGCGTCGACCTGCGACCGCTCGAAGGACGCGTTCCCGGTCTTGATCTCGCAGTAGTACCGTTCCAGCAAGTCGCCGTCCCACCCGTCCTTGGCCTAAATGACGCAGTCCGGCGTCCACCGACTTGCCCTGTCGGAGCCGTCGACCGAGAGCAGACAGCCACGGGTGACATCCACGTTTAGCCCCCACTCGAGGCCGCCCTCGTCGATGTCCAGATCCTGTCGAACGAAGTAAACCAGCGCGTGCGGCTTCGGGGACTCTAAGAGAATGGCCTCTCCGAGCACACCGTAGAGATTCGCTCCGATGTCGAACGTCCACGTGTTGCCGTCGACCTCGGCGGGCTCCTTGATCGACGGGTTATGGTCGGCGAGGAATCAGATCGATGATCTCGTCAGCTCCGTGCGCCTCGCCGCTCCGATTCGCGGTGAAGGTCTCCGCGAAGTCACTCATCGCTGACCACCTCGGCCGCCACGACTTCGCCACTATATCCATCGATTGCGTTGCCGTCCTCATCCACCTCGGTTGTCCAGCCCACAGTCACCGGCTGCCAGCCACCACCGTTTTGCTCGATGGTGAGAATCGTACCGCCAATCACCCAGTTCTCGATGTCGTGCATTCCCCCGGGGAGCAGGACGGCGCTGAACTCGCCATACGGCGGACGGTGGGGCGTTTCCTCGGCGAGCGGCTTGTCGAGGTCGACGGTGTCGATGCCTGTCTCCACAACGTGGCCATCCTCCGTCTCAAGTCGGACTCGCGAGGCCGTCTCGCTGGCTCGTCGCACGGCGTCGATGATCTCGGCGGGCGTGTCACTCATCGCAGATCACCTCGAGCGACCGCAGTTCCTCGCGACCGTCAACGTCCCAGCCGAGGCTGTCCAGCACCAATCCCTCATCTCGAGGATCGTTGTAGTAGACTAGCGTCGCGTGCTGATTCTTCCCGGTCTCCGTCGGGACGTAAATACAGACGTTAATCAAAGTCTCACCACCGCTCCATTCTTCCAACTCGCCCTCTTCCGTCACGTACCCGAGGACATCGTGACTCTTTGTCTGAGCGTGGATGAGGTCGCCCTCGTGGAGCCGAAGCAGGTGCTTGGGTTCTGGGTTCTCGATCTGTTCTTCGATGCTGTCGTCGTCGATGGGTGCCGTCATCATCGGCGCCCCTACGGTATTCATGACCCCCAGATAAACGCTGGCGTGGGGTCTGCAACCCTGCCGTACAAGCCTTTATCCGCTGTGAATTAACGTGTCACCTTCGCCGAAGACCGGACTCGATCCCGGTCGCCGCCGCGGGAGCTATTACCCGAATACTATCTCAAGTGCCACACAGGGCCAGCCATCCCACACGACCTCAATCAGACAGAACCAGTCTACCCCATCACTTCATCCATCATATCAATATAATTACCCCACTCATTCTCGTCAAGTATCATCGGATCACTACCCCGCTCTTCCATCCGATCGGACAACACGTCTCGCGGAATCTCAGTCCCGTAGTAAACCGCGTCACCGTCCACAGGCGCGTGCCACGGCCACGTCAACTCGAAGACAGAACCGTCGACCTCTACCCACGCGTGCCGCGTTCCCCGCACGCCCTGCTTCGGCAACACGTATCCTTCACAGTACTTCACCCGATCCTCGTGCTCCCACATCGCCTCGATCTCCTTCTGCGCAGTCTCGTAGCACTTCCTTCCGTTCCTGTCGACGCTCCGTGTCAGTTCCTTAACGAGGTCGGCAGACTCCGAACTAAGATCGGTGTTGCGCCACTCACCCACCTCTAATGCCTTCCCAACAGGCGGGTCTTGCTCGCCGACCGTCTCGGCCTGTTCAATCAGACGGTCGCGACGCTCCTCAACCGTTAACGAGTCCACCCACTCGCGGTACCCGCTCGTATCTACCTCATCAGACACCCACTCCCATGCTGCCTCTTTGGCGATGTCGAGCTGTTCCACGAACTGAATCAGATACCCTACGGCAAGCCGTTGGTTCGCAAGTACACTCATACGCTCCATAGGACTATTCCCCATCCGCGGCTCGGCCACCATCCGCCCCTCGTGTTCTACGCCGCCACGCACCAGTGATACCTCAATCACCCCACCGGTTTCCGGGTCATCGAACGTACCGCTCAAGAGCTGCTCTGGCTCCCCGCCAGTACCAATCACGATCTCGAACTTCTGCTGCATCTTTCGCTCGAACCACAGTACTGCACCTTAGAAAGAAGACTCGAAATTCGACCGAAGGGCCCCTCAACTACTGTAGACAATCTCGTCGAACTCCTCATCCATCTCCGAAACCGCCTCGCGGAGCAGCACCTTGCACTCCACTTCATGCTCCTCGGCTACCCGACTCACATACTCGTCTTCGACGTAAATGCCTGAACGGTACCCTACGTCGTCGCCCTTGCGTTCCTCGCAGTAAATACGGACGAGGTGGACAGCCTCCTCGTAACTCTCTCCAGTACGCGTCCGCCAATCATCCGGCACCGACGGAGAGCCGTATGGCTTTGCAGTTTTTGCGTCGATGCGGGGGTCTTGCTCGAAGATGTCGCGTAGAACCTCCATCGGCTCCACCTGCCACTTCTCGCTGATACGCTGAATACGTTCCCACCGCTCAGAGATGATCAATTCGTTGTTGATGATCTCCTCGGTTGCCTCCCGCACAGACGCCTCGTAGGACTCTGTAGAAGTCGCATCGTGATCCTCAACGATGGACTGGAGTTCGGACTCCTGCTCTTCCAGTTCGCCGAGCCGGTCGCGCATCTCCTCCAGTTCACAGACGATGTCGTTGATCTCGTCACGGAGTTCATCCTTCTGACGTCGGATGTCCTTGAGCTCGTCACGGGGATTGGCAAGTTCGACCTCGCGGATGTCCTCAAGCACCTGCTCGTGCAGGTAATCCTGCCGATTGTCCCACTCGTCACTCTCCTCGATAAACTGTCCAAGCTTCTGTCTCTGGATGTCTGGAAGACGGAACCCGATAACCTCCCAGTCTGACTTCGCCATCAGCGCTCGTCACTCACCCGTCAGGAGATAAAAGAGCTAACACCGAGGGGGTATGTTAAAAATCATACAGTTATTTCTCCTATTTCGTCTGTTTCGTATGAAACCACGCCCTCTCGTCTGAGGAAGGAAACCCGGTTAGAGCCGCTGTAAGCGAAGGAATGACTGCTTCAATCGCTCGGATGTCGTTACCTCTCTTACTACCGCTCCCACGAGGAGGAGCAGAAAGCACCCCGGTTAACATAACATAATATTGTTGTGTTAACAGAGGGGGTTGGGGGCTTTGCTCTGAGAGAACACTTCAAAGAGTGGTTTTCAGCCGTCCATAGCACGGCGGCGATCGGCTAAGAACGAGACAGGTGACATCCGACCGACTCCGGACGTGAATCGGCAGAATCCACCGCGTCCCGCTACAGGAGAGACATCGACGCCGACTGCCGGACGAGGTGGGGCCATTCCCTTCGCCGACGTGATACCGTGTGAGAGTTGGGCCTTCTGCCGGGGGCGTGTTTGGCCGCGCTCGGGAAATCGTCTAGTGTCCGCCTGTCGTGGCGGCGTCTCCCCGGGCGTCGACATCGGGAACCCTGCGTGTGCGTAGAACGATGGTTATTCGCCGTCGAGATCGATGCCGAGGTGGTTAGCTACTTCGTCGGTGGTGTATCGCGTGTCTTCGTCGCGGATTTCGTCAAACTGCTCTTCGATGACCTGTTCTTCGCGCACGGTCATCTCGTTGTCGCTGGTCACGTTGGTGTGTCGTCGTTCTTAGTTGATAGTGTCTCGGGAACCCTACCTGCTCGAGGTACCTGCTCCGCTGCCCTCGCAGCGAGGCTTCACTGGGAAGTCCTCCCGCGATGCGGGCCTGCCCTCCTCGACAACGCCGGTGCCCCTCTCTGTCGATGCGATGCGTCGAGACACTTCCTCGAGGTAGTACTTTGGTGGCCCGGGGGACTGGTGGGGCTCAGCCCTTCGACGTTGAGAACCCCTGTTCTGCCTGCGGTGGCACCCCGGCGGGAATTCCGCTCGCGGAGCCTGCGGAGCAGCCCTTTCCGGGCTCGGGAGCCCTGCTCTCCTCGAGGATTCCTCACCTATCTAACGCTTTTCTAAGCGGGGGTCACGGGGCCGGTGTTTGAGGCCCCAGTCCTCATCGGGCCATGTGGCCCCGGAGCCATTCGGGGGAACACCGGGGGTTGTTCTAGTCGCGGCCCCGATTTTCCGTCAAATGCCGTCAAATATACCCTCTCTATTAATAGACATCTCTTAATTTTAACGAGGTTTTTAACCGGTACGAGGGCCTATTAGAACACGTATGGAAGAAGCGAAAGAAAACGGGGGTGACCTCGATTTCCACAGTCAGATGACACTTGAAGTGCTGCTCAACACCGGTGGTAGTACCACCGCCGGGTTCATCAAGGAACAAGTCGGCTTCGATCAGACTCAGCAAGTCCACTACAGGTGCGATTCCGACACTGGTGGCCGGTCGGCTCTCGCCGAGCGCGGTCTTGTCGAGGACACCGGCGAGACCCGCGAACACAACGGTCACGAGTCCACCGTCTACCAACTCACCGACGAAGGTGAGGCGTTCGCTCTCCGGCAGAACCTTGATCTCGCCCCGGAACTCCACCGCGGCCAACTGGAACAACAGATTGACCAGCTCCTCCAGAACGTCGATCTGACCCGTCAGCACGCTGAGGGTGCGACTACTCGTGCAATCACGGCGAACAACCGGATCGACGACATTAAGGAGACTGTCGACGGGTGGGACGGTCAGATGGACGCCCTCCAGAGTGACGTTGACCGCGTGGACAACCGCCTTAACCGTCTCAACCGTCTTATCAGCGAGGACGTTGACCGTGAGCAGGAGATCAAAGACCTCCGCGGTGACGTCGAGGATCTCGAGGAGAAGGTGGAGTCGTTGGGGAAGTCCGTCGGCGACGTGCAGGCGATACTGGAGGGCCGCGACGAGGAGACGCTAGCCGAGATGGTGAACGAGAACCGGAACTACATCGCCAAGCTCTGGAAGCGCGTCGGTGCCGGCCTCATCCCTGAACACGGCATCAAGCAGAAGAAGGAGTCACTCGCCGAGTCCGTGTTCAATCTCAGTGACGATGAAGACGACGACAGCGGTGGTCTGTTCGGGTAGCAGGGCTGCGATCGATGTCTGGCGGGCTGTGCCACCGAGTTGGAGTTCGGCGACGACTTATTCAGCGACCGTCTTTTTCGAGCCGTCGCAGGCCAGCCTGCACGTGCGTGTCGTCGTAGAGTTTCTCTGCCTTCCGTAGGAACAACGTCCACGCTTCGTCGGCGAGCCAGTCATCATCGTGGCTGGATAGGATGCTCCAGTTGCCGCGCTCGGGGCCGAGACGAAGGATCAGGCCGTGAACGTCGTCGTAGAGCCGTTCGTCGAGAGCGCGGCGCTGGGCTTCGGCTTGGACGATGTGCGCGGGTTTGATGCTTTTTCCTGTTTTTCCGTCGACGGTGTAGACGCCATCAGGGAGCGTATCGGAGTCGATGATTGCGACGGTTTCGTCGGGACACGGACAGTACGTCACGCCATCGACTTCCTCGGGAATGGTGGGTTCGACGGCGAGTGCGTCCATCCCGTGTTCGCGAGAGGCCATGTCCCAGTTATCCGCGCAGATGTGCGCGCCGTCTTCCGCGGCTTCTAAGAGGGCGTCCACCGGGGTCTTGCCGAGTACGTCGGCGTCCTCGGGAGAAGTGACGCGGTGTGATCCGTCCCATCGGTGGACGACGTCGAGCATCGCGTCCGGGTCATCGGCGTCGTTGAGGGCGTCGAGTTCGTCCCGTAGGGCTTTGGCGGCTTCTTCTGCGTCGTACGTGGAGTGGAGGGCGTGAGCGGCAGCGCCGCGGATGCGGCTGTACTCGCGCACGAGCTGCCATTCATCGGGTGTGTAGCCGTCGCCATGGGTGTCGGGTTTGAGTCGGTGGTTGTCTGGGAGGGAGTGCCAGTCGATGGTGTCTGTGATGCTCCGCGCGGAGAGTGCGGGCTTGTTGATAGGCGATTCGCGGGGATAGGCTGAGAGGTGGGTGTTTCCGGGGACAGGGCGGGCGTGTAGTTGGCTGTCGATATGACCGGATAGGGTTGATCGGAGGTAGAGGTCTCCATCTTCGTATTCATCTGGTAGGTAGTTGGATAGCATACTCGGTAGTTATGGATGGAATCGGCATAAGGCTCCGCCGTCCACGGTGAAAGTGAAATGTCAGGGGCGTTGTTAATCTTGGGTTTTGATAGTAATGTTGTCGTCTTCGTCGGCGATGATTCCCGCTTCGACACCGTCGCGGACGAGGAGGATCGTCGTGTCGCCGTCTGGGCGGTGGGTGACGTTCAGCGACAAGTCGCTGTCCGCGAGACCGAACTCTTGGAATTCGTACTCGCCGTCGGAGTCGAATTCGCGGTCACGTGGGCGAATCATCCGTGGATAGTCTGGGGTATTCATACGCACCTTCAGGTTGCCGGTGATGGGATAAATGGATCTGCTGGCGGGCTGCTTAGTGGGGTCAGTTGCTGGCGTCGGTGCCAGCGTCGTGATGAAGGACTAACTGAGCTAGCGCTGTGCAGCTCACCGAACTCTTTCCGCGATAACCCGCTTCGGGAGGGATCTATTCCTCAGTTGCAGGAACCAAGTCGTGGTGACGAAACCACGTGTTGAGTACGCCCTCGTCGGTTTCGATCCGATAGCTTACCGAATCGGTGCTACGCCCTGTTTCCTCGCCAAGGGAGTCGCGGAGTGTTTCGTCGACTACTCCCGTTGTACCGTGGAGGGCAGAGTCTGTGTCGTCTTTAGCGAGGTAGACCTTCACCCGATCGCCCTCGGAGTAGGGCTCGGTAGCGGGCTGGGGAATGTCTTCGGTCACAGATAGTCGGTGAACGGGTTTTCGAGCGAGAGCGTTCCGCCACTGAAGAACGCCGAGTCAACGGCGTCCAGCTGGCCGGAGCGTGACCAGTCGAAGTCGGTTTCCTCGATGTCGTTGTTGGTGTGTCGGACGACGGACGGGTCTTCGGTGAACGTGCCAAGCAGCTCCGAGTAGGGGAAGTTCTCTACCTTCGCCTGCAGTCCGTCCTTCCAGATCACGGGGATGGTGTCGTGTTCAAATCCGGGAACGGATGTGGAGCCGTTCCGGGCGCCCTCCGCGTACTCCTCGTAGGCGGCGAACGGAATGATGTAGCCTCTGTCGAAGAAGAGTTGGCAGACGAAGATGGGTACCTCGTGCTGGTCTCGCCACGACTGGAGGCGAGGGTAGTCCTCGTCCTTCACGTAGGCGGAAAGCGAGCTGTTGTAGCTCCGCTCGCCGATGTGAAATTTGCTTGACTCGGCCTCGAGAGCCATCGTGGCGGCCGACGGTGCGTCAGCCTGTTCGAGTAGGGGGAGGATCTCCGCCATCCCGTCCGGGTCTGCTGAGATGTAATCATGGATTAGCCCCTGTGTGTTCTCATCGAGGTCATTCAGCCGTTCCTCCTCGAACACGAGGACATCCGGTCGTTTCATCTCCTCAACGCCGGGTTCCTTCACTTGGTCTAGTTCGTCCTTGGTGTCGAGAGCGTCGCCGCGGGAGACGCCGTACTGGAAGGCGAAGACACCGTCCTGTCGTTCAATAGTTTCTAGGAGGACTGTTTCGGCCCATTCTCCACGTGCGAATTTATGGGCGAAGTCTTCGCCGCGGGGGATTTTTCCGATGTCCATGCTTTCCCATTCCAATAGTGAACCATGAGGTTTCTGGAGACGGGGTCAGGCGAAGTAGTCGTGTAGGGTTTCCAGCCGGTGTTCCCAGAAGATGGTGATGTCGTCGTTGATGAGGGTCTCGAGCTGACTTTCGGGAATCCAGCCAGAGAGGGCGGCTGCCACATCAGCGTCGGGGTAGGTGCGGCGCCAGTCGGATTCCTTGTTGCGAATTTCTTTGATCCGCTTGTAGGAGTCGATTTTTACTCCGATGGCCTTCGCTTCAATGAATACGAGTTCTCCGTCCTTGTCGCGGGCTACGATGTCTGCTTTCTGGTGGTCTCCACCGGTGACGTTCACCTTGGTTTCGGGGACGAACGAGCCGCAGGGGATGTCGTCCTTGGACTCAAGTGTCGAACTGCGACTTACTTTCTCCAATCCGGCCTCCATCATGGTCTCGGCTACCTTCTCCTCTTGCACGTCTTTGCGCCAGTTCCGGTAGCGTGTTTTGGCCTCGGACTGGGCGATGATGTCGCACACCCATTCACGGGACTGTTCCAGTTCCAGTTCCTCATCAACGTTCTCGTGCAGCCACGGCACCTTCCGCTCGTCGAGGTTGCTTTCCACGAAGTCAGCCATCTGCTCTGCCGTGTCGTGCTGTGGCGTCGTCGGGCTGTCTTTTTCGTAGGAGTCAGTACTGTTGATGCCAGCGAACTGGCCGAACTTCATCTGGGAAATTGGTGGCTTGACGAGGTAGCGGAGTACCTTTACCACGTTCGGGTTGTTGCGGATGACGGACGAGCCGAAATCACGGAAGTTGTTGGTGTGCTCGGCCGCGTAGTCGAAGAGTTCACGGTGTTCCTCGAACTCTTGTTCGTAGAAGTCACGGATCGCGTCGAGGAAGAGTTCTTCTTCAAATCGTTGGCTTTCCTTGGCCACGTCGTCTACAGATTCGTTGCTAGAGAGCTGCATAACGAACCAGATACATGCCCCGTTGATAGCTTTTTATGAGAGGAGTGACGACGTCGGCGCCGGATGATGGAGTCAGGTAGATACATACAGGGAGAGTCAGAACATCAGAGCAACGTGAGCATCTACGGTCTGACGCCCGCAACGGGAGTGATTGAATGAGTAGTGCCGGAACAGTCGAAGAAATCGTGACGGACGCGGCCCAGTCCATCGAGTCGGACATCAGCGACGTGGACGGGTTCGAAGAGTGGGTTGAGAGTCATGGACTGGGGCGGACAGACTCGTCTGAAGCCATCGTCGCACGACAGGCGGCGTTCCATGTCGCCCTCGCCGCAACGCTCTACAAGTCCTACCGTTCTAAGGAGGGACTCTCAGAGCTGGATGCTACGTCGTTCCACGATGCCGTCGGTGAGGCTGAAGAGGTGACCGGAGACGAGTCCTTCTCAACGTACTTCCTCGCCGACGCTGCACAGTTGTTCGGCGAGGACGATCTCGAACGGCTCATTGAGGCCGGGGAGCGGTTCGCTTCGGAAGACGATCCCGCCGAGGCTATCGGCCACGTCCATGAGTCGCTCGTGCCGCGGAAGGACAGGCACAAACTCGGCCAGTTCCGCACACCGCCAGTCATCGCTGACTTGATGGCGGAGTGGGTGGTTCGGGATGCTGACGACATCGTTCTCGATCCGGGCATCGGTGCAGCCGCACTCTCGACGAGTGCGTATGAAGTCAAGAAGTCGCGTAGTGGTGAGAATACTCTTGGCGAGATGAGTGGTGTGGACTTGAGTCCGCTCTCCGTCTTGATGGCGGACGTCTCGCTTCGGCTCTCGAATGGTGGTGGCCGGCCGAATCTCCAAACGCGAAACTTCCTCGATCTCCAGCCGGAAGACGTCGGAGAGGTGGACGCGGTCATCTCGAATCCGCCCTATACTCGCCATCACGAGTTCGATGAGGACGTGAAGGCAGAGATGAACAGTCAGATGGAGGATGTGGCGGGGCGTTCGATTTCGACACTTTCGCCGCTCTACGCCTACTTCTACATCCACGCCACGCAATTCCTCACCGACGACGGCCGTTCGACGTTCATCACACCCTCCGAGTTCCTCGAGACGAAGTACGGAGAGGACTTGAAGGCGTTTCTGCTGGACAACTACCACATCCGCGGATTCGTCCTGTACGACAGGGAAGCCGACTCGCAGTTTGACGAGGCGCTTACCACGTCATTCATCAGTTTCCTCGAGCGGAAGACCGAGGACGAGGAGGACGACGAGGAACTGACGAAATTCGTGCGCGTGGACGACTGGCCGGGTCAGGATGTTGTGTTGGACGCCATCGAGGACGGCACCGAAGGCGAGACCGAGTGGGGATTCGTCAATACGGTCAGGCAGTCTGCGCTGGAACCCGATGACAAGTGGGATGATCTCCTCGACCCGCTCGACATCGGCGAGGACGAGCAACTCGTCCCGTTCTCGGAGATCGGCGAGGTCAACCGTGGCATCGCCACGGGAAAGAACGACTACTTCTGCTTGAGCGAGGAGGAACTCTCCAGTTCGTCGGGTGGGTACGAGTGGGACATCGAGGATCGGTGGCTGTCTCCGCTCATCCGCAACGCCCGGGCCGTTCCTCACTTCGACTATCGGGAAGAGGACTGGGAGCAGCAGCGTGACGAGGGTAGGGAGGTGTGGATCCCCTACCACCTTGACGATCTTGAGTGGGTGCCGGAGATTCACCCTGACGGTACCGAAGAAGAGGATGGGCAGAACACCCGCATCAGCGACTTCTCGACGGGTGGTGGTGGCGGTGGGGAAAGGCCGGGTGTCGTGGAGTATCTGAAGTACGGTATGGAGGAGTTGGAGGTTCACGAGGGGTATCTCGCCAGTAACCGCGAACCGTGGTACGTGTTTGACCGCCGCGATCCTGCTCCTATCCTTTACACGTACATGAGTCGGTCACGTGGCAGATTCGTCCAGAACAAGACCGGTGCCCGGAACCTGACGAACCTGCACTGTGTCTATCTCGACGTCGAACTGGATGAGACGGAGACCAAGGCTCTCCTCGCCTACCTGAACAGCCCCTTCGCTGACGAGATCGTGAAGCGGCACGGGAGGACGTACAGCACGGGTATGGACAAAGTGGAACCGAACGAACTGGAGGGTGTTCCGGTCATCGATCCTCGCGAGCTTGACCGAGAAGTCGTGGAGGAGTTGGCCGAGTTGTTTGATGATCTGTGCGAGGCGAGTCGGAACGGTGACGAGGACGAGGTGCTCGGCGAGTTGAGCGACGCGCTCGATGACGTTCTCGACGTGTGATTTAGTCAGAGACGAAGTCGGATAGGCCGTCAAGCTCGTGATCCCAGAACACCGTGATACCGGCTTCTTGGAGTAGCTCCACGTCGTCGGTGTTGATCACGCCGCCGATGACGCCCACGATGCGAGCGTCCGGTCTGTCGTCCGTCCATTCGGTGTAGTCGTTGATCATCTCTTTCCGCCGCTTGCGGAAGTTGATCTCGGTGCCGCTCATCTTCGCCTCGGTCAGGATGAGTTCCCCACCGTGGTTCTTGATGGCGAAGTCGGCTTCCTCGTTAGAGACGTTCAACTCGGTCTCGTACTGCCCCGGTTCCAATTCGGTCACGTCGCTTGCTTCCACCTTCTCGAATCCGGCCTCTACCAGTTCGTCCGCGATGTAATCGTGCTGTTTTGTCGCCCGCCAGTTCCGGTACTCAGTGTTCGCCTCGGAAGTGGCCACGTTGTAGGCGATGGAGGTCTGGAGCTTCTTGATAAGTGCGTCCTCGTCGTACTCGTGATATTCCAGTTCGCCGATCTCCAGCCACGGCAGCAAGCTCTCGTTCCGGTAGTCCTCGAACGTGTCGATGATCTTCTCGGCGGTCTCCGCCCGCGGCGTGGTGTCGTCCTCGTAATCCTCGTACTTTCCGAGGGTCTGATCGCCGACGTCGCAGTACTCGCTAAACTTGTCGCGGCTCAGAATCGGCTCGGTGAGGTAACGGAGAATGCGGACGGTGAGGGGGTTCTCCCGGACGAAGTCGACGTTGACGTTCCTGAAGTTGTCCGAGGTCTCGGCTAACTCTCGGAATTTCACCTCGGTGGTTCGGAATATCTCCCGTTGGAACGTGGCGCACTTCTTCACATACCGCTCCTTCTCTTGTTTACGGCTTTCCTCGGCTAGCTCTTCCATCGACTTGTCTGATGTACTCATCCCATCGGTTCCCCTTTTTGCCCGCTTCTCAGTCCCTACTGTAAAACATACTGATGCCACCGCGGCGAGACACAAACATCAAGAGTGGACATGTTTATCAGTAAAGTATGAGCGCAGACACCGAGTTTGCTGGGACGATTGCCCGCTCCGAAGTCGAGGGGGATGACGACGACCTCGTCGCCGTTGCACCCTCGCGCAAGGAGGGTGTGGATTTCATCCGAGAGAACAACGCTTGGGGGTTCGTCCGGATGAACCGAGAACCGGACTACGTGGCAATCTACATCAGCGAGGACGTGAGGCAGGTGAAGTACATTGGAAAGGTGCGGGAGATTGTTGAAGCCGATGAGGCCAATCTCGCCCGGCCAGTGGAGGAGTACGAGGGCTACGACTCGGGGAAGAAGGTGTTATTCTTCGAGGAGAACTCAGTGTACGAGATAGAAGACCCAATCCCGTACGAGAACCGTGTCGTGTTCCCGCCGTTCAACTACACGACACTGGCCGAGTTCAAGTCCGCCGAGTCAACCGACGGTCTGTTTTAGCCGCTCCGTCACCTTCTGGAACCCCTCGACGGCGGTCTCCACGTCCGGCGAACCGGTGATCACCACCTTTCCGCTTCCAAAAATGAGAAACACACAGTCGATGTCCGGCGGACGGTAGACGACACCCGGGAACTGTTCCGGTTCATACTCGGTCTTCTCGAGTCCGAGTGCGGTAACGAGCGTGTTCAAGTTAACCTGCTCCTCTAAGTCGCCGGTGAGAACGACGTTCTTGATGGCGAACGTAGCTGTGACTTCGATGCCGAGGTCTTCGAGTGCGGCCACCATCCAGTCCTTCAATTCCTCCGCCCCTTCGGTGCTGTCGGCACCTGTGATGTGGTAGCTACCGGATCGGAACAGCGTCGCCATCGGGCCGCCTTCATCGCGCCGCAGGTAGACGACTCGGTGGGAGTAGCTCTCGTCGGAGAGTTTGACGACGGCGGCGTCGATGTCCTCGGTGATAGCGGGAATGTCCATCTCCCGGCCGAGCTTCCCCGCTGCGACGACGTTCACTATCTCTGGCATCAGGGGTAGTTGATGATGAGGTTGCCTTCGTTCCTCAACCGTCCTTCGAAGAAGATGCCCTGCACCTCGTTGAACTTCTGTGCGTACTGAGTGACATCCATCGTGGACTCTCCATCGTCATCCGTCCAGTCATCTAAGTTGAGGCTGTAGACGGGTTCTACCCAGTCAATCTCAACTTGCCAGTCGATACTGCCGAGGTGGTTCCACGCGTCAGGATTGATGTTCTCTTTGGCGTCGGAGGTGGCGACAAAGGGGCCGAGAAGGTATCCGTGTCTGTCGCTTTGCTTGGTCATCATTCGGTGAAGGAACAGGGTATCGTTCTGCTCCACGTCAAGGGGTTCACCCTCGTCGGTCTCTCGTTGGTGGTTGCCGAACAGGCGACGGATCATGCACTCCCGTTCGGTGTCCCACGTGCAGGTGAACTTCCAGTAGGCCATACGTCGACTTGGGAATCTCGCGGTAATAACGGTTCTCCTAGGATTCTGACTGGTATTTGAATCGTGACAATGGTGGACTTTTCTTGGTGGTAGGTACAGAGCAAGGGAGTCCCGATGATCAACGTCCTATCCGAGGTGGCCTCTATGAAATTGGTTGAGTGAGGTACGGGATGTGTTCTTTTAGTCACCAGCGTCGAATAGAGCGTCGTCTAAACAAGGCCCACCCTTGTTCGCTCCGTATGGACAGGCCCCACATCTATCAGTTCCCGGATTGGCTTCTAAGCCATCAGAGTCCTGAACATCTAATCCCAGTACGTCTTCTTCGATGACGCGGTTGAGTGTACCAGTCACCAAGTCACTGGTCACTTCTTGTTCCTTCACAACCGGACTGCCATTCACATCGATATAGACGAGAGTTGCACTCGACATCTCAATCCCGAACTCACGCCTGAGTAACCACGCGTAAACGGACAACTGGTGAATGTACTTGCGATGTTGGTAGTCACCATCTTCGTAATGTCCTCCGGTTTTCCAGTCAGCTAAGTGCCAATCCCCATCTTTTCGGTAGAGTAAATCTATATCGCCGTTAACTCGGATCTCTCTCCCTGAGATTTCATAAAGTGTAGATACCGAGATCTCGGTGAACACGTCATCTTCAGTCGCTCTATCGGCAGCTGAGAAGGCATCTGTGTCCGTGAGATTATCGAGGACTACGTGTCTCAGCAGGTCTTCAATATCCTCGTTTCCTCTGGCATAACTATTGAACAGGGCTTCATCCTGTAATCGAAGTTCTATGCTTCGATGGACACTCTCTCCCCATTCATCTGGAAGTCGATCACCGGGGGTGCTTGTGGATTCAGCACCGTTTCCACGAACTGGTTCAATCTCTTGTGCGTGCTGATACTGGTAAGCCCTTGGGCACTCGATCAGGTCGAAGAGTGAGGATGCTGCCAGTGTGAGTGGTCTGTATTCGGGGTGTTCGACCGGCATCCCATCGGTCTCGAGGTGAAAGTCGAGGCCCGATGCGTCGATTTCATCGAGTGTTCGCTCTGAGCTAGGTTCTACTTCGTCGACCCCGATTCGGATAGTCTCCGTAACTGGGTCTCCTTGATCTGTCTCCCACCTGAGATCGCGATCGATGACTCTATCTGACCGATCACGCTGCGACACGTTCGACCAGCCACCAAAGGGCTGGAGTGTATCGTTCAATGCTGCTAACCACATCGACCATTGCACTTCGTCGTAGTAGTCTGAAGACTCGTCCAAGTCGGATAGCCCGAAGAAGATATGATCTTCTGCTCGCGTGAACCCAACGTATGCCATTCGCCAGAACTCTGCTTCACTTTCTGCAAGGTGATTGTTGAGTGGGTTGGAATAGCTGAATTGTCCAGATGTCGCATCTCGGTCATATGAAACCCAAGTCGGGCCTGTAGCCGTAGGGAAACTGTCTACGTCAAAGTCATCGTTAAACCACGTCGAAGAGCCCAAATCATCTTCCGGAGTTGGGAAATGGACACCGTCAGGGAATGGGAGATCACTAGGTCGGGGGCGGAGTGCCATTCCATAGCGTCGACTCGTCAGCAGCCGGTCGTGTTGCTCTGGTGGGAAACGAGACTGCTTGACAAGATCGCAAAGGAAGACGATGGGGAATTCCCGGCCCTTCGCTTTATGAACCGTCGTGAGAGTGACCGCACTATCATTATCCTGATCTGCAATTTCTGCTACCTCGAATTGCGGGTTCGAGCTGTCAGCACGGTCACGCAGCGTGACTAGCCGGTCGACGAAGTCACGGTATGGAAGAAGTTCGTCTTCCTCCCAGTCGTCGATTAGCTCCGAGAATAACCAAAGGTTCCCGTATCTCCGAAGTGCATCAGTATCCGCAAGCACGACCGAATCGAAACCAGAGTGCTGCAAGATTCGGTTGACAAGATCTGTTTTGGAGTTCTCTCGATCCCACCGGAGATCGTCTCTAAGGGTGACGAGGTGTTCGAGTCGTTCCTTATCATCTAAGGGAAGCTCGTCCGGCCACGAATCCAATAGGTCTCCGATATAGTAATCCTCGAAAGCTAATGCTCGGAGTGTCCCATCAGAAACTGCAACCAGAGGTGATCTAAGTATCCGAAGGAGAGCTCCACTATTATGTGGGTTAGCAAACCAATAAAGGATGTCAGTCAGAAGTTTGATCTCTGGTTGTTCGAAGAGGTCGTCCGTAGCGATTGGTGCGGCGTCGATTCCGTAATTGTCTCTCAAAACATCGGCGAAGTCCTGCATCTTCCGTTTCGACCGGAATAGGAGTGTGATGTCTCCCGGAACAGGCTGATCGAGAATCGGTTCACCATCCTCATCGACACCTCGTTGAACCTGTATAGGAGGGTCATCCGCGTTCTCTTCGTCAACCATCGCGGCGATGGTTTCAGCAACCCGTCGGGATTCGTCCCGTGCCCAATTGTCAGTACGAACCCAACTCCGGTGATTGTCGTTGGAGGCCGCATCAATATCTAATACATGAATATGAGCCGTTTCGTCGTCCCACTCCAGTCCGTCACCCCGTGGTTGAATCGGCACATAGTTCGGCTGGATCCCACCTATTGCACCTCTTCCATCATCTTCTAGTACGTCTTGGAAGACGTGATTCGCAGCATAAGCGATGTCAGGATGGTGGCGGAAGACGGAAGTCAAGGCGTGATAGCGGACATTCCTAATAAAGAGGTGTGGTACCACTGCCGTTCCGGGACGGGCATCTCGCGTTGCTTGGATTATGTCTGCGAATAGGGCGGGATCGGCTGAACGCCATTCGTAAATCGATTGTTTCACGTCCCCGATCATCAATATATTGTCGTCCCCGGTCTCATCAGGGTCGTCTTCACTTTCACCAGTCAAGATGCTTTCATCGCACCCTGAGTCGACGAGATGCCGGATAATCTCGCACTGGACTATGCTCGTATCTTGGAATTCATCGACGAAAACATGGTCAAACCTACTCCCCAGACTCTGTACGAAGGGATCGTCCTCGCCTTGCGATTGTATGTGATTGCGTAACAGATGAGAAATATCTTGGAACGAGAATTGACCCTCGCCACGGGTTCGTTCGTCGTATCGTTGTTCGAACTCATTTAGAAGGGTGCCAAACGCTTCGATAGCTTCCTCTGTTCGAAAGTATGTGTCTCGGACATGTTCAAGGAGCATCTGCTGTCTTTGCTCTCTCTCGTCGTCATTCAGTCGAGAATCAAACCGAAGCTCCGCACCCGGGTTCACGACAGCTTGTAGCAACTGCTCAACATCGTCAATATCATCCGGGGGAGCGGTATCGGGCCCGTTGGTTAATGGAGCTAAACTATCTCCATCATCGGGCCAATCAGGATGTGCTACGCCGTGGCTTACATCGAGGCTTGCCCGTAGCTGTGAGATTGCTTCATCTGGTGAAATTCCAAATTCTCTGCACTTTTGTTGTGCTTGTTGAATCATCTCCTCGACGGTGTCTGGCGAGTACTCTCGCCAGTCCTCCGTCGGGAACTCTTGACTCAGAGTTTCGAATTCTTCTCTATTGGTTCGACGAAGTTCCTCAAATATTTCTTCTCGTATCTGCTGAAGTTCGACCGCCGAGTCAAGTTCAAAGTCTGGTGGGATATTCAGATCGATCGAGATTTCCTGAAGTAACTCCTTGAAGAACGAATCGAGCGTCTGGATATGGCTCCCCGTTTCTATCCACCGGAACACGTGAGGAGGTACGTCTCCATGCAATCTCAGAATGCGTTTGAGGCGTGTTTTCAACTCTTTCGTCGCATCCTTCGTGAACGTAGTTACTAACGTATTCTCGAGCGGGTTGTAGTCGCTGGACGCCTCGCGTACAACCATCTCTGCCAATGTTAGGATGAGGGTCGTGGTCTTTCCAGTCCCTGCCGAGGCGTCAACCGCGACGCGTCCGCTCTCCTCGAAATACGACCTAATCACTTCGCCTTGGTCAGGTGTTGGGCGGAACGGTGGCTCTCCTCTATTCCCGAATTCAAGTTCCATCTCCTCGGCGTATGCGGAGACCTCCTGTTCTTCACTACTCATTAGTTATCACCTCTTTCTTGTTGGAAGGGAACTTGACAGAGATCCCTGAACGCACAGCCTTCACAGCCGCCCTCTGCCACAAATCGATCGGATACCGAATACTCGATTGCTGAGTCCGTGCCTGTCATATGGTTTGTGTTTGTGCTAATTGCGGTTTCCCAGTAATTGTCCCAATCGTCCCAGTCCCCCTCAGATACCTGTTCGAGATTGGCTTCGTGTGGTATTTCCTCGGGGATTGTATTGTCCAAGCCGACTACCACACCTTGTCGTGACGAAGGGGCCGTTCTATACGGCTCTTGAAACATTACACCCTCGAAATCCGAAGTGGCGAATCTGGCCGTCTTGAGCCTGTGGTCGAGAATGAACTTTGCATCGTAATCGCAGTACTCGCTTGCACCACAATTCCGGCATATCTCTCGGTCATCCGGTGAACTGACACCAGACCCGTGCCAACAACGTTTTGTCGCAATTTTCGCGGTGCTGGGTTGACCTGTGTACCAGACTGGGAGATATGAATCACGTTCTGGGAAGGTATCGACTCTGTGTCCCGGAATCACTACGTCGGTGTCGTCAAAGGCCACAGTACCTTCGTCTACCCACTCCCAAGAACGTTCGATACCAGCGTCGTCCTCTTGAGAAACAGCCAGATACTCACTAAGTACCGGCTGGATGACCGAACTCGTGATGTCATCGGCAGCTATCCACTCACGAAGATCATCACGAAGATCCCTCACACTACTATATCCTCTTAACGCGCCTTGTCGATCGGCTAGGCGGTCAGGGGACTCGATGAGATGCCTCATACCCTCTCGGTGTTCACGCTTCGCGTAATGGGCCCGGAGAATCGTCGGTACCTGCCCGTACTCCTCGGTCGAATACGGATCCATATCTCCGGGAATCTCGTCACGCTCAATCGTGCTTCCGCCCGCTGCAAACAGATACTGGTAGAAATAGTACTTGAGTGAACACTTAGCATACAGATCAAGCTCATGAAGTCGGACTGGGCCGCCAACGATCTCCTCAAGGTTTAGGTAGCGATTGAAGACGGATGACTCGGGGTTGACTTCGATCTGGCCGATGTCGTCACCGAGGTATCGACTCCGGCGTGGTTCGAGTTCGTTCTCGAAGGCCCTACCATCTACCCGAGCAAGTAGTTCAACCAGCCCCCGCTCACTATCTAATGGGTGTGGTGAAAGCCGGGGGGTGTACGTATCTGCGTTCAAGCCGTCTGGTAGATGATAAAGCGACATCCGCAACCGGTCGCGGGTAGTAGCATTCAGAGTCGCGGTTTGCCAACTCCCGTAGCGATTGCCCGAAGGGAGCCAGTCGCTCAATTGGATGTGATGTATGTCGTCGAAGGTATCACGGGATGTGAAAGCATCTACAAATGATGACCAAGGAACTGCATCTCCTTCTGCATCTCTGAATTGGCGAAGTAACCAAACTTGGTCAGAGCTTGTTTCTACAGCTGCTTTGTACTCATCCAGATCCTGCTGGAAGTGGTCTTCGGGAGATGGGAAGTAGAGATACGGCCGCGGGCTTTCAGAATGATCTGCCTCTTGAGCGACCTGCCAAGTCTCCTGATATAGTTCATCGTGGAGAAAGCTCGGCGGGCTCCGCTCTGACGGGAACTCTTCTGAGGCAAGACCGATAACAAACACATGATCTGCTTCAGCAAAGAACGCGTTCGCTGCGTTGATGACTCGGACAGCGTTTCCGTCGGCATTCCGTTCCCAGAAGGACTCCCCTCCAAACACGTCGGTGAACGATTGAAGGGCTAGTTCCCAGCCCGGGTCGCCGAGACCAGTTTCTACACAATAATCAAAGTACGACTGAAGTCTCTCAGCGTTGTCCAACAATCGGCGAGCAACGTGTGAGTCGTGTTTAATATTGATGGCGGTGCGAGAAGGATCGACTCCCGGGCCAGAGGCAGTTCGGACGCCTCCCGAAGTCAAGTGGAATAGATGTACCTGTAAGAGATCGCGGGTAAGAGTTGCAATTGCATCTCCCGACTCTGGAGAACCGCTGCTGGTGTCGTCGATCCAATCAATCAAATCGAATAACTGCTCAGCATCACTGCGCACATACAATGCTTCGATCTCAGCACGCCAATCCTCAAGTGTCATTGCACCCGCTTCGACTCCCATCGGACGCCCGGCCTCCCGTTGCACCTCGTGTAGGCGTTGTTCGAATTCAAGGAAGACATCGTCACTGACTGGCCACATTTCAGAGTAATCTTCTGGAGGACAGAATCCAAGGCGAAGTGGATCGATCAACTCCCAGTAATCTACTGGCTCATCGTGATGCGCCGAGTTTAGTAACTCAAAGACGGACTGGAGGTACCGATATGCAGTCGTTTGCATCATCGGCCGCCGCCCCTCGACGTGGAACGGTATCGAATGGGTGGTGAATACATCCGAAATCGTCGACCGGTAGGGAATCACGTCCTTGGCCGCGATTATAATATCTCCTAGTTCGGTTTCGGACGCGTCCTCTACGAGTGAATCTGCATCTGACACTCCCTGACCGGTAATCTCTCGAATCCTTCTCGCAATATGTTCTAACTCCCGTCGAGTGTCCGGAGCCTCAACGAATTCGACATCATCGATGTGGCTTGGTGGTAATCCCGCTGCTGTGTCCATCAATTCCGAGACTGGGCTCTGTGGTACTCGATCGAATTGATCCGTCTCAGAGACATCTACGGAGGTGCTATCCAATCTGTCTTTGAGGTCTTCGCCAGACCCGTCTTCATTAAAGAAAAAATAAACTTCTGGCCCGGCGTCAATTGATGCCAGCTCTTCAAAAAATCGGAGAGTTGGGTTATCGAGAACGTTGATCGTCGCAACTGCGACCCACTCAACGTCGGGATAAGCTGATGACCAGTTTTCTGCCATTCGCTCACGAGCGGCCTTGACTAAATGGCTTCTTGACAGGTATTCCGTGTCGGGAAGTGGTTCTGTTCTGTTTTGTAGATAGTTATGGAGTTGATCAAAGGCCGACAATGCCCGACTGGAACGCTGTTTGGCATATTCGTCCCCGAGATTGGATGCTATCTGAGTAACTTCTTCGTGGTTATCGCCAGCATCTGTGCATCGATAGTAGCGGTCAAGCTCATCCACAAGCGTCTCCAACAGGTCATCTCTGTCTTCCCAATTAATACGACCCAAGAAGGATTCTACGACATCCAACCCATCGTCGTCTGCAGCTTCGGTGATTGCGTCAAGAACGAATTGTTCGTATATTTTCCCGTCTAATTGGCGAACCTGAGGCCAATCAGCCGATTCGTTTCGATGATGTTCTTCTAGCAGTCTAACCGCGGTGTCCTCGATAGTAGTGATGTTTGTCGTTCGCCCGGCCTTGATACCCCTTCGAGCGAGGGCATTCCGAAGGTTCCGACCAACGATTTCGCCCGCGAGAAGACACAGACCGTTCGTTTCTGTAGTGGGCGTGTCGGAGTTGGTATCAGATGATTGCTGCTCAAAGAACGAGATGAGCGATCCATATGAAACATTCACTGTCACGATACTCTCCTATACCTAGGGAGATGTGTTAAATCTTGTCAGAGTGAAAACCGGGGAACCTCGAAAGGAATTGGTTTATGCTATCAAGAGAAGTGCGTGGGTATGCCCCCCTCTGACGAGTTGGGATCTGAAGGAAGTGATACTAGTTCTGAAATCAATTTAGACTCTCTAGGGCTCACGGAAGTCTTTGACGAGGGGAACGGCCCAAATTGGTGTGAGGAGGAACTCATCGACACCGCGCGCGCATTGTACTACGGGTTTAATATTCATTCAGAAAAGTATGAAGAGTACAAGGAACAGGCATTTCAATCGGTCGCTGAAGGTGACCGAGATTTGAACCAGCGTGGTCGGGTTTATTGGGAAGCTGCGGTATCGACGAATTCCGGCGAGAGTCGAGGTCTGATCTTAGCTGGTCTCTATAATCTCTTCAGGATTACCTCGCAGGCCTACGACCAATGGTACTTTCCCCTCTTCGTCGAAACAATGGAGATCGAGCAACTGGCAGATATTGGACAACATCATACTGCAGTAATGCGTGCCGCATCTCTTTTTGAACACTATTTCAAAGACCATCCAGACTTGCCAAATAGGGATAAGTCGACAGCTTGGTACGCTAACAGAGCAGAGGATGCTGACCTAATCTCGTCTGAAGACCGAAAGCTGGTTCACTTCGTCATTGAACTTCGAAACGACGCAGGCCATCAAACGTGGCTGAAAACGAAGTACGATTACGGTACGTTCAGTCTCGGAAGTATTGCTGCAACGAAGTTAGTGGGTGACCTGATGATTCAAGAGGCTGCAAAGGTCGACGAGTCGGTGCTTAAACGCGATTCTGGCCAGAACCTTAACTCGCAAGAGCTCATCGAAAAGATTGAGACGGATTTCGGGTGGGTGTACGACGGTGGTCGAAAGAAGTGGCGTGTAATTGAGCAGCGTTCCGCTCTCGAGCGGTGGATGAGTTGGCAAGAGAGGTCTCAATAACATTTTCGCTACGTTTGAACTTCTTTGACTTTCCTCGATAGAAGGGGCAATCCCGAGAGAAACTGACAAGGTCTACGGACTTCGTAGAAAATTCACCATGCGGTTTGTGGAGCGACCTTCAGGCTTTGCAGAGGCCATTGTAGAAGTAGCCACCTTTCGCGAACGAGTACTGTTAGATTACAAATATAATATTCTCAGACACGTTTTCGGCAGACTTCCATCTCGTTGAACATGTCGTCGGTGGCATCTATCAACCAGAGTCGGACGTACTCCCGCATCCCGTCGTTCATCACCTCATCCACGATGTCCACGTCGTCGAGGAGTTCGTTCGCCTCCATAAAGGGGAAGTTGACCGCGTCGTCAACCGATTGGATCTGCTGTGCTTGAAGGGTCTCGTCGCTGACCTGTGCAAGGAGGTCTTCGAGTTCCTCTTCGTCGAAGTCCACGTCTTCGGCGGGGAGGTCTTCGGCCATAGAGTCCGTGTCGACAGTGGAGATAATCTCGTTGACCTGCTCAATGTCGAGGAGGTCTTCGTCCTCGTCGTCAACGCGTTCGCTGACGAACATCTGAAGGTTGGCGAGCATCTCGGTACCGGTCATGTTGTCATCCTTCTCGGAGACGATGATGAGTCCGGTCGTGATGTCGGCGAGGACGTCAAGCCGGTCACGGGCTTCTTGTGGGATGGATGAAGGTGCTCTGGCGGCGTGTTCCTTGAGGTCTTCCGATAGTGGTTCGAGGTTCGATCGGAGGGTTTCGGTGTCGGTTTCTTCTTGATACTCGGTTGTTCGGTGGCCGATGCGTTCTGCTCGGCTGATGAGTCCGAGCGCGTCGGCGTACCATTTGTCGGCTGTTTGCTTGCGTTCGAGTCGATGGCGGTAGCGTTGGACGATGATTCCCCCTGCCGCGCCGATGAGAATGCCCGCACCGACTCCAAGAAGAGTTACCGGCATTTGGTTCAGGTGAGGGGGTATATTCACGTTAAATGTATGGTTGGTTAGAGGCGTTTGCGGGTTAGTCCGGTGGAAGAGTGACGTTTCCGTTGCGTCTCTCCACGTGCCAGTTTCGACGCATCATGTCGAGGACGCCGAGAATGGTGAGCAGGCTGGCGTCGAGATCTTCGGCGAGGTGGCGCGGCGGGCAGGGGCTGTTCGTCTGGAGGTAGAGGAGGACAAGCTTTGCTCGGGGGCTGTCGACGTCGTCGAGTTGCACGCGACCGGAGAATCCGGTGTCAGCGACGGTAAGTGCTCGCAGACGCCGGCGCATAAGTCGAGGGAGAACCATCGGGTAGTATGACCGACGATGACGAGGAACTGGACGCTTGCGAGGAGGCGCTTGGGCGTGCTACAGAGGCGATGCTTCCGTCGGATGATCCCGACGATCTTGACCCCGACTACCCGACAGACTACACTCCCGAGGATCGTGTCGATCACGTCCTCAAGGGGGAGTACCCACGTTGGCGCGGGATGGAGTGGATTGCGGCTGCGGCGGACACGGACGTCGAACAGGTGCAGTCTGTGGTCAGGGAGCGGCTCGGCGAAGGCGAAGTGGAGATCAGCGACGAGGGCGTTCGACGGAACCGGTACCACGTCTACTTCGAGACGGTTGAGGACGCGACTGAGCGGGCGAGCGAGAACCCGCGTCGATTGCGATGAGGTGGTAGCGTGATCTGCTTGGCTCTGCCGGCGGTCGCGTCGCACCCCACGTCAAGAATGTCTAGCAGACTCCACCGCAGCGAGCGGGGCACGCACCTACCGTGTTCTATTATGTCCCATTCAAAATGATGGATCATGGTGTCTCTCATCGCTATTATCGGCGGTCTCTTCGCAGCCGGTGGTCTCGGCACGTATGCAGCGAAGGTGTTCATCGTAGATCCAATACGCGAATACCGGCAGGTTCGCCGAGATGTTTCACAGGACTTGGTGGATTACGCGAACCTGATCGCGAACCCGGGAAGTGGTGAGTCGGATCGGATTGACGAGGCAGAGGAAGCCTTCAGGAGCCACGCGTCGAAGCTGAAGGCGGCTATTGATGACATCCCGATGTATGGGGCACGACTGGGACTCGTTCCGCCGAGGGAGGACGTGTTGGAGGCGAAGCGACAGTTGATTGGCCTGTCGAACTCACTTCAACGTGGTCGCGTGGAGTGGAACGACGAGATGCGTAACAAACTCGAGGAGTTGCTCGGGTTGTAGATGGTGAGTCAACGGGTTTGATTTGTGGGTAGGGGTATCCGCGATCCCGGCGATCGCAGACACAACTTGATGAACTCGTTGCGAGGTTACGAAATGAACTTGAATCAGTTCGGGGTTCTGCAATGAAGTGGCCGCGCTGTCGAGAATGCGGGCACCGAGACTGTTCTAGTAGTCGGGAATTCCTGACCGAGTGGACAGGGAGAATACTGTCCTGAATTAGCAGCCTTTCCGGTTCTACATTTACATACGGTGATTGGATATGCGAAAATCGCATGGTAGACTACATCCGAGCCCTGCACCCGAACCCCGAACAGTCCGACTACAATGACGAGGTAAACACCGAGAAGCTACCCGGTTGCGGTGACACAGTTCTCATCGACGCCAACGAACTTCCGCCAGTGCAGGAGGGAGACGTGATTCGGGAACAGTGCCCTTCCTGCACACGACGCAAGTCTCGGTTAGAAGTCGTCGAGGTCGTTTCGGAAGCGTAGCGCGTTCACGTAGAGTATAGGTCATCTTTTGCCCAAGTAATGTTACTCCCCTCGGAGAGTGATGTATAGAGGTGGCCAGATACCGGGGCTTCTGGCCACATCAGCAGCCCAGAACTGGAATTATAAAAATTAGACACGTACTTACACACGCTGATGGAACACGGCGAAAACGAGGTCGAGACCGACATTTGGCCACTTGGCGGCTCCCGCGGAACCACCATTCCCCCACGAATCCTGATGTGGACTCAAGCCCCCGACGCCGAGGACGCCGAAGTGCGCTGGCTCTACGATGACAACCGCCGCATCTACGTCGAGTTCGGGCGCGCATCCGATGAACGCGCGGACGACATCTACAGCCGCACTACCACCATTCAGAAGCGTTCGGAGGGTAGTCGCGCTACCACCATCCCCGTCGACGTCCTCCGCGGCGAGGGGGCGGCGGACGCCGACAAGGTGGTCTGGAGGTTCGACTTGGACGAGAAGCATCCTGTCCGCCCCGAGTTCGTCTCCGATGAGGAGGGTGATGACCTATGAAGCGAGCAGAGGGCTACACGCGTCTCTCTCAGTCGGGCGCCGAGGACAACATCCCGACTCAGGGACGGCTTATCACCGACCACTGCCGGGAACACGACGATCTGGAACTTCGGGCCATCCACAACGATGGTGAACACGAGAGTGGCTACGATCCGGACAGGGAGGCCTATCAGTCGCTGATCGACCGGATTCGGGCCGGTAACGTGGATGCGGTTGTCGTCAAGTCGCTCTCCCGCCTCGGGCGCGACTTCGACGAGCGGATGGACTTGATGATCACGATGCGGCGGCGCGGCGTTGAGCTGCACAGCCACCAACGCGACCGCATCGACATCTCCGATCCGTGGGCCGCTGCCAAGGAGGCTATGCTGGCCGCCGCCGACGACGCGAAGAAGCAGGCGGAGATCGAGGACGCCATCGAGGAGATCGAGCGGCGGATTGACCGCGGCGAGTATCAGGGACGGCCGTGGACGGGAACCGAGTTCGATGCCGCCGGCAGGTACCTCGTCCCCGCGTACAACGATGAGTGGGACGCCGTGATGGAAGTCGTCGATCGGTGGGAAGAGTCGGACGGCGAGGCATCGAAGCGTGGACTCGCCCGAGAGACCGGACTCTCTCGAGGGACTGTGCGCCGAGTGATTGACCGGGTTGACGAGTACCGTGCTCTCGATGACGGCGCGAAGATCGGATGGGAGAGGCGCGTCGTCTGGCCGGACGAGGCACCCGCGCCCGACGACGACTGACTCGGCGAGCTACTCCTCGTTGTCGATGCGTTCCAACGCACTACGGACGGACTCCCTCGCGTTCTCGATGTCGGCGAGGGCTTCGTCGTCCACCTCGTCGAGACCTTCGGCGTTCTCGTGGGTCTTGGCGAGGCCGCTGGCCGCCATGGCGAGTTTCGCTTTGACTTCTTCGAGTTCGTCCATACCTGCTTTGGTGCTACCATGTCGGATAAGTGCCGGCGTGTAGCCGGCGTTAATGCCCGCGGGGCAGCGTTTTTGATGCTCGCCGATGGAGACGCGTGTGCCGGGCGGGTTGGAGGAACGCAACGCCCACTCCGACGCCCGCTTCGGTGATAGGCTAGGTGGAGTCTCCGTCCGTGCGCCTCGGGCGGCATCTCCACGGTTCTGGAGGAGCTTCCGTCCGCCGCGTTCGGCAGGCGGACTACGCTCCCGTCTTACTGCCCTTGACTATCCATATATGGGTTGACAGGAACGAAGTGCCGCGACCGCGTAGACCCGTGTATGCTCGAGGACATCGAGGACGTCGACGGCGAGACGGAGCCGTTGTCGCTCCCCGACTACGACGAGGAGGAGTTGCGCCGCAAGAAACGCGAGCAACTGGCCGACTGCCCCGACGAGGAACTCCGAGCGGAACTCGCGCGGCAGGAAAAGGAGGAGCGGGAGTGGCGCGACGAGTACGGCGTCGACTCTCCCGAGGAGTTGCTGGAGAGCATCAGCGAGGAGATGGACGCGGACGAGCGGCGGGAACGGCGCCGCGTCGCGTACTACTGGCGCCAGAACAGGCACGTGCGGGAGATGATCGAGGAGGTTCTCGATGGTTGACGTGCATGTCGAGATACCCGAGGAGGGGAGCCTCGGATCGCGGGCCGTCGCCTGCCCGTGCTGACTGTCGCCCTGCAGATCGGCGGCACCGACGTGACCATCGAGGAGTATGCCGAGGAACGCGATCTGAACGTGAAGACCGTGATTGCCGCTCTCTCATGGTTGGCGAATCACGAGGAGTGGATGGGTAGCCTGATTGAGGAACGGGCTCTGCGGATGCAGGAGATGGGTGAGAAGGACTATCCGGAGGGCGTCGCGGGGCCGGGGCTCCACGAAGAGGACGTGGCAGACTTTCGTGAAGGTGCGAAACAGGCTCTCGCCGATGTAATCAAGGACTGGAAACAGTATGGAGACACGCGGTTTAGAGACAGCGAGGGGTAGGCACGGGCCTCCCGTCCCGCACCGGCTGTCACCCCCCATCCACCCGGGCGGTCACCCTTACCACCCACCTGATTCTTCGGAGTGCTTTCGACTTGATTGCCGGCATACAGGCTGCGTGAGAAGAAGCCGCCTCATCGATCACGTCGGAAGGAGGTATTCGGCGGCGGCCACCACAACGACAATATCGGACTAACTCCCAACACGCCCGCTGTTTCTCCGACCCCCTCGGACAGTGTGCTTATACCTTCCACTGGCGGATTTTAGGGTGAAACGTGACGCAGCAGACTGCGAACACGAACGGTACGCCCACCAATCAAACCAGTCACGGCGGTATATGCGACGTACCGGGATACGATGAACTTCCGAAAGGGCTGCAGGACTGTGCAGATCTGATGCACAGGCGCGGCTACGACATTTGGGTGGCTCATCGCACCGACGGTGAAAAATCCCTCACCGCCGACCGCGACGAGTCGTCGGTCGCTATCAACCACACTACCGACGGTCAGTGGTACGCGACAGCGGAGGAGCCCGACTCACCGACACTCGACGAGATGTGGGAGGATTCGTGGCGTGTGGCCGCTGCACTACGCAATTGGATCGACAACGCAGGCCTCGACGGCACTCCCGGCACAGAGGACGTTGCCGATGGTTTCCGAGAAATAGTGGATGCGGCGGAGATTCAAGATGGGTGGCGAGTGATCGAGGCACCGATAAAATCGGACGAGATCGAGTACGTTACGACGAACGTTGCGTGCGAAGACTACTACCTCTCAATCCACTACAGGGGTAGCGTCGAAGAGCATCAGTTCGTAACGTATCACGGAACTCCGGGTAAGCTACCAAAGGGGCTCACCAGCGACGATTTCGGTCTGGCCGTCACCGAGGCCATCCAGATCGTTACGCGGAATTAATCCCTTTCACCGCAGCCGCGGCGTCAAGGCGAGAGGCCGTTTCACCACTTCCAAAGATCAACTACAACCCGGTGAAACGTACAAGTCCGACGAGGATAGCTACAACTGGAATTCACGCGACGCCAACTACTTCGTCGAACCCGAACAGATGTGGTTCTCCTACCGAGACGACTGACGCCGCCGGCTATTCTTCGACTTTGAATGCGACACCGTACTCGGTGTCAACCGCCCGCGTCTGAACAACCTCTGTCTCGTCAGTCGCGTCCACGTCCCAGTCGGCGATCTCGTCGGCTTCTGCCTCGGTCTCCGCGGGCACGACGTACGCACGGCCACCGTCCAACCGCCCCGACGACACGCCATCCGGGTCATCCACACGCTTGCGCAACTCCTCGGCGAGATCGAACATCGCGTCGGACTGATCCTCACCCATCGTCACTCCTCCACCAGTTCGATCTCCTCGACGAACGCAGCAGGCGCCGGGATCGGCTTCCACTTGTCCTCCGGAGCATCATCCACCAGTTCCCACTTCGGATAGACAGTACCCTCACTCACACGCACACGAGGCGAAACGTAATCATCGTCATCAGGGTACGTCAGCCGCTGCTTGTCCAGTTCGATGATGGATTCACCGTCGCGGACATCAATGACAGTACCGGTGTCGTTAATCAGATGATCGTCACCCCGACAGTAGATTTCCGCCGAGTCATCTTCGGCGTGAACCGCTTCCACGGTCTCCAAATGCACACGATCCCCTTCTTCAAGTTCCTTGATTTCGGCCATTGCATCACCGACGTGGACGCTGATTGCTTATAAACGCACACACTCAAAACCTGCCGACGGCAGCCCAGTACAACTATTCGGTGCGGAGATCGATACTGGCTGGGTATTCGTCCTGATGTCGATCCTCGAGTTCGGAGTAATTTTCCCTGAGCCACTTCGCATCCTCGCCGCTCATCTCGGGTTCGGCGGCGAGCCCGTCGACACTGGCACCCATATCGAAATCCCCCATCGGAATCGCGTCGGTGATCTGCTGGACAAGTGCGACGCTGAAAACGTCCAACACGTGCTCGAAGTACCCCGGTGAGAGCTGGCTCATCGAGGCAGGCGGGATGTCGTCGCTATACTGCTCTCGAACAGGATCGTCCTCTGCTGCAACGTCACGGTAGATACGCCACCAACGCGGCTGGCCGTCCGTCTGCCTCAAGGAGCAGCTCGGGCAATAATCCGCGTGGGAATCAACCATCGTTCCACACCGTGGACAGGGATACTGATCGATGGGATCACCATCGTCGTCCCCGTCGGGCTCGTAGCCCTGTTTCCGGAGGATTCGCTCTGCTTCGTCTGTCTGCGTGACGTGTTCGTAGCGCGAATGCATTGGCGTCCCCTCTTCCCAGTCGAGAATCTGCTCGATGTCACCCTTATCGAACCGCTCGCTCGCCCGCATCTCGCTCGCCCTACCGTGTTTGAACGTGTGAGGCGAGATGTGTTCCTCGTCGACTTCGTCGGTGCGCCGGGCGAGCCGAGACAGTTGGGTCGCGATCGAGTGCGGATGAAGGTGTTCCGAAGGATCGTCCTGCGGCCGGGTCGGACAGAACAGCGGTGCCTCGGGATCGTCGGCGAGCGGATGTTCGGCGAGCCAGTTGTCGAGGTAGCCCCTCGAGAACGTGATGGGTTTGGCATCGTGTCCTGCACCCTTCATCCCAACCACGTGGTTGCCCGGGAGCTGGATGATCCCGTGCCCATCACCCATCGGCTGCCAGTGCTTGATCTTCAGCGAGGCGAGGGCCGTCACCCGACATCCCGACTCCCACAACACCGTGTAGAGCGCCTTGTCGCGGACGTTCTCGCCTTCGATGATGGCATGTAGGTCTTCTCGGGAAGGAACGGTATCGATGTCGACGGCGGCGTCATCGTTACCGATCTGCGGGTAGTCGATCTCGGTAGCATCTTCGATGCGGCCGTTGGCCAAGAAGAGGTTCCTCATCGACAGGCAGTAGTCGCGCTCCGTGCCTTTACTCCACTGCCGCTCGATGGACATGTCCTCGATCAGTTCCGTCACCTCTTCGGGGTCAAGGTCGAGGAGACGGTCAGAGTAGTCGTCACGGCCCTCACGGCCTTTCCACGTGGTTCCCTCGTACTTGACCTCCTCAAGTCCCTCCGTCTGTCCTGCGAGAATTCGGAGATTGCGGGCGTTGTTGCGGACGGTTTGCTGACCCCACGAGTCCTTATTACGCCGATTTCGTTTCGGCGACGGGATGGAGCCCCGACGGCCTTTACGAATGGTCTTGCGGATGTCCTTGCTGTTGGGGTCTGAGACTTGGAGTTTGACGCGTTCCACCTGTCTCTCGACGTACCGCTCGACGCGTCCGGGATCGCTGCCATGAGGCATACCCTTACGGGTGCCAATACATGCCCATAAATGCCGGCATAGTAGGCCTAACAGCCTGCTACGCCTTCTTAGCGTACATACCCCCACCAATCCACATCTGTTCATCGAAGTGGTTGCGTCAACCATTTCAGCACACGCCACATTTATTAGTCTATGACTGAGGCAACCTCGCCCGCGCGGTCGCCGGATGGCCGCCTTCCCCCGATGAAAGTGTCAAGGAATTTTGGGTGGTAATGATGGCAGGAAAAGATAAGTACTACAACAAGTCCAAGCAGGAGGGCTACCGCTCGCGGGCCGCCTACAAGCTCAAGCAGCTCGACCGCGAGGAGGACCTCCTCCACGAGGGCAAGACCGTCGTGGACCTGGGGGCCGCGCCCGGCGGGTGGCTCCAGGTCGCCGCCGAGGCGGTCGGCGACGCGGGCACCGTCGTCGGCGTCGACCTCCAGCGCATCGACTCCATCGACGGGGTCGAGACCGTTCGCGGCGACATGACCGAGGAGTCGACGAAGGAGGAGGTCCGGGAGGTCGCCGGCGGCGCGGTCGACGTCGTGCTCTCGGACATGGCGCCGAACATGACCGGCGAGTACAGCGTCGACCACGCCCGGTCGGTCCACCTCGCCCGCCAGGCGTTCGAGACCGCGCTCGACGTGCTCGACACCGGCGGCGACTTCGCGGTGAAGGTGTTCGAGGGCCAGGACCTGGACGACTTCCGGGAGGACCTCGAATCCGAGTTCCAGTACGTCCGGACGCTCCGGCCCGACGCCTCCCGGGACTCCTCCTCGGAGGTGTACCTGGTCGCGAAGGGCCGGACGATCGCGCCGGTCGACGTGGGCGACGTCGTCGAGGTCGAGGTCGTCGACGAGGGGTCGGAGGGCGACGGCGTCGCCAAGGTCGAGAACTTCACGCTGTTCGTCCCCGGCGCGGAGACGGGCGAGACGGTCGAGGTCGAGGTCACCGAGGTCAAGCCCCGTTTCGGGTTCGCCGAGCGGGTCTGAGTCGGTCGCGGGCGATTTCTGCCGCGTCTCGCCGCTCGGCTACCGCGAGATCCAGCAGTACGTCTGGATGGCGCCGAACAGCAGCGCCAGCACCCCGTTCTCCACCAGGAGGAACAGCTGGGCCTGTCCCGGCTCCACCTGCCGGACGACCAGCAGCAGGACCGCGAACACTGTCGCCAGCACGAGGTTGTACTTCGCCAGCGCCGACCAGCACGACTCGTCGAGTTCGATGAGACCGTCGCTGCCCATGCCGACGCATCGACGCACAGGCTGAAAAGCCGGACGGGCGGGTCAGCCCGCCGAACCGGTGGCGACCCCGGCCGCGGCTCAGAGCCGCGCGCCGACGCCGGCCCACCGGACCAGACCCCTGAAGAAGACCACCACTCCGACGAGGAACGCGGTCAACGCCGCGAGCATCGCCGCGGGGTCGAGCGCCGGGCCGCCGAGGAAGGGTCCGCGGACCAGCATCCAGCCGCCGAGCGCCGTCACGGCGAGCCCGAAGAGCGCGGTCGCCCCGCCGAGTAGTTTTCGCATGTTCGTCTGCTTCACTTTACCGCGCCGACGAAACGTTTTTGGCCGAAAAGAGACCAGTCAGTTACTCGTCTGGTTCTTCGCCTCGTCGAGCCACGCGGGCGCCTCGACGGTCGTCTCGCCCACGTCCGAGACGTTCAGCGAGTAGTTCGTCCCGATCTGCTGGCCGTCGCGCTCGCTGGTCGCCTCGACGGTCACCGACCGGACGACGCCGTGCTCGTCGACGAGCATGGTCGCCTCGTAGTCGGTGACGTTCGCCGCCGGGGTCGCGGTGGCGTTGCTCCCGTCGGCCCGGAGCACGACCAGCGGGGTGCCGTCGACCGTCCGGACGCCGGTCGGCGTGAAGTTGGCGGCGCCGCCGAACTGGTCGAGGTAGCCCGCGCCGGAGTACGACGACGGGACGAGCTGTGCCGCCCCGGGCGTGCGGTTGGTCGCCCGGTAGGCGGCCTCGCCGCTCCCGCCGGCGATGCGGGTGAACTGCCGGTCGGGGGTCAGGTACACCGACACCTGCTGGCCCATCGTGGTCCCGTCGACCAGCACGTTGTCGCGGTCGGCGCCGACCGCGGCGTCGAGCGCCACCGACCGGTTACCGGCCGACGTGTTGACGGTCGAACTCACTTCGAGCGTGAGGCTCCGGTTCTGGAGGTACGACTCGTGGGCGGCCGCGAGCGCCGACACGTTCGTCCCGTTCTCCGAGACGCCCGCGGGGTAGCCGACGTCGTCGAGGGTCCGTTCGCCCGCCCCGCCGCCGTCCGTGAGCGCGCCGGAGCAGCCGGCGAGGGCGACGAGGCAACTGACTACGAGCAACTGGAGGACTCTGCGTCGCATGTACGCCACCGTGCCAGAGCGGGAAGAAAGGTGTGTCGGTGTCGGCCTCGCGTGTCCGTGTTTCGGTAGGTCGCGGTCGGATAAACTGCGATTCGGTGCAGGCCTCGGTACTCGGCGTCGGTCTCGATACCTGGCGTCGCTTCGGTGCTCGGCGCCGGTCTCAGTCGGCGGTCCGGGCGGCGGGCGTCGCGGCCGACGCCCGCGACCGGAGGTAGCCGACCACGGCGTAGACGAACGGCGTGTCGGCCACTGCAATGAGCAGCTTCAGCAGGTACTGGCCCAGCGCGAGGCCGAGCAGCGCGTTCAGCGCCATCGGGTCGCCGCCCCGGAGCGCGGGCATCGCGGCGAACCCGACGCCGACGAAGATGACGGTGTCGACGAGCTGGCTGCTCGCGGTCGAGCCGACGTTCCGGAGCCAGAGCCGCTCGCCGCCGGTGCGCTCGCGGATGGCGTGGAACACCCGGACGTCCCAGTGCTGGCTCACGATGTAGGCCAGCGCGCTGGCGACCACGATGTTGAGGCTCGCGCCCAGCACCGCCTCGAACGTCGCGGGGTCGACCGAACTGAACGGCGCGGCGGGCGCGGCGATGGTCGAGTACACCAGCGCGAGCATCACGAAGTTCATCGCGAAGCCGACGTTGACCACCTTGTGGGCCTCCTCGGGGCCGTACAGCTCGGAGTAGCAGTCCGAGGCGAAGAACGTCACCGCGTAGGCCAGCGCCGCGCCGGGCATCGCCAGCATCGCGCCGGTGAACGGCAGCTCGACCGGGATGGAAAAGCCCAGCAGCTTCGACGCGGTGAGCTGGGCGGTCACCAGCGCGGTGACGAACAGCGCGACCAGCGCGATGCGACCGGTGGGAAGCGGGGTGGTGTCTCTGTACTGCTCGGGCGCTCCGTCAGTCATCCTCGAGCCTCCCGTGGCGCTCGTCGATCTCGTCGAGCTGGTCCAGCATCTTCCGGAGCGAGGCCCGGACCGCCTCGCTGCGGTTCACGAACTTGCCGTCGTCGCCGACGTGCGCGTCGACGTCGTCGAGGAGCTCGTCGGGCACCTCCACGCTTATCTTGCTCATACTGGGGTATTATCTCTCGATGTCTTTAACTGTTCGATGTTGACAGAGGCAGTTTGATGTCTCGGCCGTCGCGAGGGGGAGTACGGACGTTCGGTGCGAGTGTGTCGGTAGAAACCGGACGTTCGCTAGCTACTGCCGTCGCCTATGAGTTACCGCGACCGCCCAGCACGGCCCTCACACCTCCCCAGCCTCCTCGCTCGTCATGCTCGCTCGTCCCTCGCGCGTATCGGCGCGGCCACTGACGGGCCGCGCCAGCGCGCGCCACTCTTAGTGAGTCGAGATACTCCTGGAAATCAGCCGACCCCGAGCAGCCCTACCGCCGGCCGCCGAGCGTCACGACCCAGAGGCCGGCGAGGCCGACGAGGTACGACAGCGAGATGGGGATGGCCAGCAGGAACATCGTGTAGAGGCTGTCGGGCGTGACCAGTCCCGCGACCGCGAACACCGCGATGGTGACCTCGCGCCAGCGGTCCTTCATCGCGTCGAACGAGACGATGCCGCCGCGGTCGAACAGCCACATCGACAGGGGCACGTCGGCCAGCAGGCCGATGCCCGCCGTAGTGAAGAACACGAGCCAGAAGAAGTTGCTGACCCGGTAGGAGATGATCATCTCGGCCCGGACCGCGTCGGCGACCAGCCACGAGATGACGCTGGGCGCGACCACGGTGTAGCCCAGCGCGCTCCCGCCGACGAGTCCGAGCGCGATGACGCCGGTCCAGAGCGCGAACACCCGGCGGTCGCCCGACGCGATGCCGCGCTCCTTCAGCGCGGGCCACGACCAGTAGAGCAGCAGCGGCAGCACCGCCACGGCCGCCAGCAGGGTCGAGATCTTGACCTCGAACACCAGCACCTCGACGGGGTGGAGCGGCACGATGTTGAGCACCGTCTCGCCCGACCCCACGTCGGGCCGGACCTCGGCGGGGAGCCGCGAGAGGAAGTCCTCGCGGATGGCGCCGATGCCGCCCCGGTAGAGGAAGAAGAACACCGACGCGAGCACCGCCATGAACACCGCGACGAGGTAGACCATCTTCGAGGTGAGGCTCTCGACGATGAACCGGATGTCGTAGTACCAGCCGCCGATGTCGTCCTCGGTGGTCTCCTCCTCGGTGAAGGCGTTGGCCATGCCCGCGGCCGTGCTCTCGAAGACGTTGCCCGACTCCTCGGCCTCGGTCTCGAGCACCTCCTCGTCGGTCGTGGCGTCGCCGGCCTCCGCGTCGGCCGCGGCCCCAGCCGCCTCCTCCGCGGCCGCCTCGTCGTCGGCCTCGTCCTCGGGGTTGAGTTCGTCGTAGCGGTCGAGGATTGCCTGGGCCTTCTCGGGGTCGTCGTCGTCCATCGCCTCGCGGGCGAAGCCGACCGCCTCCTCCTCGCTCATGTCGACGAATATCTCGGGCGGGGCCGCCCGGACCGCGCCGGCGTCGAGGTTCGCGAGGTCGATGTTGCCCGGCGCGCCCGCGGAGGGAGCGGTCGGGGACGCGCCGACGCCGCCCGCGGCCATCGCGGCGCTGGCGGCCTCGTCGAGCGCCCGGGTCAGGTAGTAGAGGAACGCGACGACGAACGCGACCAGCGCGACCGCCCCGGACGCGACCAGCACGGCGTCGGCCCGCGGGAGCCCGAGCGCCTCGCCGACCGTCGGGAGCGCGTACTTCGCGGGCAGTTCGGCGTTCACGGCCTCGACGCCGGCCCGGGTCAGGAACAGCCGGACCACCAGGAACGCCAGCGCGGCGACGCCGAATATCCGGATGCCGTTGTCCCAGACCACGCCGGCGAAGCTGAGCCGCTCGCTCCCGCGCTTGAGCGTCACCACGACCTTCGTCAGATAGAGGCTGAATCCGTACAGCAGGATGAGCGGGGTCGCCCACATGATCTGGGTGAACGGGTCCGGCGGCGACGCGACGGCCCCGAACACGAAGATGCCCATGATGGCGTAGCGCCACTTGTCGCGGAACGTCTCGTAGGGGACGATGCCGGTGTAGCCGAGCCCGCTCATCGCCAGCGGGAGCTCGGCGGCCAGCCCGAACGACAGCGAGAGGAAGGCGATGAACTCGGTCCACTTCACGATGGAGTAGCGCGGGCTGAACCCGGCGTTGATGGCGTTCCGGGCGAGGAACTCGAACATCACCGGGAAGAAGACGCCGTAGCCGTACAGCATGCCGCCGGCGAACAGCGCGAGCGCCAGCAGCGCGATGACCGCGATCTTCCACCGGGCGATCCGACCGTTCGGGTACCAGGACCTCTGTCGGAGCGAATCGCGGGAGTAGTAGAGCAGCACCGGGAGCGCGAGGACGATGCCGGCGACCGCGCCGATCTTCGCCTGCAGGAGGATGACGTCGAACGGCGTCACCGCGATGATGACGACGTTCTCGGCGATGTCCGGGTTCATCTGGGCCTTGGTGACGTTCTTGAGGAACGGCCAGCCGACGGCTCGGAGCGCGTAGAAAGAGGCGATGAAGCCGACGACGAAGACGATGAAGACCTTCTGGAGGTGGGCCTGCGCCGTCGAGAGCATCGCCCCGACGGTCTCGCGACCGCTGTTGACGGCGCGGGCGGTGTCCTCGTCGACGATACTGCTCCCGGACATCCTTTGGAAGTGGTAGCCGTGTCGCAGTTATCAATCTTCTCGTCCCTCCGAGAGAAGAAAGCCTATAACTACAGGAGCGTTTAGACCGACTGAATGGCTGACGAATCGGAGGCGGCGGCCAGCAATTTCTCTCCCGCCGAGGACGCCGGGACCCGGGAGGCCGAGACGCTGGACAATCCGGCGGCGACGCCCGAGGAGCCGCTGGAGGACGAGGAGATGCCGCTGGCCGACCACATCGAGGAGATGATAAAGCGGCTGGCCGTGGTCATCGCCGTCGCCGGACTCGTCACCGCCGTCGCCCTCCCTGCCTCCGAGCGGGTCATCAACATCCTCTGGTACAACATCATCCCGCTCGACCAACTCGGCGAGCAGGCCCGGCCGAAGCTCTACCACCCGCTGGCGCTGGTGCTGACCGAGCTCAAGGTCGCCAGCCTGGCCGGGGTCATCATTGCGCTCCCCGTCTTCGTCTACGAGACGTACCTCTTCATGCGGCCCGGACTCTACCCACACGAACGACGCTACTACCTGGCGGCGGTGCCGACGAGCCTGGTGCTGGCGGTCGTCGGCGTGAGCTTCGCGTTCTTCCTCGTCCTGCCCGCGGTGTTCCAGTACTTCATCAGCTACACCGAGGGCGTCGCCCTCGTCGCGTTCGGGCTGACCAAGACGTTCAACCTCATCCTGATGCTGATGGGCTACCTGGCGGTCGTGTTCCAGATTCCGCTGTTCATCATGCTCGCCATCATGATGGGCCTGACCACCCGCCGGTGGCTCGCCGACCGCCGGCTGCTGTTCTGGGGCGCGTTCCTCGGCGTCTCGTTCCTCTTCACGCCGGACCCGACCGGGATGGCGCCCATCCTGGTCACGCTGACGATGATCACCCTGTTCGAGGGGACGCTGGCGCTACTGAAGTGGACCGGCAACTGAGCGTTTCGCTCACTTGCCGGCGCTCCTTCGTCACGCCAACGGCACGTTTCCGCGGCGTAATCGGCATATAACTAAGGGGTAGGGATGCCTACGAACAGGTAGCGTTCGCGCCTGCCACTTAGCTCGCGTGCCAGCAGCTACAAACCGCAGTTCGCGTGCCAGCAAACTGCCACCCTGGGTGCGAACGCCCATGCCACTTTCTACGAAGCCGACTGGGGAGTGACGACGCCGGATACAGGCGCATTCCCTTCGGCGAGAAGAATCGCTATTCCGCGGTCGGATACTCCGAGGCGAAGACGTCCTCGACCAGCGGCTCGTCCGCGGTAGTGTCGTCCATCGTCTCCGCCTCGTCTCCGCCGACCGCGTCCTCGTCGGCCGCCTCGTCCGCGGGGCTGACGCTGCCGGTCCGGTAGCCCTGCAGGTCCAGCGTCACGTGGTCGAAGCCGACGTCGGTCAGGTGGTCGCGGGCGGCCGCCGCGAAGTCGGGGTCGAGCGCCACGTCGAGCTCGTCCTCGCCGACCTCGATGCGGGCCAGGCCGTCGTGGTCCCGGACGCGGAACTGCGAGAACCCCCACTGGCGGAGCAGGTTCTCGGCCTTCTCGACCCGCGAGAGCTTCGCCTCGGTGACCTCGAGCCCGGTCGGAATCCGGGAGGAGAGGCAGGCCATCGAGGGCTTGTCGGCGACCGTCAGGTCGCGGTCGTCGGCGATGGCCCGGACCTCCTCCTTGGAGATGTCGTGGACCAGCAGCGGCGAGTAGGCGTCGAGCTCGTCGACCGCCTGGAGGCCGGGTCGGTGGCCGCCGTCGGCGTCGCTGGCGTTCGTGCCGTCGCAGACCACCGGGATGCCGAGCTCCTCGGCGGCCTCGAACATCCTGCCCAGGCGCATCGTCCGGCAGTGGTAGCACCGGTCGTCGCCGTTGGCGACGAAGTCGGGGTCGTCGAGCTCCGAGAACTCCACGATCTCGTGGCGGATGCCGATCTCGTCGGCGACGCGCTTGGCGTCGTCGAGCTCGGCCTCCGGCAGGGTCTCGCTCTTGGCGGTGCAGGCCACGGCGTCCTCGCCCAGCGCCTCGTGGGCCAGCGCCGCGACGACGCTCGAGTCCACGCCGCCCGAGAACGCCACCAGCGCGCCGTCGCGCTCGGCGAGGTCGTCCCGGAGCGCCCGCGTCTTCTCCTCGATGGAAGCCATGTCCTGACGATTGGGGACACCGGGAGAAAAGGGCATTGAACGCGGCGACCCCGGCGGCCGGGCTCGCGTCGGCGCGCCCCGGCGAGAGCCCGTTCGACGGCCCGCCGGTGGCGAAGGGAGCGTACTCCCGCCTGAAGCGCCGCCGCGTCCGCGAATATTTTTAAGCCAGGGGTCGGTACTCACCCTCGAATGGAGTTGGAGGCGATACCCGGCGTCGGGGCGAAGACCGCGGCCGCGCTCTCGGAGCTCGACGACCCCGAGCGCGCGCTCCGGTCGGGCGACGTGGCCGAGCTCGCCGGCGCCCCCGGCGTCACCGAGGGCCGGGCGGCGGCCATCGCCCGGGGCGCCATCCGCGAGCGCCACGGCGACCCCGGCGGCTTCCTGGCGACCGTCCGGGCCGAGGAGATCTACCGCGACGCGCTCGGCCTGCTGGCCGACCGGACCGTGACGAGCTACGGCGAGAAGCGCCTGGAGACGCTCTACCCCAGCGGGGTCGCGTCCCGGGTCGAGGAGGTCCGGGAGTTCGCCCAGCGGGCGGTCGAGCGCGAACCCGACCCGGCCGTGCTCGACGCGCTGACCGACGTCGAACCGCTCGCCGAGCCCCGCGACGTGACGGTCCGCGACCGGTGTCTGGCGACCGCCGACGCCGAGCGCTACAGCGAGGCCCAGAGCGCGATTCCGGAGCTGAGCGTCGAGGTGGTCGAGGACGCCCGCGACCTCGCGGACCTCGCGCGGGGCTACTCGACCGTGGTCGCGCTCGACGAGGCGTTCGCGGGCGTGACCGTCGACGGCGATGTCCGGGTTGAGCCCGACGCGCTGGAACGCCCCGCCGAGGTCGTGCCGGAGCGCGTGCTGGCGTTCTACGCCGCGAACCGCGACTGCCTGCGGGCGGCCGCCCGGGTCCACCGGGCCGCCGACATCGACCCGCCGCTGGACCTCGACGCGCTGGAGGCGGCGCTCGAGGACGTGGACTCGGACGGGACGGTCGTCGGCGACGACGAACTCGACCGGCTGGCCCGCGCCGTCGACGACCTCGACGCCGCGGTCTCGACCGCCGAGAGCGTGGCCAACGACCAGCTCCGCGACGCCATCGAGGAGCGCGACGTCACCGTCGAGGGGTCGGACCTGCTCTCGCTGGTCGAGCAGGGCGCGGGCGTCGACTCGCTGCTCTCCCGGGAGCTGAGCGACGAGTACGCCGCCGCGGTCCAGGCGGCCCGCGAGGAGCTGATCGACTCGCTCGACCTCGATTCGGGCGAGGCCGAGGTCGCCCGCCGGGCGTTCCCCGAGGAGCCGACGTTCCCGGTCGAGCGCGACGAGGAGGTCGTCGCCCGGCTCCGCGAGGACCTCCAGGCCGCGAAGGACCGCCGGGCGGCCCGCCGGAAGCGCGAGCTCGCCGCCGACCTCGCCGACCGCCGGGCCGACGCCGAGCAACTGGTCCGGACCGCACTGGAGCTGGACGTCGAACTGGCGGTCGCCCGGTTCGCCGAGGACTTCGACTGCGTGATGCCGGAGTTCGAGCCGGAGGGGTCGGGCTTCGCCATCGAGGGCGGGCGCTCGCCGCTGCTCGACGTCGACTTCGAGTCGGTCGAGCCGGTCGACTACGACGTCTCGGGCGTGGCGCTGCTCTCGGGGGTCAACAGCGGCGGGAAGACCTCGACGCTCGACCTGGTGGCGCTGGTGGCCATCCTGGCCCACATGGGGCTGCCGGTGCCCGCCGAGTCGGTCCGCATCGAGCGGTTCGGCGAGCTCCACTACCACGCCAAGACCCAGGGGACGCTCGACGCCGGCGCGTTCGAGTCGACGCTCCGGGAGTTCGCGGGGCTGGCGACCGGGGGTGAGCCGGCGGCGACAGACGGCGGCTCGGGCGGCGAGTCCGGCGACGCCACCGGAAACCGGCTCGTGCTCGTCGACGAACTCGAGAGCATCACCGAACCCGGCGCGAGCGCCAAGATCATCGCGGGCATCCTGGAGGAGCTCCGCGGCCGGGACGTCACCGGCGTGTTCGTCTCGCACCTCGCGGCCGAGATCCGCGAGATGGCCGACTACGACGTGCCGGTCGACGGCATCGAGGCCGAGGGGCTCGAGGACGGCGAGCTCGTGGTGAACCGCTCGCCGGTGAAGGACCACCTCGCGCGCTCGACGCCCGAGCTCATCGTCGAGAAGCTGGCCGGGGATTCCGACGGGGAGTTCTACGACCGGCTGCTCGGGAAGTTCTAGAACTCGGCGAGTTGCGTCGCGTTCTCGACAGGATTAGCTTGTCCGGTCGCGCCATCCATCCAAACGTCCGAGAAGCTAGCTGCTGCCGTCACCGATGAGTTTCCGCACAGCACTGCACCGCGGGCCTCACGCCTCCCCAGCCTCCTGCGCTTCTCGCTCACTTCGTTCGCTGCGATGCTCGTCCCTCGCACGCTTGGCGGGACCCGAGGTCCCGCCAGCGCGCGCCGGAAAGTGAGTCGGAATCAGCACGTCCGACACCCCATTTCGCCGGAGAAATAAGTCGACTGTCAGTAGTCGCGGCGAAGTCGCCGCGGTCTCCCGGAGAACCGCCTAATCGGCCGCGTGGACCTCTCTGCGCTCTAATAATTTCGGCTGCCGAAAGGTTAAGTAGCTGGGACAGCGAGGTGAAAGTGATGGCAGACGACCCCGAGGAGGGGATGCTCTCGTGGGACGAGTCCGTGTTCCGCGACGAACACGTCTTCGAGATCGACTACGTTCCCGAGACGTTCGCCCACCGCGAGAGCGAGATGCGGAGCCTGAAGTACGCGCTCCGCCCCGCCGCCCGCGGCTCCCGGCCCCTGAACGTCATCGCCCGCGGCCCGCCCGGCACCGGCAAGACCACCGCGGTCCAGAAGGTGTTCGGCGAGCTGGGCGCTCAGACCGACGTCCGGACGGTCCGCGTCAACTGCCAGGTCGACTCGACGCGCTATTCGGTGTTCTCCCGGGTGTTCGAGGGCATCTTCGAGTACGAGCCCCCGTCGTCGGGCATCTCGTTCAAGAAGCTGTTCCGCCAGATCACCGAGAAGCTGGTCGAGGAGGACGAGGTGCTCGTCGTGGCGCTCGACGACGTCAACTACCTCTTCTACGAGGGCGAGGCCTCCGACACGCTCTACTCGCTGCTGCGGGCCCACGAGGCCCACTCCGGCGCGAAGATCGGCGTCATCGTCGTCTCCTCGGACCTCAACCTCGACGTCATCGAGGACCTCGACGGCCGGGTCCAGAGCGTCTTCCGGCCCGAGGAGGTGTACTTCCCGGTGTACGACAACGAGGAGATCGTCGACATCCTGCAGGAGCGCGTCGACCGCGGCTTCCACGAGGGCGTCATCACCGCGGACGTGCTCGACGAGGTGGCCGAGCTCACCGCCGAGAGCGGCGACCTCCGGGTCGGCATCGACCTGCTCCGGCGGGCCGGGCTCAACGCCGAGATGCGCGCCAGCCGGACCGTCAACCTCGAGGACGTCGAGCAGGCCTACGAGAAGTCGAAGTACGTCCACCTCAGCCACAGCCTCCAGGCGCTCTCGGACAGCGAGATGGAGCTGCTGGAGGTCATCGCCGAGCACGACGGCGAGCGCGCCGGCGACGTGTACGACGCGTTTCACGACCAGACCGGGCTGGGCTACACGCGCTATTCGGAGATCATCAACAAGCTCGACCAGCTCGACATCATCGACGCGACCTACACCAACGTCGAGGGCCGCGGCCGGTCGCGCCAGCTCTCGCTGCGCTACGAGCCCGAGGCCGTGCTGAACCGGCTACAGGACGAGTAGGAACCGGTATCTTCTCATCCGCCTCGGCGCCGGCAGTCGTGCCGCGAGCGAGGAGCGACAGCGACGGGCGAGCGGCTTTTCGGTCCGGATTTTTGCGACGAGCGGTGCCCGCAGCGCCGCAGGCACGAGGACACCCGACGGGAGAATAGGTGTCTCAGAAGTCCTCGACGTCGGGTCGCAGGTCGAGCTCCAGCGTCCACGCGCTCCGGTCCTGCTCGACGAGGTGCCAGTAGCTCTCGGCGATCTCGTCGGGGTCGAGGAACTCCTCGTCGTCGCGGTCGCCGCGCTCGCTCGCGTCCGGCGGCAGAATCTGGCCGTCGACGACGACGTGGGCGACGTGGACGCCCTCGGGACCGAGTTCGCGCGCCATGGACTCGGCCATTCCGCGGGCCGCGAACTTGGCCGACGAGAAGCCGAGCGCGCCGCCGCGGCCCCGGACCGCCGAGGTCGCGCAGGCCCTTCCACGACCCGCCGCTGGCGTGGTTGACGAGCACGTCCACCGGGCCGAACTCCTCGCGGACGCGCCGAAACCCCGCGCGCACGTCGTCCGGGTCCGCGACGTCGACCGCGACGCCCGCGGCGTCGGCGGGGAGGTCGGCGGCGAGGTCAGCGACGTACTCGCCCGACCGGGCGAACAGCCCCACCCGACACCCCTCGTCGGCGAACTTGCGCGCGAGCGATTCCCCCAGTCCCGGTCCGACGCCTGCGACGACGGCTGTCCGTGTCATCGACTCCTGGGACGACTCGCGTCCGGAAAGAAGTACGCACGTACGTTCGGTGGTCGGAACCCCGGGCCACCCCCGCTGCGGGAACCTCAGGTCCGCTGCTGGAGCGCGGCCAGCAGTTCGGCCAGCGTCCCGCTGGTCGCGAAGTTCGAGACCACGGTCTCGCCGTCCTCGGTGACCTCGGCGAACGAGAGCTCGAACTGCGCGTTCCGGACCGCTTCGGCCGTGTTGTCGGCGGTCACGCCCGAATCCTCGGCGGCCGACACGATGGTCGACAGCGAGAGGTCGCCCTCGGTGCCCGACTCGCGCACCCGCGAGGCGAACTCGATGTGCTCCTCGGGGATGGTCCCCGGCGGCATGATGTTCATGGTCATCTCGCTGAACTCGAACGCGCGACCGGACACGTCGGCCGACCCGTTCGGCGCGGAGATCGCGACCGTCGCGCCGTCGACCTCCATCACCACGTCGTTGGCGGTGAGCTCGGCGTCGCCGCGCTGGATGGTCAGGCTGTCCCACTCCGAGGGGCCCAGGGCGGCGAGCTCCTCGAGGGTCGGACCGCCGTCGAGCAGCGAGCGCGTGCCGTCGGCCACGATGTCGCCCGCGACGCCGTTGGCGGTCACCTGGTCGGCGACCAGCGACCCGTCCTGCTCGACCGACTCGAGGACCATCTGGACCTCCGACTCGGGGTTGACGTCAGCTTCCTGCAGCGCCACCAGCAGCGGCGTGAGCGTCCGGCCGTCGAAGCTCTCGACCATCCCCTCGCGCAGGGTGGCGTAGGTCTCCTCCGAGACGTCGGTCGCGGTCACGGCCGCGGTCTCCACCGACAGCGACCGGTCGTCGCTCTCCATCGTCCAGTCCTGCACGCCGAAGCCCATCGTCCCGTCGTCGTACACGAACCGGGCGAGGCCGATACTGTTCGTCACGCTCCCCACACTGACCGACACGTCTTCGATCTCCAGCGGTTCCGTCGACTGTGCGGATGCGTCGGCCGATACGCTCCCGATTCCGCCGAGCGAGAACGTTGCGGTTGCGAGCATCGCGCCGAACTGACGTCGTTTCATGTCTCTCACGACGAACCCCTAACCCGCTCACTGGGATAAATCAGATATACTGTTTGAACCGTTCGACGGAATAAGCCGCGTTTTCCCGGCCGACAATCGCCGGGACCGCGGGAGGTGACGCGTTCCCGGTCGATCCGGGTCGAGCAACCGCACTCCGTCGATAACCCGCTGTTACAGTAACGCTACTGTCGTTAGGCACGCCGTGAGTCGGCCCGAATCCCGTGTGACCGCGAGCGAAGCGCGGATTGACCCGGACCGTCGGTCCGGGCCGCGGCGCTCGCGGGACGACGCCGACCGGCGCGACAGCCGACGAACCCGGCGCTCAGTCGTCGGTCGCCGACTCGACCGCCGTGGGGTCGTCCCGGCGCTCGCCGGTCTGGAGGACGAAGGTGCGCTCGGGCGGTGGCGCGGCCCGGAGCTCGACGGTTCTGGCGAGGTAGTAGTACTTCCGGTTGCCCTGCTCGTAGTGGCCGACGAGCCCGGCGTCCTCCAGCTTCGAGAGGTGGTGGACGGCGGTCTTGCCGTCCATGCCGACCGTCTCGGCGAGCTGAGTGACGTACCTGGGTTCGCGCGACAGTTCCCGGACGATCTCGATCCGGGCCTTGCTCCCGAGGAGGTCGATGAGCGACACGGTGACACGGATACGACCTCCCGACCAAAAAGCCAACCGGCGGTCGCGGGGCCGAGAGCCGGGCGATATTAGGCGCGTCGGACCGAACACCGAGGATATGGGGGACCGGGTCAATCTGCCCGACGACCGTGACCGACAGCGAACCACCGTGACCGACGGCTTCTTCGAGCGAGAGATTCACCTCTCGCGGGAGGCCACCGCCTCGTTCCTCCGGGAGCTCGCCGACCAGGTCGAGAACGACACCCGGCTCACGCTCTCCTCGCAGGACTGGGAGATCCCGTTCGAGTACCGCGAACCCGTCGAGGTGGAGGTGGAGTTCTCCGGGGGCCGCGAGTCCGAACTCGAGGTCGAGTTCGAGTTCACCGAGCCGCGCGGGGGCGACGAACTCAGCGTGGAGTAAGCCGAAGGAATTTGTGCGGCGGGTGACTGCTCGGCGGTATGGGCGACGACGCCGGAACTGACGCCGCCCGGCGCGACGCCTACGCCGACGAACTCGCCGGGGTCGTCCGCCCCGGCGGCGAGGTGTTCGCCCTCGGATTCGGCGAGGGCGCGCCCGAGGACTGGGGCCCGAACCCCTTCGCGCCGGACGACGTGCGCGCGGCGTTCGCGGAGGGGTGGACCGTCGGCGAGATTCGGGAGGTCGAGTTCGAGACCCGCGAGGCGTCGGTGCCCGGGCTGCTGGCCGCGGTGGAGCGGGACGGTCGCTCGTAGCGGAGCGCGGAGCGGACCCCTCACTCGTAGCGGAGCGCGTCGATGGGGTCGGTCCGGGCCGCGCTCCACGCCGGATAGAGCCCCGCGACGACGCCGACGAGGACGCCCACGGCGACCGCGATGCCGAACCACTCGTAGGGCAACACGAGGCCCAGCCCGATGTACTCGGCCGCGGCGTAGGCGCCCGCGACGCCCACCGGGATGCCCAGCACCGCGCCGAACAGCCCGAGCAGCGTCGCCTCCAGCAGGAACAGCTGGAGGACGTCGCGGTTCTGCGCGCCGACCGCCTTCATGATGCCGATCTCCTTGGTGCGCTCGGTGACCGACACCAGCATGACGTTGGCGATGCCGATGGAGCCGACGACCAGCGAGATGACCGCGATGCCGGTCACGAAGTTGGTGAGCGTGTTGATGAGCTCCCTGAGCTGGTCGACGAGGTCCTGGTCGGTCTCGACCGCGAAGGCGTAGCTGTCCGGGACCAGCTGTGCGGCGTCGGACTCGTTGGTCAGGTACGCCCGGACCCCGTCCTTGACGTCGGGCACCGCCGCGAAGTCCTCGGCGACGACCGTGAGCGTCGGGTAGACCCGCTGACTCTCGCCGGTCCCGGGCCGCTCGATGGTCGTCCGGTAGAACGGGTCGGTCGGCGTGAACACCAGCGGCCCGGCCTCGCCGAGCCCGGTCGAGAAGGCCCCGCCGGCCGACTCGTTGAGCAGGCCGACGACCTCGGCCTCGATCGACTCCCCGGAGGCGAGCCGGAGCGTCACGTTCCGTCCGACGCCGAGCGCCGGGTCGAACAGCTCGGCGGCCGGTCGGTTGACCACCACCTCGCGCCGGCCCTGCCGGAAGCCCCGTCCGGCCGCGAAGCTGTCGGCGTCGAAGTAGCCCGGCGAGGTGGCGATCACCTGCCGCTGGGCGACCGTCCGGCCCCCCGCCGAGACGGCCGCGGTGGGGACGATGCCCCGCGGGACGACCTCCGCGACCCCCGAGACGTTCCGGAGCCGGTCGAGGTCGTGGGTCGTGAACACCGGCTGGGCGCCCGCGCCCGGCCCGCCGTCGGCGCCCTCCGGGCCGGCCCAGACGTAGACGTTGGGCGTGCGGTCGGCCCCGACCTGCCCGAGCACGTCGGCCTGGAGGCTGGTGCCGAGCGTGACGAAGGTGACGACCGCCGCGACGCCGATGACGACCCCGAGCGTCGTCAGCGTCGACCGGAGCTTGTGACTGCGTATCGCGCGCCAGGCGAGGCGCAGGCTCTCTCTGAACTCCATTCAGTGTGGGACGGTAGTTGGTCGTCGCATCGCTGTCGCTTCGACCGGCCGGGCCGGCCGAGCGGACGACTGTTCCGGCGTCGGTCGAGGGTGTCCGTTCTAGGGGGATGACGGTATTCAAGATGTCGGCTGGCGCGGTCCGGTGACCGCTCGTACCCCGCCGCGCCCGCGGCCCCCGGCGCTCCGCGGAATCGACGGTTCCGGCGAGCGAGGAGGCGGCAACCGGGCGATCCCGTGTAGACGAGTTCAACGGAGTCCGATACACGGGCGAAAAGTATCACGTGGGTGGGTGTCGTGGAGTCGTCGGGGGAACTCGAAGGCTTGCGTCCGAACACGTCTCACGTCGGTCTCGTCGTCGCACTGGTCGTCGTCTCGACCGCGGTCGTCGGCGTCGTCGCGGGGAACGCCGGGGCGGTCCAGGAGTCGGACGAAGCGGGCGAATCGGACGAACTGCTCTCCGTGTCGGGATGGGCCGCGGTCGCGGCGTTCCTGCTCGGGTCGCTGATACTGTTGGGGAGCGTCGAGGTGCTCATCCACGCGCTGGTCCGGACCGCATCGCGGTTCGGCGTCTCGGCGCTGCTGTTGGCCGTCGTGGTGTCGGGGACCGAGGTCGACAACGTCGCGTTCGGCGTCTTCACCGGCTTCCGGGAGATGCAGAACGTCGCGTTCGGGCTGGCCATCGGCAACGCCATCTCCATCTTCGGGCTGACGCTCGCGGCGGCGGCGCTGCTCTACCCGTTCGACGTGGACGTCCCGACCGACTACCTCGCCATCATGGTCGTCTCGCCGCTGGTGCTGCTGCCGTACCTGCTGACCGGCCGCATCGACGCGGTCGACGGCGTGGTGCTCATCGCCGCCTACCTCGCGGTGTTCGGGTACATCGCCGCCCGCGAGCTCCGGGGCGACCGGAGCTACATGCGCTCGGGCGAGGTGATGGAGGCCGCCACCAGCGCCGACGGTCAGGGCGAGGCGGCGGCCGCGGTGGCCGGCGACGGCGTGACGGACGACGACCTGCCGGGGCCGCTCCGGCGGGTCGCCCGCCGCGACTGGTTCTGGCCCGCGGTGATGCTCGTGGCGCTCGGCGGCATCGTCGTCGGCGCCGAGACCGCCTCGACCGGAACGGAGGGCATCGTCGAGACGTGGGACCTCCACCAGACCGCGTTCGGCGTGACGATGGTCACCATCGTGTTCACGCTCGACGACCTGCTGCTCGCGGTCGAACCGGTCCGGCTGGGGTACAACGACATCGCGGTCGGGGGCGTCATCGGGAGCCTGCTGTTCTTCGTGACCGCCAACACCGGCATCGTCGCGCTGGTCGGCTCGGTCACCACCAGTCCGCGGGCGCTGTACTTCCACCTGCCGGCGCTGCTGGTGATCGCGGGGCTGTCCGGACTGCTGCTCTGGCGGGGGAAGCTGACCCGACTCGCGGGCGCGGCGCTGCTGGGGCTGTACGTCGCATACCTCGCGATGAACGTCTTCTTCTTCTCGGCGTTGCCGGTCAGCGGGTGAGCGCGGGTCGCCCCCGCCGGCCCGTCGGCGACGAGAATCAGGGCAGGTCGGTCTCGACCCGGCGCGGCTCCTCGATCTCCTCGATGCGCTCGACGGTGCCGTCGAGGACGTGGACGACGCGCTCGGCGTGCTCGGCGATGGGGCGCTCGTGGGTCACCATCAGGATGGTGTTGCCCTGGTCGTGGAGGTGCTGGAACAGGCCCATGATCTGCTTGCCGGTCTCCTGGTCCAGGTTCCCGGTCGGCTCGTCGGCCAGGATGATGGCCGGGTCGGCCGCGAGCGCCCGGGCGATGGCGACCCGCTGGCGCTGGCCGCCCGAGAGCTCGTTGGGCCGGTGGTCGCCCCGGTCCCCGAGGCCGACGTCCGCCAGCAGGTCCTCGGCCCGGTCGATGCGCTCGTTCTTGTCCACGCCCTGGAAGACCAGCGGGAGCGCGACGTTCTCGGCCGCGGTCAGCTTCGGCATGAGGTTGAACGTCTGGAAGACGAAGCCGACTTCCTCGCCCCGGACCCGGGTCCGCTTGCGCTGGGAGATGGCCGACACCTCCCGGCCGTTGACCCACACCTCGCCCTCGCTGGGCGTGTCGAGACAGCCGATGAGATTGAGCAGCGTGCTCTTGCCCGAGCCGCTGGGCCCCATCACCGCGGTGTACGACCCTCGCGGAATCGAGAGGTCGACCCCGTCGAGCGCGTGGACGGGCTCGCCCAGGTAGTACGTCTTCTGCACGTCCCGGAGCGCGACCGCCTCCTCGGCTGGCTCCGTCGTCGCCTCCCCCTGTTCGGTCGTCGTCTCGCCCCGCTCGGTCGTCGCGTCGTCCTCTTCGGTCGACACGTCGCCCTCCCCGGTCCCCGTGCCGGACTCGGCGTCCGAGTCGCTGGCAGCCATTGTCTTTCGAATCAGGGGCGGAACTGCCAAAACACTAGCGCCCGTTCCGTCGGGAAACGAGCCGTTGCAGTCGTTCGGCCCGGCGCCGGCTCGCTCGACCCGGCGCCGTCGCGCCCGTTCGACCAGACTTTTCACCGCGGCCCGCGCAGGTGCGCGCATGAAGACGACCGGCGGAAGCGACGCGGGGAAGCGGGCGGCCGGCGAGAGCGCGGCCGAGGCGGTCGAGGACGGCACGGTCGTCGGGCTCGGCACCGGGTCGACCGCGGCCCACGCCATCCGGGCCGTCGGCCGGGCGGTCGACGCCGGCCTCGACGTCCGCGGGATCCCGACCTCCTTCCAGTCCCGGGCGCTCGCCCGGGAGGTCGGCGTCCCGCTCACGACCCTCGAAGAGGCCGACGCGGTGGACCTGGCCATCGACGGCGCCGACCAGTTCTCCGGGCCCCACCTCGTGAAGGGCGGCGGCGCGGCCCACGCCCGCGAGAAGGTGGTCGACGCGGCCGCCGACCGGCTACTCGTCGTCGCGGACCCGAGCAAGGCCGCCGACCTGCTCGACCGCGCCGTCCCGGTCGAGGTGCTGCCCGACGCCCGGACGACGGTAGCCGACGAGGTCCGCGGGCTCGGCGGCGAGCCCGCCCTCCGGGCCGCCGAGCGCAAGGACGGGCCGGTCGTGACCGACAACGGGAACCTCGTGCTCGACTGCGACTTCGGCGAGATCGCCGAGCCCGCGTCGCTCGCGGCCGACCTGTCCGGACTCCCCGGCGCGGTCGAGCACGGGCTGTTCGTCGGGATGGCCGACGAGATCCACGTCGGAACCGACGACGGCGTGGACGTCCACCGGTTCTGAACGCCGAGTCCGCCACTCTGCGTCTACTGTTCCATGATACAGCTCTTCACCGACGACCGAGCCGCCGGCTACGCGGGTAGCGCTCGATAAAAGGAAGGAGTTTGTGCCGATTTACAGGTCGCGGGGCTGGACGGTCTTCCGGTCGTTCGCCTCGGCTCGGCGGGCAGCCTCGTCGAGGAGTTCCTCGACGCGCTCGTCGAGCGCGTCGTAGAAGTCGGAGGCCACGTTCTTGTCGTCCAGTGCGTCCTTGACAGCGGCTTTGACGATGAGGTCTGCCATACGACCCTTTCTTTCCTGCCACCCCTAATAAAGCTTCCCAAATTCCCGGGCGAACGGCTCCGTGTCGGTCACTTCCCGGTCATCTATCTATAGTGCCAAAAGGGATAAATACTAGGCGGTTGTGTGCCCGCGGCCGGACGCGGTCGGAGGATAGGAGTACGTAGAGCGCCCAGAGTCGCACATGCGTGATCTGCTCGAAGCGGTCGCCGCCGGCGAGGTGAGTCCGGCGGAGGCCGAGGCGCGACTCGCGGGGTACGCGACCGGCGACGCGGGCCGGTTCGACGCGGCCCGAGAGTCCCGGAGAGGCGTTCCAGAGGCGATTCTCGGCGACGGCAAGACGCCGGCGGAGGCGGCCGCGCTCGCCGAGACCGCGGTCGAGACCACCGGCCGGGCCATCGTCACCCGGACCGACGAGACCCAGCGCGAGGCCGTCCGCGCGCGACTGGCCGACACCCACCCCGAGGCCGAGGTGTCGGTCCACGAGCGCGCGCGAGTCGTCGTCGCCCACGCCGCGGAGTTCTCGGGGCCCGACCTCGACGCGACGGTGGGCGTGGTCACGGCGGGGACCAGCGACGCTGTCCCGGCCGGCGAGGCCGCGGTCGTCGCCCGGGAGATGGGCGCGAGCGTCGACCGGGTCGACGACGTGGGCGTCGCGGCGCTGACCCGCATCGTCGACCAGCTCGACCGCCTCCGGGGCGCCGACGTGCTGATCGTCGCCGCGGGCCGGGAGGGCGCGCTGCCCACCGTGGTCGCCGGCCTGGTGAACACCCCCGTCATCGGCCTGCCGGTCTCGACCGGGTACGGCCACGGCGGCGAGGGCGAGGCCGCCCTGTCCGGGATGCTCCAGTCCTGCTCGGTGCTGTCGGTCGTGAACGTCGACGCGGGGTTCGTTGCGGGCGCCCAGGCGGGCCTGATAGCCCGGGCGGTCGACGGCGCGGCCGACCACGAGAGCTCGGGGCGATAACCTCGTCCGGCCTCCGACTCCCGGCGACCCGACCGACACCCGCCCTTACTCGGGGACAATGCGGCGTTTCGAGCGGCGGGTCTTGCCGGGAAATCTGCGGGACCAGTTCAATTATCGAAAACCTTCTTTGCATTTCTGAAAATCAGTGTCGCGTTTGAGAAGGATTTTTATCGGTCGGGCCCAAAGATTTGGTCACTGGCAGCACGGCTGCCAGTTGAAACCCAATGCCAAGGTGTGACCACTGCGGCGCGCACGTCTCCGAGCAGTTCGCACGAGTATTCGCCGACGAGGACGGTCGGGTCCGCGCGTGCGTCTCGTGCTCCGCGAACGCCGGAATCGCCGAAGTCGCGCGCCAACGCGCCAGAGAGGCCAGAGCATAGCCCGCTGAATGGGCGGGAACCGAAACCCTAAGAACCACCACGCGAAGCCTGTAAGGCGTGCCGGACCACTGGGTTTACATCGTCGAGTGCGCCGACGGCAGTTTTTACACGGGCTACACCACCGACGTCGAGCGCCGCGTGCGCGACCACGACCGCGGCGAGGGCGCGAAGTACACCCGCGGCCGCGCGCCGGTCGAACTCGCATACCGCGAGGGATTCAACTCGAAGTCGGCGGCGATGTCCCGCGAGCACGAGATCAAGCAGCTGTCGCGAGCGGCGAAGGAGCGGCTGGTCGAGGCGGACGGCGCGACCGGCGAGTCGATGGAGTAGCGCGAGTCCCTATCCTAGCGGGTCGCCCTCGGGCACCGACGCCGGGAGGTCGGTGAGCTCCGCGCTGCGCTCCCAGAGCCGCCGGCGGAGCGCCGCGTCGGTCGCCGCCCGGGCGGGAGTCGCCCGCTCGCGCCGGTCGAAGTACGCCCCCGAGACGTCGGCGACCGCGTCGCTCGTCGCCAGGTGGACCAGCGCCTCGGCCGCGCCCGCGACGCTCTCGAACGGGCCGACCGGGACGACGCCGGCGACCAGCGCCGCCGCGGTCGTGAACAGCTTCGAGAACCCCCGCGCGTTCCGGACGAGGTCCGTCTGCGGAATCCACCCCGGGTGGACGCAGTTGGCGGTCACGCCCGACCCGGCGAGTCGCTCGGCGAGCTCGACGGTGAACAGCACGTTCGCGAGCTTCGAGTCGGCGTAGGCGTCGAGGCCGTCGAAGTTCCTCCCCCGAACCACCGCGTCGAGGTCCGCCAGCGACCCGTTCTCGTGGAGGCCGCTGGTCGTCGTGACGACCCTCGCCGGCGCGCTCTCGCGGAGGCGGGGCGCGAGCAGGTTCGTGAGCAGGAACGGCGCGAGGTGGTTGACCGCGAAGGTGAGTTCGACGCCGTCCTCGGTCGTCCGGCGCTCGTTCTGCGAGGTGCCGGCGTTGTTCACCAGCGCGTCGAGGCGGTCGTAGTCGGACCGGACCTCGCGGGCCAGTTCGCGCACCGCGTCGAAGTCCGCGAAGTCGACCCGGTAGAACGCGCCGTCGCTGTCGGGGTGAGCGCTCCGAACCGCCGACAGCGCCTCCTCGCCGCCCTCGCGGTCCCGGCCGGTGAACAGGACGGTCGCGCCCCGGGCGGCCAGCCGTTCGGCGGCCTCCCGGCCGATGCCACTGGTCCCGCCGGTGAGGACGACGACCGGGCTCGCGTCCATAGCTCAGTCGTCGGCGTCGGCCTCGGCGGCCGATTGTTCGTCCTCGTCGACGCCGGCGTCGGGCGCGGTCACGTCGGGGTGGATGAAGGCGTACTCGACGGCCTGCTGGCCCAGCGTCTCGACCCGGTCGGCGATGTCCTCGTCGATTATCTCGCCGTCCTCGATCTTGTCCCGGGCGTTCCGGATGCCGACCTGGTGGGGCAGCACCCAGGCGTGGACCCCGCGGGCGGTCACCCGCATGTGGTCGAGCGTGCTGGCGAACGACCCGCCGCCGGCCGACGCCAGCAGCCCGACCGTGGTGTCCTCGTACTCGTCGAAGCCGCAGTAGTCGTGGACGTTCCGGAAGGCGGCCGAGTACGACCCGTGGTACACCGGGCTCCCCCAGAGCACCGCGTCGGCCCTGCGGATCTTACGCTTGAGCCGCGTCGCGGCCTCGGGTTCGGGCTCGTCGGGGTCGAACACCGGGAGGTCGTACTCGCGGACGTCGAGGAGTTCGGTCTCGGCGCCGCGTCGCTGGGCAGCGGCCAGGGCGCGCGTCAGGGCCTGCCTGGTGTAGCTGCCGTCGCGCATGCTGCCGGCGAGCGCGACGACGACTGGAGTGGAACTCATTGCCCGGAAGTAGGGGGCTGAGCGGGAAAACAGTTTCCGGGTCTCGATTTTTGTAGCGCAGCGAACAGGTGTCGGGGCCGTCAACGGCGCTCCGTCGTCACCGGTACCTCGCCCTTCGGCTGGAGCGTGACCGCCGCCGAGAGGTCGAGGTCGCCGTAGTTCCGGTCGACCGTCCATTCACGGGCCATCGTCGCGAGCACGAGCTGGGCCTCGGTCATGGCGAACTGCTGGCCGATGCACCGCCGGGGCCCGCCGCCGAACGGGACGTAGGCGTACTCGGGCCGGTCGGCGTCGTCAGTGACGAAGCGTTCCGGCCGGAACTCGTCGGGGTCGTCCCAGAACCGCTCGTCGCGGTGGAGCACCCACGTCGGCAGGACGAGCAGCGACCCCGCCGGAATCCGATAGTCGCCGATGAGAACGTCCTCGGCGGGCTCGCGCCGGATCTCGTGGGCCGGCGGATAGAGCCGGAGCGCCTCCTTCACCACGGCCTCGGCGTACTCGAAGGCGAACACGTCCTCGATGGTGGGCCGGCCGTCGACGACAGCGGCGATCTCGTCGCCAAGCCGGGCCTCGACCTCGGGATTGCGCGACAGCAGATCCCAGATAAACGTCAGCGCGAGCGCGGTGGTCTCGTGGCCCGCGAACAGGAAGGTCAGCATCTCGTCGCGGATCTGCTCGTCGTCCATCTCGGCGTCGGCGCCGAGCAGCATCGCGAGCAGGTCGTCGCGATTCGTGTCGGTCCGGCGGCGCTCGTCGAGGATGTCGTACACCTGCGCCTCCAGGTGGTCGAGCGCCCGGTCGGCCCGCCGGAGGAAGGGCACGGGCGCCCAGTCGGGCGCGAGGAAGGTGACCGGCTGGTTCCGGGGACGCAGCGGCTCCTGCATCGCCTCGACCGCGTCGTAGATGCCCCGGGCCTCGAGGTCGATATCTTCTCCGAACATCGCCTCCACCAGGATCTCGAGCGTCGTCCGCATCATCTCCGAGCGCAGGTCGACCGTCCCGCCGTCGCGCCAGCGGTCGGTGGTGTCCTCGGTCCGCGACACCATGATGTCGGCGTACCGCTCGATGTGACTCATGTAGAACGCGGGCTGGATGGCCTCGCGCTGGCGCTCCCAGCGGTCGCCCTCGCTGACGATGAGGCCGTCGCCGAGCACCTCGCGGAGCTGGTCGTCGCTCTCGCGGTGCTTCGGGAACGTCTCGCGGTCCTCCAGCACGCGCTTCACGTCGGCGGGGTCGGTCAGCATGTAGGCGTCCCAGCCGATGATCTCGTAGTTGACCACGCGGCCGTACTGCTCGGCGCACCGTTCGCGGAACGAGCAGGGATCCCGGGCCCACTGGTGGGTGTTGCCCAGCAGCGGGAGGCCGCGCGGTCCGGGCGGAGTCCGTGTCGTCGTCATGTTCGAACGTATCCGCCCCACCCGCCTGGCTCCACTGCCGCGAATCCGCGGTCGTTTCATAAGGGGCCGCCCGATTCGCCCCGTCGGACCGACTCGCCCGCCGGAACTACCGGCGCCGTGAGAACCGGCCACGCGGTGGTTTTTTCGGCGGGGGCAGCGACGTTGTGGGTATGGAGACGCCGATTTCGTTCGGGACCGACGGCTGGCGAGCGACGCTGGACGAGTTCACCGCGCCCCGCGTCAGGATGGTCGGGCAGGCGGTCGCCGACTACCTCCGGGAGGTCGAGGACCGCGACTCGGGGACCGTCGCCGTCGGCTACGACGCCCGCGAGACCTCGCGCGGGTTCGCCGAGGAGCTGTGCCGGGTGCTGGCGGCCAACGGATTCGACGCGCTGATCCCGCCGCGGGACTGCCCGACCCCGCTGGCGGTCTGGACCGTCGCCGACCGCGACCTCGCGGGCGCGCTGGTTGTGTCGGCCTCGCACAACCCGCCGAACTACAACGGCGTGAAGTTCTTCCCCCACGACGCCGCGCCCGCCCTCCCCGAGGTCACCGACGAGATCATGGCCCGCATCGCCGAGCCCCGCGCGCTCTCCGACGACGAGCAGGGGAGCGTCCGCGAGGAGGACCTCCTCGAACCGTACGCCGCCCACCTGTTCGACGTCGTCGGGGTCGCCCCCGAGGGCTCGGGCGACGGGGCGACCCTCGACGGCCTGGAGGTCGTCTACGACGCGATGCACGGGTCGGGCCGCGGGTTCACCGACGAACTGCTCGAGCGCGCCGGTGCGACGGTCCACCGGCGGCGGTGCGAGCAGGACCCCGAGTTCGGCGGCACGAACCCCGAGCCCAGCGCCGAGAACCTCCAGCCCCTCGTCGACGAGGTCCGCGAGAAGGATGCGGACCTCGGCGTCGCCAACGACGGCGACGCCGACCGCATCGCGGTCGTCACGCCCGACCGGGGCTTCCTCGACGAGAACCTCTTCTTCGCGGCGACGTACGACTACCTGCTCGAAGACGACTCCGGCCCCGCGGTCCGGACCGTCTCGACCACGTTCCTGGTCGACCGGGTCGCCGAGGCCCACGGCGAGGACGTCGTCGAGACCGCGGTCGGCTACAAGTGGGTCGCCGAGGCGATGAAGGACCACGACGCGCTCATCGGCGGCGAGGAGTCGGGCGGCTTCTCGATCCGGGGCCACGTCCGCGAGAAGGACGGCGTGCTGATGGCGCTGCTCGCCGGCGCGGTCGAGAGCGAGCGCTCCTACGACGACCGAGTGGACGCGCTCCTGGAGGAGTTCGGCGAGATCCACCAGAGCAAGGTCAGCGTCGACTGCCCCGACGAGGACAAAGAGCGCGTCCTGTCGGACCTGGAAGCCGACCTCCCGGACGAGGTGGCCGGCGAGCGCGTCGACGAGGTCAACGACACCGACGGGTTCAAGATCCTCCTGGAGGACGGCTCGTGGCTCCTCGTCCGACCGAGCGGGACCGAGCCGAAGATGCGCGTCTACGCCGAGGCCGCCAGCGAGGCCCGGGTCGACGACCTGCTCGACGCCGGCCGCGACCTGGTCGAACCGCTGGTGTAGGCGTCGCCCGGCCGAATCCCGGTCTAGGCCTCTCGTTCTCCGAAGTCCAGCAGCCCGCCGGGGTTCGCGTAGTAGACGTACGCCAGTCCGAGTCCGAGCGCCACCGCCAGAACGCCGAGCAGGTCGCTCGCTCCGACCGCGAACCCGTCCGAGAGCGTGACGTAGCCCATCACGACCGCGAACGCGGTCCAGATGACGGCGACCCGCCGTCGTCGTTGCTCGTCCATGCGTGACAGAGCGGCGTCGGGACAGTTGGCTCTACTGGAACGACTTCAGGAAGGGTCCGCAGTCCCGTCGTACCGACCCCACAGCCGACTCCCGTCCTCGTTCTCGTCCCCGTCCACCCGCGAGATATCGAAGTCGAGCGCTTCGTAGAAGGGCCGCACGTCCGGGTCGAACTCGGCGGTCACGACCCCGCGGCGCTCGGCCGCGGCCCGGACCAGCGCCGAGCCGATGCCCTGCCCCCGGCGCGCCCGCCGGACCGCCACGGCGTCGATGTGCGCGCCGGTGCGTTCGTCCGTTCCGTCCCCGCCCGAGACGAGGACGAGCGCGCCGAGGACGGAACGGTCGCCGTCTTCGCCACCGTCGTCTTCGCCACCGCCGCCCCCGGCCTCCACCGCCACCAGCACGTCGCCGGCGCCGACGCGCTCGGCGAGGTCGACACGAATCCGGAGCATCGCCGCGTCGAGGACGCGCCGCACGTCGAGCCGGTCGCCGTCTGTCGCTTCGCGGACGCTGACGTCCATCGCCGCCCGACCTCACTCCCGGTCGTCGCCGAGCAGTCGGTCGACCATCGCCAGCACGTCGTCGACCGACGGCCGGTCGTCCGGCCCGTCGCCGCGGTGGACCGCGTCGAGCCCCAGTTCGCCGTGTCGCGCGTCCAGAATCGCGACCTGGGGCAGTCGGCCCAGCAGGTCGACGCGCCGCCCGAGCGGGCCGAACCGAGTGGGCTGGCCGTACTGCTCGCCGACCGTCTTGTCGGCGTCGGCCACCAGCGGGAACGGCAGGTGGTACTTCCACTGCCACTTCCCGGCCTTTCCCTCGGGCTCGGGGAGGACCGCGACCGCCGCGGCGTCGCGCTCGCGGAACTCCCGGTAGCGGTCGGCCACGTCCTGGACCTGCTGCCGGCAGCCGCGGGACCAGTAGTCGCGCAGGAACAGCAGGACCACGGCCTCGTTCTCGTCCGGACGCCCCGTCACCCACTCGCGTCCGACGAACTCGTCTGCGTCGTCCCGGCCGGGTCTGGTGGCGGCGAACGACGACAGCGACAGCGGGTCGGGCCCCGCCCCGGCGTTAGGTAGCTCGAAGTCGAGCTCCGACACCCCGAGGCTCCGGCGCTCGCGGTCGAGTGCCGTCACGGGGCCGGCCTCGTCCTCGTCCTGGGGTGCGGCGAGGGCGTCGACCTCCGCCTCGCTGGTCGGCCCGTCGTCGCCGCTGCCGCCCTTGATGAGCCGCAGGACCTTCACGTGGTCGGCCTCGACGGGCTGGTCCTCCGGGACGGGCCGCCCGTCGACCATCACCGAGACCTCGTGGGGGCTGAGGTCGACCTCGGCCAGCAGGTCGGCGTAGGTCGCGTCCTCGACTTCGAGGTCGCGGCTCCCCTCGCCGACGACCTCGACGGTCACGTTCATGCTACCGAGTTTTCGGGCGGTGAGGGGTAAGCGTGTCGGGAGCGATGGGGGTGGTTAGGGTGGCTGACGTGGGAGTCTCCGGGAGGACAGTTGCTCCGCTTCCTGGAGGGCTACAGAGAAGCTAGCTACTGCCGTCACCTGTGAATTACTGCAGGGCACCGTCAGAGCTTCGCTCTGACGAGCCTCGACTCACTCCGTTCGTCGAGACACCGCAACCGCGGGCCTCACGCCTCCCCAACCTCTTCCTTCGCTCCCGTCGGTCGCTCAGTCATCCCTCGCACGCTTGGCGCGGCCACAGGGGCCGCGCCAGCGCGCGCCGGGAACCAGTGGTCGGCAATGGCGCTTCCTCATCAATGTAAACCGCGTCGCTCGCAGATCTCTATCCCAAAAAACTGACACCTGCCGGACCCGCGTACCGGAGGTGTTTTGTAGCGATAGAAGAGAGAGTCGGGTAGACGGCACGGTCAGACGGTTACCTTTCAGCCCGCGTGGTTTCCACGTGGGTCATCGCCGACTGACCTACCCCGTCTCTCTAACAACCGCGAGCGACTGCTATTGCGGACCTGAAGACGTAGATTCCGATACTGCACGAAGAACCGTCCCAGCTACTGCAATCCGGACGAGTGCTGCCCGGTCCCGGCTACACCACCGTCTCCCGGTCGTAATCGTCGTCGCGCCGGCGCCGCCCGCGGAGGCCGCCCCAGACCCCGAGCGCGAACGCACCCAGGCCCAGCAGGAGCACGAGGAACTGGATCAGACCGCCGAGAATCGGGACAAAGCCGACTATCGAGACGACGAAGACGCCGAGCGCGAGCGCCAGCCACCGGCTGTCGGCGTCGGTCAGCCCGAGCGCCCACGCCCCGAGCGCGAACGCGCCGTAGACGTAGCCGATCCACAGCGCGAGGGGATAGAGCAGGATGACGAGCAGGGCGAGGGGAATCCCGACCAGCGAGAGCAGCAGCAGGACGAACAGGACCGGAATCCCGACGAACGTCAGCAGCCCCACGCCGCCCGAGCGCAGCGGCGTCTCGCTCGCCCGCCCGGCGACGCCGGCGGAGAACCGCGGGAAGACGACGAGCAGTATCGCCCCGAGGACGAGGTTCGCGAGGAAACCGTAGACTCCCTCGACCCACGTCGGAACGATGGGGCCGGTGAAGCCGACGCCCTCGCCGAGGTTCGTGTCCTCCCGGACCTGGCCCGCGACCCGGGCGCCCTCCGCACGGTTCAGGGTCCCGTCGTAGACGAAGTCGCCGCCGACGACCGCGCTCGGCCCGAGGGTGATGGTGTCGCCGCCGACGGAGGCGTCCTCGCCGACCTCGCCGTCGATTTCGACGCTCCCCGCTCCCGCGTTCAGCTCCCCGCCGATCCGGCCGCCGGACGCGAGGACGACGTTGCCGCCGACCGCGCTGGCGTCGCCGGTCACCGTGCCGTTGATGCGGACGTTGCCCGCCATCGCCTGGAGGTCGCCGTTCACTCGCCCGGTCACGTAGACGTTGCCGCCGGCGGCGGTCAGGTCGCCGTTCACGGTCCCGCGGACGATGACCGTGCCGCCGAACGCCTGGAGCGGCCCGTCGACGGTCTCGCCGTCCGCGACCACGACGGTCCCGCCGGACCGGACCTCCTGGGCCGCGACGGGGGCCGGCACCGCGGCGAGCACCACGAGGACGCAGAGCAGGGCTGCGAGTCGTCTGTCCATGCTCGACCTGTCGACGGCCCGGGAGATATGGCTTGCGTCGGTATGCCGGATTTCGCGCGTTAAGCCCGTCCTATCGGGAGTCGAATCCCGGCGGCGGACCGTCCGGGCGAGCCGCCGGCCGCGACTTCCCGCCGCGACCTCGGGGAGTTTAAGACCGGCTAGCACCACGTCTCCCTCATGAGCGAGGTCGAGAGCGAGGGCGACGACGCGGCCGAGAGCGAGCCCGGCGAGCCGGCGGCCGGGCGCGACGAGATCTGGATCGAGAAGTACCGCCCCGGGACCCTCGAGGAGGTCGCGGGCCACGACGACATCACCGAGCGTCTCCGGCGGTACGTCGAGCGCGACGACCTGCCCAACCTGCTGTTCTCGGGGCCGGCGGGCGTGGGCAAGACCACCAGCGCGGTCGCCATCGCCAAGCAGCTGTACGGCGACGACTGGGAGAGCAACTTCCTGGAGCTCAACGCCTCCGACCAGCGGGGCATCGACGTGGTCCGGGACCGCATCAAGAACTTCGCCCGGTCGTCGTTCGGGGGCCACAGCTACCGCATCATCTTCCTCGACGAGGCCGACTCGCTGACCTCCGACGCCCAGTCGGCGCTCCGCCGGACGATGGAGCAGTTCTCGAACAACACCCGGTTCATCCTGTCGTGCAACTACTCGTCGAAGATCATCGACCCCATCCAGTCGCGGTGCGCGACGTTCCGGTTCGGCCCCATCGACGAGGCGGGCGTCGCCGAGCAGGTCCGGAAGATCGCCGACGCCGAGGGCATCGAGACCACCGAGGACGGCGTCGACGCGCTGGTGTACGCCGCCGACGGCGACATGCGCAAGGCCATCAACGCGCTCCAGGCCGCCGCCGTGATGGGCGAGGTCGTCGACGAGGAGGCCGTCTTCACCATCACCAGCACCGCCCGTCCCGAGGAGATCGAGGAGATGGTCACCCACGCCATCGAGGGCGACTTCAGCAGGGCCCGGTCGGTGCTCGACGACCTGCTCACGAACAAGGGGCTGGCGGGCGGCGACATCATCGACCAGCTCCACCGGTCGGTCTGGGAGTTCGACCTCGACGAGGAGGCGACGGTCCGGCTGATGGACCGGGTCGGCGAGGTCGACTACCGCATCACCGAGGGCGCCAACGAGCGCGTCCAGCTCGAGGCGCTGCTGGCGTCGCTGTCGCTGCAGGAGAGTTAGCGCGGGGCTGACTCGGCGGCAATCGGCCGTTTCGTCGGCGGGGCCGTCCGAGAAAACCGCTCCCCCGACGAAACCCCGCGTTGCGAACGAAAACGGTCCCGAACGGCCGCCTCGCTTTTACTCGGCTCCGTCGTACGTGACGAGGATACTATGGGACGCTATCCGAGAGCAGTACGGGACGCCCAGCTGAAGTGCATCGAGTGCAACGCGCCCGTCGTCGAGACCGTCGAGGGCAACTACGCCTGCGTGAACTGCGGGTCGGAACCGCTCAGCTCGCGGTCGGACGCGACCGCGGCCGCGTCGGAGGACGCGGCGTCCCCCGCCGACGACTGACGCGAACGTCTCCGCCGGCACGAGCCGCCGGAGTCGCGACGAACTAGACTTTTGTCACTGGTCGACCAACTGTGGCTCATGAGCCACTGCCCTCTCGAACCGACGACCGGCGACGTCCGAGGCCCGCTGGACGCTCGACGCACGCGAGCCCGATTCTCCCGACCATGAGCCCGAGCGCCCCAATCCGCACCGAGTCGCTCACCAAGTCGTACGGCGACGCGGTCGCGGTCAGCGACCTCACCTTCGCGGTCGAGCGCGGCGAGGTGTTCGGCTTCCTGGGCCCGAACGGCGCGGGCAAGACCACCACGATGCAGATGTTGACGACCCTGACCCGGCCCACCTCGGGCGAGGCGTGGGTCGCCGGCGAGCCCGTCACCGACCGCGACGCGGTGGTCGAGGAGCTGGGCTACATGCCCGAGGAGCCGCCCATCTACGACGAGCTCACCGGCCGCGAGCAGCTCGAGTACGTCGCCGGCCTCCGGGACCTGCCCGGGGCCGAAGCCGACGAGCGCGTCCGGGAACTGCTCGCGCGGTTCGACCTCGCGGACGACGCCGACGACCGCATCTCGACCTACTCGAAGGGGATGAAGCAGAAGACCGCGCTCATCCAGGCGGTGCTCCACGACCCCGCGGTCCTGTTCCTCGACGAGCCGACCTCCGGGCTCGACCCCCGGGCGGCCCGGACCGTCCGGAACCTGATCACCGAGCTCCGCGACGAGGGGATGACCGTCTTCCTCTCGACCCACATCCTGCCCGTGGTCGAGGAGCTGGCCGACCGGGTCGGCGTGCTCCACGAGGGCCGGCTCGTCGCCGAGGGGTCGCCCGAGTCGCTGACCCACCGGGCGGAGTCGGGCGAGGAGTCCACCCTCGAGGAGGTGTTCCTCGAAGTCACCAGCGAGCGCCCCGAGGAGGCCGAGCGCGCCGACGCCGGGGAGTCGGAGTTCGCCCGATGAGGGCTCCCGACCTCTCGCACGCGACCCGGATCGCCCGCGTCGAGTTCGTCCGGACCGTCCGGTCGATCCGCTCCAGCACGACCCGGACCGCCGCCACCGGTATCGGACTGCTCGTCTGGGTCCTCCTGCCGACGGTCGGCGGCGGCTACCTGGCCTACGAGTTCGGGCGGGCGCTGCCCGACCTCGGCCTCCCGTTCTCGATTCTCGACATCGTCCGGGGCGGGACCGCGGTCGGGTGGGTCGGCCTCGCGGCGCTGGCGGCCGCCCGGTCGGCCGGCGGGAAGGGCGAACTCGACTCGCCCACGGGCCTCCTGACGACCGTGCCCGCGCGGGACGCCGCGCTCGGCCTGCTGCTCGCGGAGTACGGCCGGATGCTCGCGGTGGCGGCGGTTCCCGTCGTCACCATCGCGGCGGCGCTCGCAGTCGGCGCCGGCGCCGTCGCACCCGTCGTCGTCGTGCCGGCGACCGCCGCGACGCTGCTCGCGGTCGCGCTCTCCATCGGCTTCCCGGTCGGCCTGGGCGTCAAGTGGGTCACGCTCCGGTCGCCGTGGCTGGCCCGCCACAAGACCGCGCTGCTGGTGGTCGCGTTCGGCCTCTACTTCCTCGCGGTCACCTCCGAGGCGCTCAACGACGCGGTCGCGACGCTCCAGCGCGTCCTCCGGGACACGCCGCTGGCGTGGTTCGGCGACGCCCTCCTGCTGGGGCTGCCGGGCATCGACGCGGTGCCGGCCCGCGCGCTGGGCGCGGCGGCGCTCGCTTCGGCGCTCGTCCTCGGGTTCGCGGCGGTCACCGTCCGCGCCGCCGCGACGGTCTGGTACGCCGACTCGGCGCAGGTCGACGACGAGGACGAGGAGGGCGAGGACCGCCCGGCTCGGCCGACGGGTGCGCCTGCCGGCGACGCACCCGCGACCCGACCCCGCGAGTCGACCCCGGGCCTCGGCGAGCGCGTGCTGACCGGGCCGCTCGGCGGCGTGCTCGCCCGGCCGACCCGGACCGTGACGCTGGCGGTCTGGCGCCGGACGAAGCGCTCGCCCATCCGGCTGCTCTACGTCGCCTACCCCCTGTTCTTCCTGTACGCGCCGCTCCGAACGGCGTTCGAGAGCGGCGTGCCGACCTCGTTACCGGTGCTGGTCGCGCTCTACGGGACGTGGGCGGTCGGCGCGACGGCGCTGAACCCCCTCGGCGACGAGGGGTCGGTGCTGCCGGCGACGCTGCTGTCGGGGCTCGACGGCCGCCAGTTCGTGGTCGGCCACGTCGTCTCGGCCGCGCTGGTCGGTGCGCCGGTCGTGGCGCTGGCGACCGGCGTCGCGGGCGCGCTGAGTCCGCTCTCCCCGGCCCGGTGGCTCGCGCTGACCGGTCTCAGTGCGGTGCTAGTGGTCACGGGCACCGTGCTGGCGGTTGGCGTCGGCACCCTCCTCCCGCGGTTCGGCACGGTCGAGGTGTTCCGGAGCCGCGAGGTCACGATGCCGAGCAAGGGCGCGTTCGCGGCCTACTCGGTCGCGCTGCTGGTCGGAACGGTCGGCGCGGTGGTCGCGCTGCTCCCGCCGCTCGCGGGGTTCGTCGCCGCGCTGGCCGGCGTCCCGCAGGCCGCGGTCCGGGTCGGCGGCGGCGCGCTGGCGGTGCTCGTCGGCGCGGTCGGCCCCGCGCTCGCCTTCCGATGGGCGAGCCGGCAGTTCGAGACGTACGTGGTGGACTGAGGAAGTCCGCGTTTCTCACTCGGTAGTCGGTCGCCCGACTTCTTCACTCAGCCCGAGTCCCGAACCTGAAAGCGCGGATTCGTCTAGTACGTGGTGCGGATTTACCACACTGGGATTGGCCCGTCTTCTTAAGTCTGTACCAGCACTGGATAGAAATTGGGGAAGGAGTACCGGCGACCACGTACAACCATGACCAACTATAACGGGCTGGAGTTCGGGGGCCAAGAGCAAGACTGGGGGAAAGGGGACGGAACTACCGGTGATGACCCGGTTACATTTGACTGTGAGTACTGCGAAGTGATTCTACAGACCCAGACTATCAAGGCGATGAAACACTGGGGTACCACCCATCTTGAAGCGCACAAACCCACACTTTTCGAGATTTTTGCCGGTAAAAGCCGTGGCAAACAGTGTCAAAACGACTGTGAGTATGAGTTCCCGGTCGGTGGTGACCAAGCGACCGGGTTTGAATGTCCACAGTGCGGCTACGATAATTTCGAAGATTTTGCCCATCGCTACCTCTACTGGCAAATTGACTACCCAGAAGACCGCCTCCTCAATTCTGAAAGGCACTAAGACATCTCCACATTGAACTGCTCAATACACGCTCTGTACTCACCGCGAATTTCACGAGGGAACCTGCGTCGGGGAATCCCACCGCTCTCTACCGGAGAGTGAGCGTTCTGCGCCCGCCGACGCTACTCGCTGCGCGTCCGGACCGCAGTACCCGAGAGGTTGACCCAGAGCATCCCCTCGGCCATCTCCTCGTAGTCGAACGACGCGCCGACGACGGCGTCTGCCCCCAGTTCCTCGGCCTCCGCCCGGATGTCGGCGACGGCTTCCTCGCGGCCCGTCTCGATCTTCTTCTCGTACGACCCGCTTCGCCCGCCGACCACGTCGCGGATGCCCGCGGCGATGTCGCTGACGACGTTCGCGCCGATGACCGCCTCGCCCGAGACGACGCCGAGGTACTCGGTGATCTCGCGGCTCTCTAAACTGTCGGTGGTGGTGATGGTGATGTCAGCCATGCAATCGGACGTGCGACCCGACCCGGCATAAGTTCGCCGTCATCGTCGCGGGTGCGACTCGGGCCGGCGCGGGGTCCGAACCGGGCACGGCGCCCGAACGAGTGACGAACTTGCGGAACTGTTTTACGCGCTCGTTGGCGAAATACGCACAATAATGAGCGAACTCGAAGAGGAGTACCGCCTCGAGTATTTCGAGGAGGAGGGGTTCGTCAGGAAGGAGTGCACCGAGTGCGGTGACTTCTTCTGGACGCGCGACCCCGACCGAACGACCTGCGGCGAACCGCCGTGCGAGACGTACCAGTTCATCGACGACCCCGGCTTCGACGAGGAGCACACCTTGGAGGAGATGCGCGAGGCGTTCCTCTCGTTCTTCGAGGACCACGACCACGAGCGCATCGAGCCGTATCCGGTCGCGGCCAACCGGTGGCGCGACGACATGCTGCTCACCATCGCCTCCATCGCCGACTTCCAGCCCCTCGTCACGTCGGGCCAGACCCCGCCGCCGGCCAACCCGCTGACCATCAGCCAGCCCTGCATCCGGATGCAGGACATCGACAACGTGGGCAAGACCGGCCGTCACACCATGGCGTTCGAGATGATGGCCCACCACGCGTTCAACGCCCGCGAGGACATCGAGGACCCCGACAAGTACGCCTACCAGGGGGAGGTGTACTGGAAGGACCAGACGGTCCGGTACTGCGACCAGTTCTTCGAGTCGATGGGGGCGAACGTCGAGGAGATCACCTACATCGAGGACCCGTGGGTCGGTGGGGGTAACGCCGGCCCCGCCATCGAGGTCATCTACAAGGGGGCCGAGCTCGCCACGCTGGTCTTCATGTCGATGGAGCAGGACCCCGACGGCGAGTACGAGATGAAGGACGGCAACCGGTACTCCAAGATGGACACCTACGTCGTCGACACCGGCTACGGGCTGGAGCGGTGGACCTGGGTGAGCCAGGGCACTCCGACCGTCTACGAGGCGGTCTACCCCGAGATGATCTCGTTCCTCAAGGAGAACGCCGGCATCGACCACTCCGACGAGGAGGAGGAGCTGGTCCACCGCGCCTCGAAGCTCGCGGGCCACATGGACATCGACGAGGCCGAGGACATGGAGGCCGCCCGCGACAACATCGCCCGAGAGCTCGACGTCTCGACCTCGCGGCTCGAGGACCTGCTCGAACCCCTCGAGGATATCTACGCCATCGCCGACCACTGCCGGACCCTCGCGTACATGCTCGGCGACGGTATCGTGCCGAGCAACGTCGCCACGGGCTACCTCGCCCGGATGGTGCTCCGCCGGACCAAGCGGCTCTGCGACAACGCGGGCGTCGACGCCCCGCTCGACGAGCTCGTCGACATGCAGGCCGAGCGGCTGGGCTACGAGAACCGCGACACGGTCCGGGACATCGTCCGGACCGAGGTCGAGAAGTACCGCGAGACCCTCGAACAGGGCGGCCGCCGGGTCGAGCGCCTCGCCAAGGAGTACGCCGAGAAGGGCCAACCCATCCCGACCGACGAGCTGGTCGAGCTGTACGACTCCCACGGCATCCAACCCGACATGGTCGAGGAGATCGCCGCCGAGTTCGGCACCGACGTCGACGTGCCCGACGACTTCTACAGCGTCGTCGCCTCCCGCCACGACTCCGGCCAGGCCTTCGAGGAGGAGGTCGAGGAGGACGACCGGCTGGCCGACCTGCCCAAGACCGAGCGCCACTTCTACGAGGACCAGTACGGCACCGACTTCGAGGCCGTGGTCCTCGACGTGCTCGAGCGCGAGGACGACGAGGGCGAGGCCGCCTACGACGTGGTGCTCGACCAGACGATGTTCTACCCCGAGGGCGGCGGCCAGCCCTCGGACCGCGGCACCCTGACCACCGACGAGAAGACGGTGCAGGTCAGCGACGTCCAGATCGTCGACGGCGTCATCCTCCACCGGACCGACGAGCCGGTCGGGAAGGGCGACATCGTCCGCGGGAAGATCGACCGCGAGCGCCGCCGCCGGCTGATGCGCCACCACACCGCGACCCACATCGTCGTCCACGCCGCCCGCGAGGTGCTGGGCGACCACGTCCGGCAGGCCGGCGCCCAGAAGGGCGTCGACAGCTCGCGCATCGACGTCCGCCACTACGAGCGCATCGACCCCGAGACCCGCGAGGAGATAGAGCGGGTCGCCAACGAGCTGGTGATGGAGAACACCTCGGTCCAGCAGGAGTGGCCCAACCGCCACGAGGCCGAGGAGGAGTACGGTTTCGACCTCTACCAGGGCGGCATCCCGGCGGGCCAGAACATCCGGCTCATCCACGTCGCGGAGGACGTCCAGGCCTGCGGTGGCACCCACGTCCGGCGCACGGGCGACGTCGGCACCATCAAGCTCCTGAACACCGAGCGCGTCCAGGACGGCGTCGAGCGCATCACGTTCGCCGCCGGCGACGCCGCCATCGAGGCGACCCAGCGCACCGAGGCCGCGCTGGCCGAGGCCGCCGACGTTCTGGACGTCGCCCCCGACGAGGTGCCCGAGACCGCCCGCCGGTTCTTCGACGAGTGGAAGGACCGCGGCAAGCAGATCGAGGAGCTCAAGGAACAGCTCGCCGAGGCCCGCGCCGCCGGCGGCGACGGCGGCGAGGAGGTCGCGGTCGGCGACGCCACCGCGGTCGTCCAGCGCATCGACGCCGACATGGACGAGCTCCGGGCGACCGCCAACGCCCTGGTCGATGAGGGCAAGATAGCGGTGCTCGGCAGCGGGGCCGACGGCGCGACGTTCGTGGTCGCGGTCCCCGACGGCGTCGGCGTCAACGCCGGCGAGGTCGTCGGCGAACTCGCCGGGAAGGTCGGCGGTGGCGGCGGCGGCCCGCCGGACTTCGCGCAGGGCGGCGGCCCCGACGCCGACAAACTCGACGAGGCGCTCGACGAGGCGCCCGAGGTGCTGAAGCAGGTCCAGAACGCCTGACGAACCCCCGATAGGATTCTTACTGCGACCCTCGATTTCGACTCGGACGATGAGCGACGAGTCCCCCTTCCGCCGCGTCTCGGTGGCCGACGTCTCGCGGCCGACCGTGATTCCGGCGACGCTGTCGGTCGAGACGCTGGAGGGGGAGGTGACGGCCGGGACCCCCGCGTCGATTCGGGTCGAACTCCGGTGGACCGGCGACGAGGCGGTGACGCTGAAGGCGGCCCGCCGCCGCTCCAACTCCCCGCCGTCGACGACGCCTCGGACCCGACCGTCGCGCTCGTCCGGCCCGGGAGCTTCGACCGTGACGGGACGCGACCGGAGTGCTGGCGCGCGGACAGGGACCCCGACGAGGGATTCGGGCGCGGCCTGGGCCTGTGGGTGAACGAAGTCGAGCGCGGCGACAGCTTCGCCTGCGAGGCAGAAATCTGGACCGACCATCGCGCCGAGGGCTGTCTCCCGCCCGGGTGCTACGAGTTCGCGGACCGCACCCACGTCGTCGAGTGGGATGCGATCGCCGAGTGGGCCTTCGAACTCCGACTGACCGAGTAATCGGTCGAACGCGCGGCCGGTTACCTTACCAGTTTGGTACCGATGTTTTTGTTCCGGGGTGAATCCGGTTTCGCATGAGAAAATCCGAACAGATTCGACCGGGCGACGGCGACGACGCGAATGCAACGCGCAGGAGCGAGGAACCGATCGCCGAGGTAGACGGCGAAGCGGACCTCGACGCCGACGTGGAACAGGACATCGACGAGAACGCGGGGTACGACGACACAGCCGCCAGCGAGATCCAGACGTCGCTGTCCGAACTCCAGGAGTCTTCGGAGGAGATCGCGTCCCGGACCCACGAGATCACGGACCTCGCGCTCGAGCAGTCCCAGGGGATGTCGCAGGTCTCCGAGGAGGTGTCGAGCCTCAGCGCCGCGGTCGAGGAGATCGCCTCCTCGACCGAGGAGGTCGCGTCCGGCGCCAAGCAGGCCCGCAAGCGGGCCGAGGACGGCCAGGAGTCGGCCGCCGACGCGGTCGAGACGATGGAGGGCATCCGCGAGGCGGCCGAGAGCGTCGCGACGGACGTCCGGACTATCCGCGAGAGCGTCGAGCAGATAGACGAGGTGGTCGAGGTCATCGACGACATCGCCGAGCAGACCAACCTGCTGGCGCTCAACGCCAACATCGAGGCCGCCCGCGCCGGCGACGCTGGCGACGGGTTCGCCGTGGTCGCCGAGGAGATAAAGTCGCTCGCCGAGGAGTCGCGGTCCCGGGCCGGCGAGATCGAGTCGGAGATCGACCGGATACAGACCGACACCGAGAACGCGGTCGAGAGCCTGACCGAGAGCAACGCCCGCATCGACGAGGGCATCGACACGGTCGACGGCACGCTCGACCACTTCGACGACATCGCCGACGCGGTCCAGGAGGTCACCCAGGGCGTCGAGGAGGTCGCGACCGCGACCGACCAGCAGGCCGCCAGCACCGAGGAGGTCGCCAGCATGGTCGACCAGACCGCGGCGAACGCCGACGACATCGCGGACCAGACCCGCGACATCGCCGGCGAGATCGACGACCAGACCGACCAGATCGAGGACATCAACGGCGCGGTCGACGAACTGGTCTCGGACTGAGAGCGAGTATCCTCGCACGTCGTCGCGTCGACCCTCCCGGTCGAATCGAGCCACGCCAACCTCGTTTCGGGCCGTGAATCCTCGCAGTTCTCCGCCGCTCCTCGCGACTACTCCCGGTCTCGGAACAGCCACCGCTTCGTCCGCGCCCAGACCGACCGGCGCTGACGTCGGAGCCGCAGCGCCAGCGCGTCGTTCCGCCGCCGCAGTCGGTCGTTCTCCTCCACGAGCCGGTCGTTCTCGGCTTCGAGTTGCGCGACCGTCTCCCGGAGGGACTCGGTGTCGGCGTCGAGTTGCCGGTCGGCCCGCCGGAGGTCCGCGCCGGCGTCGCCGACGCGGCCGACGCTGGCCCCGGCGCCACAGGACTCGTCCCGACCCCGGGCGGTCCGAAGGCGTCCAACCGACGGCGGGCGCCGGTCCTCGGCCGTCGGTCGCGCGTCGGCGTTCGACGCGCCAGCAGGCGGGACGTCGGCGCTCGGCGGGTCAGACCGCGGCGGGTCGGCGCTGACGTCGTCGGTGACGCCGAGCGCGTGCTCGTCGCCGGTCCGCCCCGCGAGGACCGCGTTGAGCACCGCGCCGACCAGCAGGACCAGACCGCCGAAGTAGAGCCAGATGAGCAGGATGAACGCGCTCCCGAGGGCGCCGTAGACGGCCTCGTAGCGCCCGGCGAGGGTCACGTACGCCTGGAACGCCGCCTCCAGCACGCCCCACCCGACCGCCGCGAAGACCGCGCCGGGGAGCACCTCCGCCGGGGTCACGTCCGCGTCGGGGAAGACGTAGTAGACCGGGAAGAACGCGACCGTGAGGCCGACGACGAGGAACAGCGGGTTGAGCACGTCCCGGTACGGCAGGGTCGGGACCAGCGCGACCACCGCGGCGGCGGCGAGGAAGACGACGGTGGCGACGCCGAGCGCGGTGAAGACGACGACGGCGTTCTCGAACTGGGCGAGCAGGGGCTTGTTCGACTTCGTGCCGTATATCTCGGAGAACGCCACGTCGAGCCCGCGGAATATCTTCGACATCCCCCAGAGGAGCGTCGCCGCGCCGACCACCGACACGCCGGTCTGGGCGGTGGCGACGTCGAGCGAGCCGACCACCAGTTCGCGGGCGTACGGCGTGAGGAACGGTTCGGTGACCCCGGCCAGCGCTGCCGTGAACGCCGCGCTGTCGACGATCGACAGGACGACGAGCGCGAGCAGCAACAGCGGCAGCAGCGAGACGAACGCGTGGTAGGCGATGCTGCCCGCCATGAACGTGATGTTCTCGTCGTGAACTTCGCGGAGCGTCTCCCGGACGACCCGCCGGAGCTCGCTCGCGTAGGCGCTCGCCCGGCCCCCCATGCACTCCTTCAGGGTCGGGTGCGCCAAAACCTCGTCGCCCGAGCGGCCGCTCGTCTACGACCTTCGCGGACGTTCCTCTCGGCGCCCTTGCAGGTCGCCCGAACCTTCTTCCGGCGCGTCGTCGTCCCCGGAACGGGGGAGAACACGTGAGCACGCAACGACGACCGCCGACCGGACAGCGACAGGAACGTGGACAGTCCCAGCAGGGGAGCCAGCAGGGCCAGTCCGCCCGGCAGAGCGGCGCGTCGCGGGGCAACGCCCGGCGACCGCCGCGGACGTACCGGACCGCGGTGGGCCTCCCGGACGAGACCCGTCGGGCCGTCGTCGGGATGCTCGACCAGAGCCTCGCCGACACCACGGACCTGATGACCCAGGCCAAGTTCGCCCACTGGAACGTCAAGGGGATGAACTTCTACCAGCTCCACCTGCTGTTCGACGAGGTCGCCGAGACCCTCGAGGAGCACGCCGACATCATCGCCGAGCGCACGACCGCGCTGGGCGGCGAGGCGTCCGGCACCGTCCGGATGGCCGCCGCGAACAGCCGCATCCCCGAGATTCCGGCGGACGCGGTCACCGGGCCGGAGTACGTCGCCGCGCTGGTCGAGCGCGTCGGCGTCCACGCCAACAACCTCCGGCGCGAGATCGAGCGCGCGGTCGAGGAGGGCGACGAGGACACCGCCGACCTGTACACCGAGCTCTCGCGGGAGGTGGACAAGCAGCTGTACTTCCTGCAGTCGCACCTCCAGACCGTCGAGCCCGAGCGGATTCCCGAGAGCCCCGGCGCGTCGATTCGAGGCCAGCAGTCCCAGGGCGGGGCTCCGTCGCAGTACCGCCCGCAGTCACAGGGGCAGCAGGCGCAGGGCCAGCAGCCGCAGAACCGACGGGCGCAGGCCGGACAGGAGCAATACCACCAGCAGCCCCGGGGCCAACAATCCCAGAACCAGCAGGCGCAGACAGGCCAGCAGTCCCAGCAGCGGCGGTACGGACCGCCGCGGCGGTAGGGTCAGCCCTCGATACCCAGCACCCGCTCGGCCGCCGCGCCGACCTCGGGGACCTTCTGCTCGGGCGCGTACACCCCGAGCCGCCACTGGGCGCGGCCCGCCGCCCGCAGCCCCTCGACCAGCGGCGACTCGTCGGCGAGCCGCCGGACCTCGCCGTCCACCACCACGCGAGTCGAGGTCTCGGGCATGCTCGGCTCGCCGGGGGTGTCGACCAGCACCGACTCGGGCGCCACGTCGGCCGCGTCTGCGATCTCGCGCTCGAACTCCCGGACCGCCTCGCGGTCGGCGCTGACCGCGTCGTCGGGCACCGCGTCGAGCTTGGCCCAGACCGCCCGCTTGTAGAGGTCGCGCTGTTCGAGCCGGCGGGCGGCGTCGGCGGTGGCCGGACAGTCACGGAGCGCGCCGAGCAGCCGGTCATCGGTCATCCGGGCGAACGCCTCGGCGGTGAGGTCGGTCGAGTCGAGCAGGCGCTCGCCCGCGCGCTCGAGCATGGCGCCCGCGATGCGCGAGACGTGGTGGCGGTAGACGGTCGCGTTCATCAGCGCCCGGGCGACCAGCGTCCCCTCGGCTGTCTGGACGTTGCCCTCCGAGAGGACGAGGCGGTCGTCGCGGAACCGGAGCGCCGCCAGCAGCCGGGAGTGGTCGATGGTGCCGTAGGGGACGCCGGTGTGGTGGGCGTCCCGGACCAGGTAGTCCATCCGGTCGACGTCGAGCTCGCCCGCGACCAGCTGGCCGAGCCGGCCCTCGCCCGCCACCAGGTCGGCGACCTCGGCCGGGTCGAGGTCGTGTGATTCCAGCACCTCGGCGAGCCGGCCCGCCCCGAGCAGGTCGCCGACCTCGTCGTGGTGCCGGCCGAGCCGGCGCTCGATGATGCCCTCGGTCTGGTGGCCGTAGGGGCCGTGGCCCGCGTCGTGGAGCAGCGCGGCGGCCCTGACCGCCTTCGCGCGGTCGGCGTCGACGTCGAACTGCGAGCACGCCTCGCGGGCGAGGTGGTAGACCCCGAGGCTGTGCTCGAACCGGGTGTGGTTCGCGGAGGGGTAGACCAGCCGGACCGTGCTGAGCTGCTTGATGTGGCGGAGCCGCTGAAGCTCGGGGGTGTCGAGCAGGTCCGCCGCGAGGTCACAGACGGGGACGTGGTCGTGGACGCTGTCCTTGATGGCCTTCATGCGGTCGGATTGTCGCAGGGCCGATAAAAAGTGTCCGTCTCCGCGAGTTCCCGCGCGGTCAGTCGAAGACCCGTCTCGCGGTGCTCCGCTCCGCGGTTCCCGAAGAGGTTTGGCGGACGACTGCGTGGGTCGGGACAGCGACCATGTCCGAGGAACTGGACGTCAGGACCGACTCAGAACTCGACGCCGACGACGCGTTCACCCTGCTCGGCGACGAGACCCGGCTCGCGATACTCCGCGCGCTCGGTGACGCCGCCGAGCCCGGGGAGGTGACGCCGCTCTCGTTCTCGGAGCTGCGCGAGCGGGCCGACGTGGCGGGGAGCGGCCGGTTCAACTACCACCTCGGCGAGCTGGTCGGCCACTTCGTCGAGAAGGTCGAACGGCCCGACGGGCCGGCGGGCTACCGCCTCCGGTTCCCCGGGGTCCGGGTGTACCGGACGCTCCGGGCCGGGACGTTCACCGAGAGCCTCCGGGTCGAGCCCTTCGAACTCGACTCCGACTGCCACGCCTGCGACGCCCGGCTCGAGGCCGAGTACCGCGACCTGGTGTTCCGAATCGAGTGTCCCGACTGCGAGAGCAGCTACTACCACTGCCACCTGCCGCCGAGCAGCATCGACCCCGACTCGCGGGCCGCGACCCTCCGGGTCGTCGACCGGCGCGTGCGGGACTACCTCTCGTCGCTGTCGAACGCCATCTGCCAGTTCTGCTCGGGCCGGATGGACATCCGACTGCTCGACCCCGACGAGGACCACCGGTACGCCGACGACGCCGCCAACGAGGTGCTGGTCCGCCGGGAGTGCGACCGCTGCGGATCGTTCCACTACACCCGGGTCGGCGAGCACCTGCTCGACCACCCCGCGGTGGTGTCGTTCTGCTACGAGCGCGGCCTCGACCTCTCGGCCGAGTACGTCTGGGACCTGGAGTTCGTCTCGTCGGACAACAACACCGAACTCCTCGGCGCGGACCCCTGGCGGGTCGCCGTGACCGTCGAGGCCGGGGGCGACCGACTCCGCGTCGTCGTCGACGAGTCGTTCGACGCAGTCGACGTCGAGGAACTGTGACGCCGGATTGGGACCGCCCCGACTTTGACTCGCGCACCGCGGCGGGAACGAACCACTGAAACGCCCCGACCGCGAACCCCCGACCATGCCTCTCGCGGACTCTGACGGCGTCGCCATCCACTACGAGGTCGGCGGCGACGGCGGGTCGACCGCCGACGCGCCGGTCGTGCTGCTGGCCGACGCTGGCTACGGCGCCTGGCAGTGGAGCTGGCAGTTCCCCGCGCTGGCGGGCCCCTTCGAGGTGCTGATTCCGAGCACCCGGGGCACCGGCGACTCCGACGCCCCGGGCTCCTACGCCGTCGCCGAGATGGCGGCCGACGTCGACGCCGTTCTGGCCGACCGCGGCGCGCGCAAGGCCCACCTGGTCGGCGCGGGACTGGGCGGGATGGTCGCGCTGCGGTACGCGCTCGACTTCTCGCGCGCCCGGACGCTGACGCTGCTCGGGACGTCGCCGGGCGGTCCGCGGGCGACGGCGGTTCCCGACGACGTCCGGGACCGCCTGCTGGCGAGCCCCGACGACCCCGACTCGCTCCGGCGCTCGCTCGACCCGGTCGCCGGCGAGGAACTGCTGGAGACCGACGATTTGGTCGACCGGATAGTGGCGTGGCGGCGCGAGGAGGACGCCGACCCGGCGGCCCAGCGCGGCCACCTCGACGCGATGGCCGACTTCGACGTCGGCGACAGCCTCTACGAGATCACGGTCCCGGCGCTCGTGTGCCACGGCGAGGACGACCGGGTGGTCCCGGTCGAGAACGGCCGCCTGCTGGCCGACGGCCTCCCGAAGGGCGAATTCCGGCGATTCCCCGGCGAACACCTCTTCTACGTCGAGCGCTCGAAGGCGGTCAACGACGCTGTCGTCGGGTTCCTGACCGACCACGCCGACGACTGACCCGGCGCCGGCGCTTCTGCGGTCGAACGCGCCGTCCCGGGAGCTATCCCAGTACGACCGCGAGGACGACGAGTGCGGCGAGAAGTTCCCCGACGAGGACGATCACTACGCCCCCGAGTTTCACCCGCTCTCTCGTCGCGCTCGACCCGCCGGCTCCCGTCGGAAACGGTACCCCGACAGCCGGTGCTCGGTTCCGCGCGTGCAGTGACTCCCTGGTTGTTCGGTCTCCCGTCATGGTTCGTCAGTACGGGTCCATGTCCTGGCCGGGCGCGAGCGGAACTGCGCCTCGTGCCGACGACAGGTCGGACGCGCTTCCGCCGGCCCCCGCGACGAGGGTCGCGTTGTCGATTGGGAAGGCGAACGCCGACAGCGTGGCGCCGACGCCCGCGGTGACGTTGTTAATCGGGAAGTCGAACCGCGTCCCGTCGACGAGGCTCCCGCCCGGCTGGCCGACGCCGGTCTGTGGCTGTGCCGCGGTCGGACCGAACGTCCCGGCCCCGGCACTCGCGAGTGCGAGTCCGAGCAGGACCACTGCGATGGCGATGCGATCTGCGATGCGGTCGTTCTCTTTCATCACGGTTTACTTCTCGGCGCGGTAGCGCGATGGAGGTGGACGCTTAGTACGGAAACTGGACGCCGAAACGACAGCTCTAGGTGTCTAGAACCGCCGCCACGCCCGGACGAACGAGGTGGCTTCCCTCGCGGCGCGTCGCGACGCTCCGGTCGCCTCCGCCGCAACAACGCCTACGTCCGCTGACGCCGAACCTCCCGCCATGACGCTCTCGCTCGAACGCCGGGCCGCGCTCTGGGGGGACCGAACCGCGATCGTCGACGCGAGCGCCGACCGGCGGGTCAGTTACGCCGACCTCGAGTCCGAGGCCGACGCGATGGCCCGCCGGCTCGCCGCGCTCGGCGTCGGGCCGGGCGACCCGGTGGCCGTGCTCTCGCGCAACCGGGTCGAGACGCTGGCGCTGTTCTTCGCGGCGCGGCGGCTCGGGGCGGTGTTCGCCCCGGTGTCGTACCGGCTCACGCCGGCGACCGTCGAGGAGCCGCTGGCGATCGTCGACCCCGCCGCGGTCGTCCACGAGGCGGCCCAGCGCGACCTGGTCCGGGAACTGCCCGACGACCTGACCCACACCTTCGAGGAGCTGGGCCGGCACGACGGCGAGTCGTACGACCGCGTCGACCCCGGCCCCGAGGACTCGCTGGCGTACCTCCACGCGAAGAGCGAGGCCGACCGGCCGGCGGTCGGCGAGGAGCCGGGCGCGAACCGGCGCGGCGAGTCGCTGAACGAGGACCCGACGACCGCGCCGCGCGTGGTCGACCTCCCGGCGCGGACGGTCGAGTGGAACTGCGTCACGGCGGCTGCGGCGTGGGGGCTCGGCCGGACCGACTGCGCGCCCGCGACGCTGCCGCTCTCGGACGCCGACGGGCTCCTCCGGCTCGCCCTCCCGCTGCTCTACGTCGGCGGCCGGGTCGTCGTCCTCCGGGCGTTCGACCCGGAGGGCGCGCTCGACGCGGTGGCCGAGGAGGGCGCGACCGCCCTCTTCGCCGGGGGGACCGAGTACCGCGAGCTGGTCGAGAGCGAGGCGTTCGGCGCGACCGACTTCGGGAGCGTCGACTGGGTCGGCACGCGGTCGGCGCTGCCCGCCGACGTCCGCGAGGCGCTGGCCCGGAAGGCGCCAGTGGTCCGGACCTACGGCCGGGTCGAGACCGGCCCGAACAACCTCTACTGTCCGCCGGCGGGCGGGAACAGTGGTGACCGTACGAGCGACCCGGACCGCGTCGGCCGGCCGTTCCCGGACTGCGAGGTCCGCCTCGCCGACGAGGGCGGCGACCCGGTCGACGACGGCGAGGTCGGCGAGCTCCGGTTCCGCGGACCGGTGACGCCCCGGGGGTACGTGCAGGGGGACGCGGACGGCGAGGGCAGTGACAGCGGCGACAACGCAGACGCCGGCGGCGAGCCCTTCCCGGAGTGGGTGCCGACCGGCGACCTCGCCGTCCGCGAGGGCGGGGACTACTACCTCCTCGGGCCGGCGCGCGAGGGGTTCGAGTCGGCGTCGGCCCGGGTCCACCCCCGGCGGGCCGAGCGCGCGCTGGAGTCGTGCGAGGGCGTGACTGCGGTCGGCGTGGTCCCCGACGCCGAGGGCGCGCTCGCGGCGTTCGTCGGCGACGCCGACCCGGGCGACCTCCGGGACGCCCTCGCCGCGGAACTGCCCGACGACGTGGCGGTCCGGGAGCTGAACCGGGTCGAGTCGCTCCCGCGCCGCTCGACCGGCGAACTCGACCGGGCGGCGCTCCGGCGGGACCTCTCGGGCGAGGAGCGAATCGACGAGGAGTGAGGCGAGTCGCCGGCGCGGGACTCGCGTCCCCCTCGATTCGGCGACCGCGCCCTACGCCCCATCGCTCCCGCTTCCGGACTCGCCCCCGTCGTCGCCGAGCTTGAGCCCCGCGATGAGCCGGTTCGTGATCACCTTCACCACGATGTCGACCAGCTCCGCGTCTGTCCCGTCGGCGGTCAGGTCGGCGAACACCCCGAGCGGGACCTGGCCGCCGGCCATCTCGCGGTGGCCGCCGGCGCTGCCGACGTCGTCGAAGATGTCGTGGAGGGCGTTGCCGATGTGGACTCGGGTGTCGGTCGAGCGCGCGCTGAGCTCGATCTCGTCGTCGACGAGGCCGAAGACGATGGCGGTCTCGACGCCCTCCAGCGTGGCGAGGTAGTCGGCGGCCTGCGGGAGCGCGTCGCGCTCGCTCGTCCGGCCGACGTGGGAGATGAGCACCGACCCGCGGACGGTCCGATTGTCCACCGCGTCGGCGATGGCGTCGACCGTCGCGCCGCTGACCGCGGGCGTCGAGAGCCGCCGGAGCATCTCCATGTCGGCGTGGTCGTGGAGTAACTGGGCAGCGCCGTACTCCTCTCGGGTCACGCCCCGGAGGAACCCCAGCGTCTCCCGGCGGATGGCGAACAGGAGTCCGGTCGCCAGCGTCTCGTCGAACTCGACGTCGAGGGCGTCGACGTACTCGGTCATGATGGTCGCGGTCGCGCCCGCGGCCTCCCGGTGGTCGACGAACCGGGCCGCGATATTCTCCGCGGGGTGGTGGTCGACCACGACGTCTATCTCCACGTCCTCGGGCACCTCGTTGTTCACCCCCGGCACCGAGTGGTCGACGAACGCGACGAGGCTGTCCTCGGCCCGGTCGCGCACGCTCGCGGGGTCGAACTGGGTGAGGTCGAGGTCGAGCAGATTGACGAACGCCCGACTCTGCTGGTGGGAGATGTCGCCGCTGTAGAGGATGCGCCGCTCGTCGATGCCGGCGTGGGCGGCGATGCGGCCGAGCGCGAGCGCGCTCGCCAGGCAGTCGGGGTCGGGGTTGTTGTGGCAGACGATGGTGAGTTCCTCGCCGCCGGCCAGGAGGTCGAAGAGGGACTCGGCTTTGCTCATCACCCCGCTCTACTCGGTACAGTGCCAAGAGGTTGTGCACGGGGCCGGTCGCGGTCCGAGACGACGGGGGATTCGGCTCCCGGCCTGCGACCGCGAGTCGTGTCTGCGTGCATTACTATTTCCGGCCGGGATGTTCCTCCTGCGGAGCGGCTCCTGACGCGAATACCAACCGAGCTCCGGCCTTAATTTTCGCCACCCCGATTACCGTGCTTGCCGCTTGCGACGCGCTTAAGCAAATGTCGGATGACTAATCGCTGCTATGCAACTCACTCGCCGAACAGCCGTGAAAATCGCCGGTGCGAGCCTCGTTCCCTCGGTCGCCGGGACGGCCGCGGCCCAGTCGAGCGTGGAGACCGTCGTCGAGATCCCGGGCGAGCAGACGGTGCCCGAGAACCTCGCCATCGACGGCGACGGCAGCCTCTACTTCGGCATCACCGCGGGCGAGGTCTGGCGACTCTCCGCCGAGCAGACCCAGCAGACCGGGCTGACGCTCGACGACGCCGCCCGAGTCGCGACGATGCCGGGCAGCGCGGCCGGCGTCGAAGTCGGCGCCGACGGCACGCTGTACGTGGCGTCGCAGGCCGACGCGGGCACCGGCGTCTGGGAGGTGCCGCCGGACGGGGGCGACCCCGCGTTCTTCGCCGCCGTCTCGCCGCCGGACCAGGAGCAGGTCTTCCCCAACGACGTCCTCTACGACGGCGACCGCGAACGCCTGTTGGTCACCGAGTCGTTCGCCGGCCGGGTGTACGAGGTGCCCCTCGACGCGACCGACCCGGAGACGGCGGCGTCGGGCTGGCTCGACGCCGACTCGCTCGACACGGAGAGCTTCGGCGCGAACGGCCTGGCGTTCGGCCCGGACGGCGCGGTGTTCGTCGCGGTCACCCGGGCGACGAACGACGCCGGCGAGGACGTGGGTCGCCTGGTTCGGGCCCCGGTCGCGGACGACGGCAGCGCGACCGACGCCGTCCCCTACCTGGAGAGTCCGGCCATCTTCGGGGCCGACGGCATCGAGACCCGCGACGGGGCGGTGTACGTCGCCGCGAACTCGATCGACGAGGTCGTCCGCGTCGGTCCGGACCAGCAGACGACGACGGTCGCGTCGGCCGACGACGGCCTGGTGTTCCCGTCGGACGTCGTCTTCGGGACGGCCGACAGCCAGGAGGGCGACCTGTTCATCTGCAACTTCGCCAACGAGAACCCCGCGGAGGGCGCGATCCTCCGCACCAGCGTGGAGTGATTCCACCCTCGTGACGCGGCCGGTCGCGCCCGACTCGCGGCGAGCCGTCACGGGTACCGGCAGGACTCCCGGTAGCGAAACCCCTTTTGAACGGGGCGTGCTACGCGTAGTCGATGAGTCGACTGCGAATCGCGTTCGTGAACGCCGCCCACGACCCCACCGACACCCGGCGGAACTTCCGGCGGGAGCTCGACGCCGACCTGGTGGAGTTCGACGCGACGGGCGGCGAACTGCCCGAGACCCTCGACTTCGACGGCGTCGTGGTCTCTGGCTCACGGTCGTCGGTCTACTGGGACGAGGAGTGGATTCCGCCCACCAAGGCGTGGGTGCGCGAGGCCATCGACGCGGGGCTGCCCTGCCTCGGCGTCTGCTGGGGCCACCAGCTGCTCGCGGACGTGCTCGGCGGCGAGGTCGCCGACATGGGCGAGTACGAGATCGGCTACCGCGAGGTCGACCACACCGGCGACTCGCGGCTGTTCGACGGCGTCGACGAGCGGTTCACCGCCTTCACGACCCACTCGGACGCCGTGGTCGAGCTCCCGCCGGGCGCCGAGGAGACCGCGACCAACGACTACGGGAACCACGGCTTCCGGAAGGACCGGGCGTTCGGCGTCCAGTTCCACCCCGAGTACGACGCCGAGACCGCCGAGACGGTCACGAAGGGCAAGGAGCTCGACGACGAGCGCAAGGAGGCGGTGCTGGCGGGCATCACCGAGGAGAACTACCGGGCGGCCTGCGAGGCCAAGCTGGTCTTCGAGAACTTCTGCGAGTTCGCCCGCGAGGTGCGGGAGATGGAATCTGGCGGCGAGGGCGGCGCGGTCTCGGCGTAGCTGTTCTCGATTCGATTCTGCTGTTCTCTCGATGATGGATTGACGACCTCGTCTCCGGAGCGTGAATCGGTAGTTCCGATGCGAGCTAGCTGCTGCCGTCACAAATGAGTTACCGCACAGCACCGCAACCGCCTCACACCTCCCCAACCGACTGCGCTACTCGCACCGGAAGACTCGCTTCGCTCGTCTTCCGAGCCTCGCTTCGCTACGCTCAGCGAGACTCCGCTGCGTTGCTCGTCCACCGTCGGAGGCATGCTCCGACGAGCCTTCGGTCGCTTCGTTCCCGAAGACCTCGCACGCTCGGCGCGACACGGCGGTCGCGCCGTGGGAGCGAAGCTCCCACGAGCCTGCGGTCGCTTTCGCTCCCGCAGACGCCAGCGCGCGCCGGGGAAAAATCGTGTCGAGTGAGAGCCGATGATACGTCCCGATCGCCCGAGTAGCGTCCGTCCGCCCTACTTCGCCCGCTCGGCGACCGGCCCCACCGGCGCCACGTCGGCCGCGAGCAGCGCGCGGTGGGTCGCCAGCAGGACCGCGACGGCGGCGACGACCAGCAGGGCGTCGGCGAGCGACGAGAGCAGCCCCAGCGAGACGATGAGCGTCGTCGCGCAGGCCGGCGCGTGCCGGAGGTCCGCGGCGGCCATCCCGGCGGTCGTCAGTGCGACCGAGGCGACGCCGCTGACCGCGAGCGCGGCGCTCGCGGCCGTGAGCCGGGTCGGCGGGGCGGTGAGGACCATCCCCGACGCGAGCGCGTGGTAGGCGACCAGCCCGGCCGCCACGCCCACCGCGTGCCCGCCGGCGACCCGCCGCGGGGCGCTCGTCGGGGCGGACGGCCGGGTCGCCAGCAGGAACGCCGAGGGGCCGAGGCTCGGGAACAGGAACGGCCGCCCCGTCGCGACCGCCAGCGCGCCGACGACGGCCAGCAGCGACCCCGCGGTCGCGCTCTCGCGCAGCGCCTCTCGCATGCCTCCCCCTCGGCGGTCGAGTCGGAAAAGTCCTGTCGGTCGAGTCGGGGTACCCCGCCGAACGACCGCACCGCGGGCGGGTCGTCGCCGTCCGGCTATTTTCCCCGAACGTACACTTAAAGGCCATTACTAGTGAGCCAGCAGAAACACCCCTCCTCGCGGACTATCATACGTCAATGAACGACGACGTAGCCGACAGCAACGGACGTACGGCGGCGCCCCGGCCGTCCCCGCGCCAGCCCGACTTCGACGTACCGCCGCTGTCACAGGACAACGTCTTCGACGCGCTGGCCTCCAAGCGGAGCCGGTACGTCCTGGTCGCGCTCCGGGAGGCCGAGGGTCACCTCGACCTCCGCGAACTGGTCGACACGGTCGCGGCGTGGGAGACCGGCAAGCCCATCGACCTCGTGTCCGAGGAGCACTGCAAGCGGGTGTTCACCTCGCTGCGCCACTCCCAGCTGCCGAAGCTGGCGACGATGGGGCTGGTCGAGTACGACGAGGGCGACGGCGTGGTCGCGCGCGGCCCCTACGCGGAGCAGGCCGATGCGTACCTCGACATCGCCGCGAGCCGCGACGAGAACGTCGACCTCTGAGTTCCGGCGACTCGCGACCGCCCGGCCCCTTTCATCCACCCCACAGCACCGCGACCGCGAGCGACCGGGGGCTTTCGAAGCAGTCATCTCCTCAATTCTGTCGGCACTGACAACGAGAGCTCCACTCCTCCGAGCGACTTTTCAACACCTCACACCTACGTCTATCCGGTGAACCTCCACGTCCGCTACGAGGGCGACGACGACCCCGACAAGTGCACCGCCCGGAAGCTCGCCCGGTTCGACCTCGCGGAGCTCCACCGGAGCGCCGGGGCGACGCCCTACGGCATCGTGCTCAACCCCCACGCCGAGCGGGCGCTCTCGCCGGCCGACCGCGCCGAGACCGACAGGCTGGTCGCGCTCGACTGCTCGTGGGAGACCTCCGAGCGCGCGCTCTTCGAGATGCCGGGCGTCCACCGCGCGCTCCCGTTCCTCGTGGCGGCTAACCCCGTCAACTACGGCAGGCCCTTCCGACTCAACACCGTCGAGGCGTTCGCCGCCGCGCTGACCATCCTTGACGAGCGCGAGCAGGCCGAGCGCATCCTCTCGAAGTTCACGTGGGGCGAGACGTTCCTCGACCTCAACGCCGAACCCCTCCGGCGGTACGCCGACTGCGGGGACTCGACCGAGGTGGTCGCGGTCCAGCAGGAGTACCTCGACGCGGGCGAGCGGCAGGCGCAGGCCGACGGCGACTAGGCGGCCGCGCTTCCGCCGCGCCGGTCCCGTGCGCTCGCATCCTCCGCTTCCGCGAGTCCCTCGCCGACGAGCGCGACGACCGTCCCGTTCTCGCTCAGATTCCCGAAGGTCGCGCTCGCCGCGTTCGCCTCGGCGCCGACCGCCGACCCTACTCGCCGCCACCCCTCACCGGGGTCGAATCGCCAGAGCGAGAGGGCGTCCTCGGTCGTGCTCGCCCGCTCGATTGCGGCCTCGTCGTAGCCGACCGACAGCGACAGGCGGGCGCCCTCGCCGGTCGGGACCGCGCGGAGCGGTGCGCCGACGACCCGGCGCTCGGTGAGGGGAAGCGGCGGCGCGTCGGCCGCCGCGTCGAGCGCGACGTCCCGCACCTCGAAGGCCAGGCGGGTGCCGCCGAGGCTGACGCGCTCGCCGACCGCGGACGAGTTCCCGACCGCGTAGAGTGCCGTCCCCGGCGCGTCGGCGACCGAGACGTCCGCGAGCCGGACGCCGGTCGAGTCGTTCAGGTAGACGCCGACCGTCCCGGCCGACTGCGCGGCCGACGCGCCTCCCGACCTCGGTTGCGTTTCCGACTCCGAGCCTATCGTGAGATTTCGGAGGTCGACCCCGTCGGCGCGCGAGACGACCACGTGGGCGAAGCCGTCGTCCCGGAGCGTCGCGTCGGCCACGGTGGCGTTCGCCGACGCGAAGACGCCGAGGCCGTACTGCGAGCTCTCGTCGATCCGGACGCGCTCGACCGCGGCGCCGTCGGCGTTCCGGACCGAGACCCCGACGAGGTTGTCCGTGACGTCGAGTCCCGCGAGGCTGGCGTCGGGGGCGTCCCGGACGAACACGCCGGTGTTGCTCCCGGCGACTGTCCCGCCCCGGATTTCGATCTCGGGGGCGCCCTCCACGAAGATGCCGTCGCCGAGGTTGTTCCGCGCCGAGACGTTCCACAGCGTCGCGCCGGTCGCCCCGCGCACGGCGACGCCCGCGCCCCACCGGGTCGCGGCGAGGTTCCGGACCGTGACGTTCGCGCGTCGCTCGCGGCCGCCGACCAGTACGCCGACGACCCCGGGCGCGCCGGTCTCGTTGGCCGCGACGACGTGACCGCCGCCCCGGAGCGTCACGTCGTCGGCGCGTATCGCGATGCAGGCGCCGAGGCCGGTCCGGGGACGCGCCGGCGAGGCGTCGGTCACGTTCCCCGCGAGGACGTACTCGCCGGGCGACGTGATGGCGGTACAGCCCGAAATCTCGGTGGCGTCGGTGGCGGTGACCTGCGCTCCCACCGGCCCGGCCGGTTCTGCAGGGGCGAGGGCTTCCGGGGGACCGACCGCTCCCGCGGGCGCGACGACGGCGAGGGCGACCGCGAGCGCGACCAACGCGGCGGCGCGTCCGTCCGACATGGCCCAGTGGTCGACGGAGGCACAGTTAGGGTTTGTCGCCGCGACCGGCCCATTCTGCAAGGTTTAAATGCGCCCGCGGCCAACCGGTCGGTATGGCCAGCTTCGAGAAAGCGGAGGCGCGGACGCTCGACAAGATGATCTGCATGCGGTGCAACGCTCGCAACCCCAAGGAAGCCGACAACTGCCGGAAGTGCGGCTACAGCAAGCTCCGGCCCAAGAGCAAGGAACCGCGCAACGCCTGATCGCGGCTCGCCGGTCCCGGCGGTCTTCTCCAGTATCGCCGCGCCGACTAGTTACTTCTCCCTCGGGCGGGAACGCCCGGTATGGCGAGCACCGACGACGACGCGGACGCTACCGAGAGTGGCGGCACGGAGGCCGCCAGGGACGGAATCGTCACCGCCGCGGACCGCGAGTGGTCGACCACCGAGCGCGGCGAACACGCGTTCCGGCGGAAACAGCTCGGCGACGCCGCCGGGAGCGAGCGGCTGGGCTGTAGCCTCTACGAGGTCCCGCCCGGCAAGGAGGCGTGGCCCTACCACTGGCACGCCGGCAACGAGGAGGCGCTGTACGTCCTGGCGGGCGAGGCCACGCTCCGGATGCCCGACGGCGAGACGACCGTCTCTGCCGGCGACTACGCCGCGTTCCCGGCGGGCGAGGACGGCGGTCACGCGCTCCGGAACGACGGCGAGGAGCCGGTGCGCTACCTGGTGGTCTCGACCATGCGCGACCCGGACGTGACCCGGTACCCCGACTCCGACAAGGTGGGGGTCTTCGCCGGGGCGCCGCCGGGCGGCGACTCCGCGGAGCGCGATATCTCCGGCTACTTCCCGGCGGACGCGGCGGTGGACTACTGGGACGACGAGGTGAGCGACGACGGGGAGTGAAGGCGCGAACTAAGTTTTCCTCGGTGCGAGACTCGTACTTGATCCCCGGCGCGCACTGGCGCGGCCCTCGTGGCCGCGCCCTCACTGCGCGAGGAGGCTGGGGAGGCGTGAGGCTGTCGCGGTGCGGTGCTGTGCTGGACATCGATGACGGCAGTAGCTAGCATCTCGCAGTCCGTCGGCCCTGTCCCGGAGCAGTTCTGTTCTCCCGCAGTGCCAGTCACCGAAAGCTGTCACCCCAACCCAACCGTTTTTCCGGTCTCTCGAGAATCCGGGAGGATGTCGATTCCGAAGTCCGTCGGCGACGCCGACGCTTCGATCTTGGTCGTCGCGAGCGTCCCCGCGGCGGTCGCCGTGGCGGTGGCGTGGCTCCTCCCCCTGCATCGGACGCTCCAGTCGGGCGTCGCCATCGTGGTGTGGCTGGCGCTGCTGGTCCCGTGGCTCGACTACGTAAAGAAGTGAGACGCGAACCGGAGGCCGACCCCCGACCTACTCGCCCGACCCGGGGTCGCCCGTCTCCTCGATGCGGGCCTCGTACTTCGCCAGCGCCTCGTCCAGCGCGTCGTCGGCGTCGACGTCCAGCGACTCGGCGACCGCCAGCAGCGAGAACAGCACGTCGCCGAGCTCGTCGGTCTTCACCTCGAGGTCCTCCGGCGCCGCGCCGTAGTCGGTCGAGTCGGCCGCGTCCTTGGCGATCTCGCCGACCTCCGAGGCGAGGTCGAGTATCTGGTAGGCCGGTTCGCCCTCGATGTCGTGCTCGGCGAAGAACGCCGCGACTTTCTCCTGGGCCTTCATCTGTCGGGATTCGGACGGGCGCGTCGAAGCGTAAAACGACTGTCGATTGCTCGTCGGCGTGCTCGCCCGTCGGTCGCGAGAATCCCCGTCGGGCGACTACTCCTCGGGGTACTTGGGCTCGCGGCGCTCGGCGCGTTCGAGCGCACGCTCGACGACCTCGCGGACGTCGCCGTGGAACTCGTCGCCGTGACCGGCGTACATGTGCTCGACGCCCTCCGGGAGGCGGTCCAGAATCTCCCGGATGCTCTCGATCTCGCGCTCGCGGGACTGGCCCTCCATGTCGGTCCGGCCGAAGCTCCCGTCGTCGAAGGCGCCGTCGCTGTACACCACGACGTCGCCGCTAAAGACGGTCGACTCCGAGACGAACGCGAGGTGGTCGTCGGCGTGGCCCGGCGAGTAGACCGCCTCGAACTCCTCGTCGCCGATTCGGAGGGTGTCGCCGTCGTCGAGTTTCCGGGTCCGGCGCGGGTGGTCGCCGTAGCAGAGCAGGTCCGCGTCGTAGGCGTCGAGCACCGCGTCGAGCTCGGCGACGTGGTCGCCGTGCTGGTGGGTCAGCGCCACCGCGTCCACGTCGTCGACGTAATTTGCGACGGCGTCGACGACGCCGGGCATGCTGCCGGCGTCGACCAGCACCGTCCGGTCGCCCTCCACCAGGTAAGCGTTGCAGGTGAACGTCTCCGCCTCCGCGGTGACGTTGTGGACTGACATGCCGGGCTGTTCGGCGCCACCCCTCAAAACGCTGACGGGCGGCGGGGGACTTTAGTGGTCGAAGGTCCTACATACTCGTGCACATGGGATTTGGGAGCTACGACGAGTCCGAACAGGACAACCAGGAGTACGATTCGGACTTCGACGACGACAGCGGCGTCGACACCGAGGAAAACTCCCACGAGGGCAGCGTCGACTTCGAGATCGGGGCCTCGAACGACGAGCTCATCGACCGCCTCAAGGACATCAAGGACGACGAACAGGACGAGACGTAAGCCGTGAAGCCGGGCGTCCGCGCGCTCGGCGTCGCCGAGTCCTACCGGGAACGTCGTAGCACGCTCGCGGGCGCCGTCGCCCGGGCGAGCCGCGTCACCGACGGCTTCGCCTTCGAGACCTGCACCGTCGGCGGTCTCGACGCCACCGACGCGATAATCGATCTTTTCGCCGACCTCGACCGCGAGGACGTGCGATACGTCTTCGTCGCCGGTATCGCTCTGGCGTGGTACAACGTGGTCGACCTCCGCCGCGTGAGCGAGGCGACCGACCGGCCCGTCGTCTCGGTCACCTTCGAGGAGAGCCCGGGGCTGGTCGAGGCGTTCGAGGCCGAGTTCGAGGGGGAGGCGCTGGAACGGCGCAGGGACGTCTTCGAGCGCCAGCCGGCCAGGGAGCGACTCGCGGTCAACGACCAGACCGTGTTCGTGCGCTCGGTCGGCGTCGACGCGAGCGAAGCCCGCGACGCGGTCCGGGCGTTCACTCCGGAGGGCGGCCGGCCCGAACCGCTCCGGGTGGCCCGGCTAGCGGCGCGGGCCGGCGACGATCTGCGGCGCGAGAGTGCAGACACCGCCGGCGAGCGCTGACCGACCGTTCTCCGTCGGGCGGGACTGAAAGGGGCCGGTCGCTCGCGTTTACTCGGTCGTCTCGGCGACCTCTATCCGGAGCGGACGCAGCGTGTGGAGGCTATGTCGCCGAGCGACCGCGAGCGACCGGGGGCTTTCGAGGCGGTCGTAATCGCCTCCCTTACTGCCGTCCGTGAGCAGTACGTATCGGTTCTCACTCCTCCGCCGACCCGAGGCCGCCGAGTCTTAATACCACCGACCCGTGGCCCCACGCATGGGAGAAATGGACGGTCTCGAGGTCACCGAGTGCACGCGCTGTCCCGAACTGGTCGACAGCCGGAGCCGGATCGTCAACGGCACCGGTCCCGCCGACGCCGACCTGCTGTTCGTCGGCGAGGGCCCCGGCGAGCGAGAGGACCAGCAGGGCGAGCCGTTCGTCGGCCGGAGCGGCACCATCCTCGACGACAAGCTCCGCGACCGGGGCCTGGCCCGCGAGGACGTGCGCATCACCAACTGCGTGCGGTGCCGCCCGCCCGAGAACCGCGACCCGACCGCCGAGGAGCTGGAGAACTGCTGGCCGTACCTCGAGAGCGAGATCGAGCAGGTCGACCCCGAGGTGATAATCACCCTCGGGAAGGTCCCGAGCGAGCACCTGCTCGACCGCGACGTGGCGGTCACCAACGAGGCCGGGAGCGTCGAGCAGGTCGACCTCGGCGGCGGGGTCCGGGACCTCCTTATCTGCGTCCATCCCGCGGCGACCCTCTACGACAGCAGCCAGGAGGACACCCTCGACGCCGCCCTCGACAAGGCCGCGGCGATGGCCGGCGGCGACGCGGGCGGCCAGTCCCAGCTGGGCGACTACTGACGGCGTCGACTACCGGTCAGCTGAACTACATAGGGGGTTGGATTCCGCCGGTAATCGGCGCATAACTATGGGACGCGCGTGGGAAGACCCGCTCCCATGCCCCTGCCCGTTCCCGCGCTCGTCCCGACGGTCGACTCGCTCGCGCTCGGCGCCGCGGCCGTGGTGGTCCCGCTGGTGTTCGCCGTGCTGGTGTACGCCGACGCCCGGCGCCGCAGCCCCCGGCGCTCGGGCGGCCGGTCGCTCGCGCCGCTCGCGTGGGGCGCGACCACCTTCTTCTCGGGCGTCGGCTGCCTGGTCGTCGCGGCGTGCTACGTCGCGGTCCGGGTCCGCTAGCGGTCGAACGCGGCCCACCGGAACGCGTCGTCGAACGCCAGCGCCGACTCGTGGCGGTCGACCGGGTCGTTCGCGAGCGCCCGTGCGAGCACGCCGTCGAGGTCGGCCGAGAGACCCGGATTCAGCGCGCTCGCGGGCTCGGGGTCCGGGTCCGGTACCGCGCCCGCGAGCAGGTGGTAGGCCAGCGCGCCGACGCGGTAGACGTCGCCGGCGACGCCCGCCGATTCGTCGTCGGTGCTCGCCGACGCGTCGCCGTCTGCGCGTTCTACGTCCGTCCCCCGCGGTCCCTCCGGCGGCGCGTAGGGGTCGCGCTCCTCGCCGACCCCCGCCAGCGCGTCCGCGAGGAACCAGCCGCCGACGAGGACGTCGGTCCCCGCACCGGCGGCGCCTCCCGCGAGGTCGCTGGTGCCGCGGAAGACGTGTCGGGGCGCGAGCCGGCCGTGCGCGACGCCCTCGCGGTGGGCCGCGTGGAGCGTCCGGGCGACCGCCGAGGCGACCTCGACGCGCTCGCGGGCGGCGACCGGCCAGGCGTCGGCCAGCGACCCGCCCGCCGCGAAGGGGGTCTCGAACCACGGAACCGGGTCGTCTGCGTCGCGGCGGTCGCCCGCGTCGTACTCGCCGTCCGGGCCGGTCCCGCGGTCCAGAATCGGGAGGACGGCGTCGACCGCGTCCGAAAGCTCGGCCCACCGCTCGACGGCCTCGGCGACGATCCGCCGGGTCTCGGCGTCGGCGCCTTCGCGAAGCCGCGTCTCGGCGACCAGCGCCGGGCCGTCGGGCGTCCGAATCCGCTTGCGGTACGTCTCGGTGACCGGGCCGGCGGCGAGTCGGTCGAGGCGGCCGAACGCGACGTCGGCGTCGGGGTCGTCGCCCCGGACCGTCGCCCGGCGGTAGCCGACGCCGAGCAGGCCGGCGCCCAGCAGCCCGAGCAGCCCCAGCCCCGCCGGCGAGGTGGCGAACCGCTCGGCCGTGGCGACCGGCGCGGTGGCCAGCGGCGAGGGCCGGTCGACCGCGTACAGCGTCCCGCTCCGGGTGGCCGCCAGCGCGAGATCGCCCGAAGCGTCGGCCCAGAGCCCCCGCTCGTCGCCGAAGTCGAGCGTCCAGCGCTCGCGGCCCGACGCCGCGTCGACGGCGGCGACCTCGCGCTCGCCGACCACGTAGACGAGCCCGTCGGTCGCGGTCCCCCAGAACCGGTGGGGCGTCCCGGCGCCGGTGCGCCAGCGCTCGCTGCCGTCGGCGGCGTCGAGCGCGACGAAGTCGTCGGAGAGCGGGAAGTAGACGCCGCCGTCCCGGACCACCGGGCTGTGGCCCTCGCCGTACTCGGACTCGAAGGTCCAGCGCTTCGCGCCGGTCCGGAGGTCGATGGCGGCCAGCGACCCGCCCCAGAGGTAGGCCGCGTCGCCGGCGAGCGCACCCGCCGCGGGGTACGGTCGGACCCCCTCGTGGTCGGTCCGCCAGCGCTCGGTCCCGTCGGCGACCCGCAGCCCGTACACCGCGTCGCTCGACCACCCGACCAGCTGGTCCTCCCAGACGCCGGCGGCCAGCGTCCGCTCGCCGGCGGCCGTCCGCGTCGTCCACCGCTCGCGGCCGGTCGCCCTGTCGAGCGCGCGGAACCCGCGCTCGCCGCCGAGGTAGACGCGCTCCTCGCCCACGGTCGGCTGTCCTAGCGGGCCGTCGGCGTCGACCGCGGTCGACCAGCGCTCGCTGCCGTCGGCGACGTCGACGGCGGTCACCCCCGAGCTGTCCGCGACGAACGCCGCCTCGTCGCCGACCGCGAAGCTCCGGTAGTCGAGGCCCGCGGTCGCGAACCGCCAGCGCTCGCTGCCGTCGGCGGCGTCGAGCGCGAGCAGTCGGTTGCCCTCCACGGCGTAGATCGTCCCGCCGGCGGCCGTCGGGAAGGTCGACCGGTCGTCGAGGCCGCGCCGCCAGCGGGTCTCGCCCGAGTCGGTCTCGAAGGCGTACAGCTCGAACCCCAGCCCGTCGTCGGCGTCGGTCCGGACGAGCGCGACGACCGCCCCGCGCGAGCGGACCGCAGGGTAGATCGTCGCGCGCTCGTCGGTCTCGAAGGTCCAGCGGACCCGGTGGTCGGTGTCGAGCCCGGGGACGCCGACGGCGGACCCGGTCGCTGCAGACTCGCCGGAGCCCGTCGCCGTCGCTCCGGCGGCTCCGGTCGCGCCGACCGCAGATCCGCCGACCGCGCCCGCCCGACGGAGGAACGCGCGCCTGCTCGGCTCTCGGGAACCCATATCGGCAGGAGGACGCTCGGCGCTCTTCAGGGTTTGGGTCCCTACAGCCGTCTCCCCGGTCGAACGGCTGTGTGAGGCGAGAATACGAACTGTCGTCCGCCGATGCGGACGGGACGTCGGAGGACAGCGATGGTCCCAGTCCCGGTTCTGGCTATCGAACGCGTGGCAGGCGGCGACCGCTCACCGCCACATCGACTCGGCCATCCGCTGGGGGAACTCCGCGAGCAGCTGGATGAGCCCCTTCTGGTCGGCGTCGTCGTCGGCGCGGATGTACGACCGGGTGCGCTGGCTTATCATCTCGACGCTGATGACGAGCAGCAGGATGACGAGGATGGTCGCCATCATGTTCGTGTAGTGGAACAGGCCGCGCTCGGTCGAGAGCACGTACCCCAGTCCGCCGCCGCCGATGAGTCCCATCGTGACCGCGATCCGGACGTTGATCTCGAGGATGTACATCGTCCACGCGATGAACGGCGTCACGACCTGACTGAGCATCCCGAACACGATGGTCTGGCGGCGGTCGGCGCCGGTCGACTCGATGGCCTCGATGGGACCGGTCTCGACCTCCTCGAGCGCGTCGGTGAACAGGCGGCCGAGGTTCCCCATCGTGTCGGTACCGATGGCCAGCGTCGCCGTGAACGGCGTGACCCCGCCCAGCGGAATGTAGATGAGCGCCCACACCAGCGCCGGGATGGCGCGGATGGTGCTCATCATGCCGCGGAAGATGAAGTTGAACGGGAACGGCGTGACCCGCTCGCTCCCGAGCACGCCCAGCAGGAGCGCGCCGGGAAGCCCGAGCAGGGTGCCCGCGAACCCCATCGCCAGGGTGACGACGGCCTTCTCCAGCAGGTTCCGCTCCTGGATGAACGTCAGGTACGCGCCGAGGTCCACGAACGGGATGCCGAACACCTCTCCCGGCGGGAAGAACTCGCCGAGTGCGTCGTTGAACTCCGGCCAGTACCGGATTATCTCGGCGATGGTGAACCCGACCTGATCGAGCGCGAAGTTGAACAGGGCGGCGATGACGCCGACGATGAGCAGCATGCCGACGCGCCGGATGCGCTTCATTCGCTTGAGGTCGCCGAGTCGCTCCTCGACGCGGTCGGTGACGCCGTCGGTCTCCGCGCTCATGCGTTGGCCTCCCGCTCGTCGCGGATGGCGTTCGTCTGGATGTTCCCGTAGATGCGGTCGATGACGTCGACGGTGAGGTCCTCGCGGTAGCCGTCGAAGACGAGCTCGCCGTCCTTCAGACCGATGAATCGCTCGCCGAACTCCCGGGCGAGATTCACCTGGTGGAGGCTGGCGATCGTGGTGAGGTTGCGGTCCTTGGCCGCGTCCCGGATGTACCCCATCACCGTCTCGGCGCTGGCTGGGTCGAGGCTGGCGACCGGTTCGTCGGCCAGCAGTAGGTTGGGCTGCTGGACGAGCGCCCGCGCGATGCCGACCCGTTGTTGCTGGCCGCCGCTCATCCGCTCGGCCCGCTGTCCGGCCTCATCGAGGAGACCGACGGTCTCGAGCGCTCGGAGCGCCTCGACCTTGTCGTCGTGGCCGTTGCGCTGCAGCAGGCTATTGAGGAACGACGTTCGGTTGAGCGAGCCGGTGAGCGCGTTCGAGTACGCGCTCATCTGGCCGATGATGTAGTGCTGCTGGAAAATCATCGCCACGTCGTCGCGCGGTCCGGTTATCGCCTCCTCGCCGATGGTGATACTGCCTTCCGTAGGGGAGGTCAGTCCGTTGAGACAGCGCAGTAGCGTCGATTTCCCCGCACCCGACTCCCCGAGCAGGACGACGAATTCGCCGTCGGGAATCTCAAAGGAGACGTCCACGAGCGCACGAACGTCACCGTACGTCTTTGTCAGGTTATTAACTTTGATCGTACTCATACTTGTTCTGTGTCGGCTGTGACCTGTACTGCCGGGTTCCTATCATTAGTGCGCGATTACGGGCTTTAAAACAATGAGATTGCGAGTTAGAGCCTAGATGTCACCGAGCTCGAGCCCCAGCTCGTTGAGAACCGCCTCGACGGGGTCGTAGTCGCTTATCTCGCCCTCGGTGACGCCGGTGAACCACAGTTCCTCGTCGGCGTTCTCGTCGATGAGGTCGCTCTCCTCGGCGTTCAGCAGCGCCTTCCGCACGTCGTCGCGCGCGTCGGCCTCCCAGTCGCGGCGCGCGAGTATCGGTGCCCGCGGGATCGGGTCGGAGGCCTGGAGCAGGTCCAGCTGGGGGTCCGCGCTGCCGGCGTCCTCGATGCTGGGGTTGATATCTTTGACCCGCTTGGGGAGCTGGTCCTTGGGGACGTGCGCGATCGTCGAGAACGCGCCGGTGCCGGCGGCCTTGACGGGGTCGCGGTTGACGAGCGTCTCGCGGGCGGTGGAGTGGTCCGACCACTGTCCCTTGAAGTCCACCGGGTCGCCCTGGGGCGCACCGCCGACGTCGAGTCCGGCCTTGCTGAGCATGTACAGCGGGAACAGCGAACCGCTCGTCGAGAGCGGGTCGGCGAAGGCGATCGTCTTGCCCTCGAGGTCGCTGAGTTCGTTGATGCCGTCGTACGACGCCTTCGTCGTCATCAACGAGAAGTACTTGGCGGCGCCGTACGCGACCCGGATGCCCATGATGTCGGTCGACTCCGCCTTCTTCCCCGCGATAGCGACGGCGGGCGCCGCGTCGGCGATGTCGGCCTGGCCGCTCTTGAGCGCCTGCAGGACCGCTGCGTAGTCTTTCGCCACGTTCGACTCGATTGTCACGCCCGTCTCGTCTTCGAGGTAGCTGAACAGCGGTTCGTACTGTTTCTGTACGTCGACGTCGGACTCGGCGGGCGAGAGGATGAAGTTGACCGTGGTTTCGTCCCCGCTCCCGCTACCGCCGAGGTTTCCGATACAACCGGCCGTTCCGGTGAGACCGACCGCACCGACCGCAGCCGTGGATTTGAGGAATTTCCGTCGGTTTGCCATGACCGAATCGTCTAATCCCTCAGACAGGCGCCGGTTAAGTCTTCCTATTTTCAGTATATATCTAACGGCCGTTCGACTGGAAGAACCGCAGTAAGCCGCCAGAACGCGGGAATCGTCCGCACGCGGCGGCAGGTCGTCACGGGTCGAGCGCGGTCAGTGCGAGCCAGCCCGGTCGGAGCAGTCGGTGCGAACCGGTTGTCGCCGAGCACGCGCCGCCGACCACCGCGCCGAGGCGGCCGTAGTGGCGGGAAGGGAAAGCGTCTTGCCCGCGCCGAACCGACCACTACGTATGAGTAGCCAGCGTGCGCGCACCGACGAGCGCGGGGATGCGGCGTCGGTCGTCGTGGTCGACTACGGGCTGGGCAACCTCCGGAGCGTCACCCGCGGGCTCGAACGCGCGGGCGCGAGCGTCGAGATCAGCGACGACCCCGCGGCGTTCGAGTCGGCCGACGGCGTCGTGCTCCCGGGCGTGGGCGCGTTCCGCGAGGGCGTCGAGAACGCCGGGCCGTACCGCGAGCCGCTGCTCGACGTCGCCGAGAGCGGGACGCCGGTGTTCGGCATCTGCCTGGGGATGCAGATGCTGCTCACGTCGAGCGAGGAGGCCGAGCGCGCGGGCCAAGGGGATGTTCGTGGTCTCGACCTGATTCCGGGGACCAACGTCCGGTTCGCCGAGGGCCAGAAGGTGCCCCACATGGGGTGGAACCAGCTCTCGGTGACGCGCGACCACCCGCTCGTCGAGGGTGTCGACGGGGAGTACGCCTACTTCGTCCACTCGTACTACGCCGTCCCCGACGACGAAGGCGCGGTCGTCGCTACGAGCGACTACGAGCGGGAGTTCCCAGCCATCGTCGCCGACGAGTCGGGCACGGTCTTCGGCACCCAGTTCCACCCGGAGAAGAGCGGCGAGACCGGGCTGACCATCCTGCGGAACTTCGTGGACATCTGCCGGGAGTAGCTGCGCGAATCCGGCGCCTCTTTCGCTTCTACAGGAAGTCGCGGACGTCCGAGTACCACATGTCGTGGTCGTCGACCGCACCGACCCGACGGGCGATGGCGACCGCGATGACGTGCCAGCAGAGGTCGGTCGGGTCCTCGGGGTCGAGGTTGTACTCGCTGTCCCGGCAGCCGCAGCCCCGTCCCTCCACGACGTACTCGTCGTCGTACCCCACGACCACGGTGAAATCGCGGTACTCCTTGACCCGGCTCTCCGAGACCGCCTCGATGGCCTGGGCGCCCCGGTCGTCGTGGACCGACAGGATGCGGTCGGTCACGGTCGGGGTGAGCTCGCCCGCGTCCGCGAGGTCGGACTGCCACTCCTCGACCGGGTTCACGGCGACCACCGCCTCTCCCTGGTGACGGGCGACGGCGGGGGTTCCGGGGCGTCTGCCGGGGACACGCCAGAGGCGTTCGGACGGCGGGCCTAAACAGGTTCCGGTGTGGCGGTCTGACACCGGCGCTCGACCGGCCCGCCCTCGCCGTCGTGCCGGCCGACGGCGGCCCGCGTCCGCGTATTTCGGGCCCCTCGCGGTCGCTCCGGTCGCGAGGGTTTAAATCGGAAGGCGGGACGACCCCCGACCGGACGATTCGTGCGGTCACCGCCGACAGCAGCGGGCGCGCGCTGTGTGACCGCCAGTCCGACTAACCGGAGACGGCTGTGCCAGAAACGCCCGGTAGTTGCGCCAATGGCGACCTGGGGTGGCGGGCCGACACCGACCGACAGGGCCGCCGGCGACGACCGACGTGGCGGCGGGCTATCGGTTGGCTTTTCGCCGGGGAGCGACGAGTGGCGGTATGCGCGTCACCGAAGGCGGGGTCGAGGTCGAGGTCCCCGAGCAGGAGGGCGAGGGCGTCGGCGACGAGGTGTTCTTCAACCCGGTCCAGGAGCTCAACCGCGACCTGACCGTGGCGGTGCTCCGGGCCTACCGCGACCGCGAACCCCGCGCGGAGTACTACCTCGACGCGATGGCCGCCAGCGGCGTCCGGGGCGTCCGCGCGGCCGCCGAGGGCTGGAACGTCACGATGGCCGACGTCGACCCGGACGCGGTCGACCTCTGTCGCCGCAACCTCGCGCGCAACGACCTCGACGGCGAGGCGGTCGAACGCGACGCCAACGCGCTCATGCACGAGGAGGTCTTCGACGTGGTGGACGTCGACCCGTTCGGCTCGCCCATCCCGTTCGCCGACGCCGCGTTCGCCAACACCCGCGACCTCGTCTGCGTCACCGCGACCGACACCGCGCCGCTGTGCGGCGCCCACTTCCACAGCGGCGTCCGGAAGTACAGCGCGGTCCCTCGGAACACCGACTACCACGCCGAGATGGGCGTCCGCGTTCTGCTGTCGGCGCTGGCCCGGACCGCCGCGCGCTACGACGCCGGGGTGACGCCCGTCCTGACCCACGCGACCAACCACTACGTCCGGACCTACCTGGAACTCGACCACAGCGCGAGCGACGCCAACGCCGCGATCGACGAACTGGGCCACGTCTACCACTGCGAGGACTGCCTCTACCGCGAGCACGACGACGGGCTCATCGCCGACCCGCTCGACGCCTGCCCCGAGTGCGGGAGCGACCGGCTGTTGACCGCCGGCCCGCTGTGGCTCGGCCCGGCCCACGACGCCGACTTCGCGGCCGCGGTCCGCGACGAACTCGACGAGTCGATGGGCACCGTCACCCGGGCCGAGCGCCTGCTGGACCGGCTCGAAGGCGAACTCCACGAGCCGACCCACTACGACCAGCACCGGCTCTGCAAGGAGTGGGGTCGGGCGGCGCCGGGCATGGACGAGTTCCTCGGCGACCTCCGGAACGCCGGGTTCGCGGCCTCGCGGACCCACTACGGCGGCACCACGTTCAAGACGCCCGCGACCGTCGGACAGGTACGCCGGGCGACACGAGACTCCTAACAGCGGGGCTCGGAACCGGATACCCGGGCTCATGCCAGTGAATATTTGTATCTCGTTGGCGAAACGAGTCGCGTGCCCAGTCTCGGAAACGCCGCGGACGTCGGTCGCTCGGTCTTCGAGGAGGCCCGCGAGCAGGAGATAACCTTCCTGGCGGCGAGTACGGCCTACTACTCGTTCGTCTCGCTCATCCCGCTGCTCCTGCTCGCGTTCGTCGTCGTCTCGTTCGTGGCCGGCGAGCAGTTCGCGACGCAGGTCGTCGACCGGGCCTCGGGACTGCTGACGGCGACCGGCCAGCAGCAACTCCGGCAGTTCATCACCAACCCGACGGGCAGCGGCGGGACGACCGTCATCGGGCTGGTGGTGCTCGTGTGGAGCGCGATCAAGGTGTTCCGGGGGTTCGACGAGGCGTTCTCGGCCATCTACGCCACCGACGCCAAGACGGGGATCGCCGACCAGGTGAAGGACGCGCTGCTGGTGTTGGCCGCCATCGGCGTCGGCGTGATCGTCGTCGTGCTGGCGGGCGCCGCGACCGCGCTGTTCCCGGAGTTCCCGTTCGTGGGCGTCATCGCGACGATAATCCAGCTGGCCGCGCTGGTCCCGGTCTTCCTCCCGGTGTACGTCGTCTTCCCCGACGCGGACGTCTCGATCCGGGAGGCGCTTCCCGGTGCCGTCCTGGCGACGGTCGGGTGGACGGTGCTCCAGATCCTCTTTCGAATCTACGCCGGCGTCTCTTCGACCAGCCCCTCGCAGTTCCTCGGCACCGCGCTGCTGCTGGTGACGTGGCTGTACTTCGCCAGCATCCTGGTGCTGCTCGGCGGCGTGGTCAACATCGTCCTCGCAGAGCGCGGCAGCTACGCCGAGCGCACCACCGAGCCGGAGGACGCGCGCCTCGAACGCAAACAGGAGCTACTCGCCCAATACATGAGTGACGACGAATCCGCTCCCGACATCGTGGAACTCCGCGACGAACTGCGGGAGCTGCGAGCCGACGTGGAATCGTTCGAAGACGACATCGAATCGCGGACCGTCGAGAAACCGGAGGTCGAGTCCGAGCTCAAGCAGTACGTCCGCAAGCGGATGCGCCGGGGCCACGCCCGCGGCTGGGGTCCGTACCTCGTGCTGCTGTACGGCACCGCGATGACCCTCGGGGCGTTCTACTGGCTCCGCGATTTCTGGGCCATCTTCGCGATGGCGGTCGTCTGGCTCTCGACGCTCGGGCTCTACGCCCTGATGGTGATGCTCGGCTTCGGCGTCGGCGTGATGACCCTCCCGAGCCGCATCAGCGACCGCATCGGCAACTTCCGGTCGTAGGCGCCGACCCGGCTTCCGGTCGGCGGCACTCGCGCACCGGTCGGTCTCGCACGCTCCGTCGCGATCCCGTTCGTAGGCTATATCCCGCTCGCCGGGAAACTCCCGGCCGATGCCCGGACGAGGCCTCGGCGTCACCGACGCCTTCGCGCGCTTCCTGCCCGAGTTCGCCCGCGAGCTGTTCGCTGCGCTCACCCACCTGGGCGACGCGGGGCTTCTCCTCGCGGCGGTCGCGCTCCTGTACTGGTTCGGCGACCGGCGAAAAGGCGCCTTCTCGCTGGCCGCGGTGCTCGGCGCGCTCGCGCTGACGCTCGCCCTGAAGGGACTGTTCGCGCTCCCGCGACCGCCGGCCGACCTCCGCGTCGCCCGCGCCGGCGGCTACGGCTTCCCCAGCGGCCACGCCGTCGGCGCGACGACGCTGTGGGGGCTGCTCGCGCTCGTCCTCGACCGCGGCACCCGCGACCGGCGCGCGGTCGCGGCCGCCGCGGTCGTGGCGGTCGTCGCGACGTCCCGGCTGGTCATCGGGGTCCACTACGCGGTCGACGTGGCGGTCGGCGTCGGCGTCGCGCTGGCGTACCTCGCCGCGCTCCTGCGAATCGCCGACTGGGACCCGACCCGGGCGTTCGCGGTCGCGGCCGGGTTGGCGGCGGCGGCGCTCGCCACCCACGGACTCACCCCGGACTCGGTCGCGACGCTCGCCGGCGTCGTCGGCGCGGGGGCGACGTGGGCCGCGCTCGGCGCCCGACCGCGCGGGGCCGTGACGCTCCCCGCGGCCGTCGTCGGTCTCGGCGCGCTCGGACTGGTCGGCTACGCCGGCAACCGGCCCGACCTGCCGCTGGCGGCGGTGTTCGTGCTGAACCTGCTGGTACCGGTCGGCATCCTGCTGCTGCCGAGTCTGGTCGAGCGCGCGAGAAGAAGACGGTCGGCGTCGCCGACCTGAAAACGGAGAGAACGGCCGAAGCGACTCAGAACTTCTCGAGGTACTTCTCCTTCTCCCACGGGGAGACGTGGGTCTTGTAGTCGGCGTAGTCGGCGCGCTTGGCCTGCACGAACTTCTCGGTGACGTGGTCGCCCAGCGCCTCCGTGACGACCTCGTCGGCCTCGAGGGCGTCGATGGCGCTGTCGAGGCTGCCGGGCAGCGTCGTGATGCCGTACTCCTCGCGCTTCTCGTCGTCGAACTCGTAGATGTCCTCGCGGACCGGCTCGCCGGGGTCGGCGTCGTTCTCGATGCCGTCCAGGCCGGCCTTGATGACCGCGGCCAGCGCGAGGTAGGGGTTGCACGACGGGTCGGGGCTCCGGATCTCGAACCGGGAGCTCGCGCCCGCGGCGTCGGGCACGCGGATGAGCGCCGAGCGGTTCACGTCGCTCCACGCGACGTACACCGGGGCCTCGTAGCCCGGGACCAGCCGCTTGTAGGAGTTGACCGTCGGGTTCGTGACCGCGGTGAACGCCTGGGCGTGTTCGAGGACGCCGCCCATGAACTTGTAGGCGGTCTCGCTCAGGTTGAACTCGTCGTCCTCGTCGGCGAAGGCGTTCTCGCCGTCCTCGAACAGGCTGATGTGGCTGTGCATGCCCGAGCCGTTGATGGCGCTGATGGGCTTGGGCATGAACGTGGCGTGGAGGTCGTGCTGTTCGGCGACCGCCCGGACGACCGCGCGGAACGTGGCGATGTTGTCGGCGGTGCCGAGCGCGTCGTCGTACTTGAAGTTGATCTCGTGCTGGCCCTCGGCGACCTCGTGGTGGCTGGCCTCGATCTCGAAGCCCATCTGCTCGAGCGTGAAGATGATCTCGCGGCGCACGTCGGACGCGAGGTCCTTGGGCGCGAGGTCGAAGTAGCCGCCCGAGTCGTGGGGCGTGGTGGTCGCCTTCCCCTCCTCGTCCTTCTCGAACAGGAAGAACTCGGGCTCCGGACCGATGCTGACCTCGTAGCCCATCTCCTCGGCCTCCGCGAGCACGCTCTTGAGGACCTGGCGGGGGCCGCCCTCGAACGGCGTGCCGTCGGTGTTGACCACGTCGCAGATCAGCCGGGCGCTCGCGCTGTCGCCGTTCGAGCGCCACGGCAGGATCGCGAACGTCTCGGGGTCCGGTTCGAGCCGCATGTCGCTCTCCTGGATCCGGACGAACCCCTCGATGGAGGAGCCGTCGAACCAGATGCCCTCCTCGAACGCCTTCTCGACCTGGGATGCCGGAACGCTAACGTTCTTCACGGTCCCGGTGATGTCGGTGAACTGGAGGCGGACGAAGTCGACGTTCTCCTCCTCGATCTGGTCGAGAACGTCCTGCTCGGCGTCGGTCAACTCCGATTCTTTGCTGGCTGCGATTTGTCCATCCGTCATTTTTGTCGTCGTCTTTCAGGACTACGTGAATGACTAAAACGTTATTGGTCTGCGCAATTCTGCGTCTGTCGGCCGAGAATTGGATATTCGTAAAATTCTAAAGGGTGGGCTACGTCGGTAAGCGTAATGACGTACGAAAACCTCGACGCGAAGTTGGTGAATGAACTCCTGGGCGACGGACGCGCCAGTCTCCGGAGCCTCGCGGAGGACCTCGACGTGTCGGTGACGACCGTCTCGAACCACCTCAAGGACCTCGAGTCGGAGGGCATCATCGAGGGGTACACGCCCAAGCTCGACTACGACGCGCTTGGCTACGACGTGACCGCCATCATCCAGCTCAAGGTCGAGGGCAACGCCCTGCCCGACGTGACCGAGACGCTCCGGAACCACGACCAGATGATCAGCGTCTACGAGGTCACCGGCGACTACGACATCATCGCGGTCGGGAAGTTCACCGACACCGACGGGATGAACCGCGGCATCAAGAGCCTGCTCACCGACCCCGACATCAAGGAGAGCAACACGAGCGTCGTGCTCAACGCCGCCAGCGAACACGAGCAGTTCGAACTCGACGTCGAGTAGCGCCCGCTCGGCGACGACTCGCCCGCGATAGATTTCCGACCGATAGTATTTCAAGTAACCGACCGTAGCTAGCTCCCAATGAGTCTCATCGCCGAGTTCTCCCTCCGGTCCCCGGAACTCGCGCTGGCGTCGGCGCTCGACGCCGCCCCGGAGGCGACCGTCGAACTCGAACACCAGCTGGCGGCCGGTTCCGACGCGCCCCAGATGACGTTCTGGGCGGCCGGCGGCGACTTCGAGCGGCTGGAGGCGGGACTCGTCGGCGACGAGACGGTCCGGGACCACGACGTCGTCGAGGAGCTCGGCGGCCGGAGGCTCTACCGCGCGCGACTCGACGCCGAGCGCATCCGGCCCATCTACCCCATCTACCAGCGGCTCGGCGCGTCGCCGATGGCCGCCACGGGGTCGACCGACGGCTGGAATCGACGGGTCCGGTTCCCCGACCGGGACTCGGTGGTCGAGATGCGCCGGGCCTGCCTCGACAGGGACGTCGAGTTCCGGCTCCACCGGCTCTACACGCCCGGGGAGGGGCCGCTCGAGGACGAGTACGGCCTGAGCCCCGAGCAGCGGCGGGCGCTGGTGACCGCCGAGCGCGTGGGCTACTTCGAGGTGCCCCGGGACGTGGGGCTGGACGACCTGGGCGAGGAGCTCGACATCAGCGGCCAGTCGGCCTCCGAGCGCGTCCGCCGCGGCGTCTCGGAACTGGTCTCGAACACGGTGCTGAGCGAGTTCTGAGGCCCGCGGACACGCAGCTTACAAGCGTCTAGCTCCAATCCCGGGTGGAGGATGGGGTGGGACCGCCGCACCACGTTGTGGAACGCCGGCCGGGCGCTCGAGTACTTCAGTGGCGTCGTCGCGTCGCTGGTCGTCGTCTCGCTCCTCAGCGGCGAGTACTACGCCGCGCCCGGCGTTCTGGGTTCGGCGCTCGCGACGTTCCTCGCGGGCGTCGGGTTCAAACGGGCGGGCACCGCTCCGGAGTCCCGCGACAAGGCGCTGAGCTACGCGTCGGCCGCGGCCGTCTGGCTCGTCGTCGGCGCGTTCGCCGCGCTCCCGTTCCTCTCGGTCGCGTGGACGGTCGTGCTCCGGCCGACGCTGGCGTCGGCGCCGCCGCTCTCGTCGACCATCGCCGCGTTCCGGTCGCCGGCCAACGCGCTGTTCGAGGCGGTGAGCGGGCTCACCGGCACGGGGCTCACGGTGACGCCCCACGAGAACCGGCTGCCGGCGACGCTCCAGTTCTGGCGGTCGCTCCTCCAGTGGATCGGCGGTGTCGGCATCGTCGTCCTGGTCGTGTTGGTGTTCGAGTCGACCGGCCCGCTCGCGCACTACTACGAGATCGAGATTCCCGTCGGTGAGATGGAGCTTCGACCGGCCGACCCGCGCGCGATGCTGCTCGCGTTCTCGATCGCCACGGTCGCGTCGGTCGCGGTCCTTCGGGCGGTCGGGATGTCGGCGTGGGCGGCGCTCAACCACGGCATGACCGCCATCTCGACCGGCGGATTCACGGTCACCGACGCGAGCGTCGCAGGCTACGGCGTCCCCGTGCAGGCCGCGCTGATACCCATCATGGCGGTCGGAGCTATCCCGGTTCCGGTGTACTACCTGGCGCTCCGAGGGAACCTCCGGGAGTTCTACGTCGACCTCCAGTCGCGGTGGTTGTGGGTGTCGCTCTGGGTCGGGTCGGTCGCGGTCGTCGGACTGCTCGCGCTCGACGTGACGTACCCGTCGGTCGGGACGGCCGTCCTGCACGGGACGTTCCAGTTCGTGTCGGCGATGACGTGCGCCGGGTTCGCCACCGCGTCGGTGGGCTCGTGGCCGACCGCTTCGCTCGTCGTCGTGACCCTCGGGATGTTCGTCGGCGGTGCCATGGGCTCGACCGCGGCGGGGATCAAGGTGATCCGGGGAATCAGCCTCGTCAATGGGACGTGGCACAGGGTGACGAACGTGTTCTTCCCCGGCGGCGACACGGCGTACCGGGACGCGGCGGCCAGCGAGTCGTCGTACATCGGTTCCATCAGCACCCGCCACGCCGCGTCCAACTACGACGACGCGTCGTTCGTGGCGTTCCTGTGGTTCGGGACGTTCGTCTTCGGCGTCCTCGCGCTCACCGTGGTCATGCCCGACTCGACTCCACTCGCGCACGTCATCTTCGACGTCGCCAGCGCGGTCAGCGCGGTCGGGCTCACGACCGGCATCACGGGCGCGGGGATGCCGACCGCGGCCAAACTCACGCTGGTGGCCGTGATGTGGGCCGGCCGCCTCGAGGTGTTCCCGGTCCTCGTCTTGCTCCGGAGCCTGGTCGGCTTCGACGACGACGCGTTCGAGGTGGACCAGAAACCGGACGACTGATCGGTCGGCGGGTCGCCGCGGTCGGCGGTCGCGGGCTCGTCGGAAGGTCCTCCGTGCGCTCGACTCCGACTGTCGTCGGCGGGTTCGGATCAGGGGGTGACGCGCGGCGGGTGCTGTTCGGCGAGGGGGACGCGAAAAAAGCGATTCGAATGGGTCCGAGATGCGGCGTCGGTCGACGCCGCGCGGTTCGACGGTTGGTCGGTCGGTGCGGGTCGGGTGGCGCAGCGAGCGGGCGTTCGGCCTACTTCACATCGCACCGCCCATGCCGCCCATACCGCCCATGCCGCCCATGCCGCCGCCCATGCCGCCGCCGGGGCCGCCGGCACCGGGACCGCCGTCGCCGCCGTCGTCGCCGTCGACCTGACCGCCCTTCAGGTCGCCCGCGGCGATGACGTCGTCGATGCGCAGCAGCATGACGGCCGCCTCGGTGGCGGACTCGATGGCCTGGGTCTTCACGCGGAGGGGCTCGACGACGCCGTCCTCCTCCATGTCGACGACCTCGCCGGTGTAGGCGTCGAGACCCGAGTTGAACTCGCCGCCGTCGTGCCTGCTGCGGAGGTCGACCAGGCTGTCGATGGGGTCGAGGCCCGCGTTCTCGGCGAGGGTGCGCGGGATGACCTCGAGGGTGTCGGCGAACGCCTCGACGGCGAGCTGCTCGCGGCCGCCCACGGAGTCGGCGTAGTCGCGGAGTTCGAGCGCGAGCTCGGTCTCGGGCGCGCCGCCGCCGGGGACGACCTTGCCGTCCTCGAGGGTGACGCGCACGACGCCGAGGCTGTCCTCGATGGCGCGCTCGACCTCGTCGACGACGTGCTCGGTGCCGCCGCGCAGGATGAGGCTGACGGACTTGGCCTCCTCGACGTCCTCGACGAAGATGCGCTGGTCGCCGCCGACGTCCTTCTGGGCGACCGAGCCCGCGAAGCCGAGGTCGTCGGCCTCGATGTCGTCGACGTTGCTGACGATGTTCGCACCGGTCGAGCGGGCGAGCTTGCTCAGGTCGTCGGACTTGGCGCGGCGGACCGCGATGATGCCCGCTTCCGCGAGGAAGTGCTGGGCCATGTCGTCGATGCCGCCGTCGACGAAGACGACGTCGGTGCCGACTTCCTCGAGCTTGTCGACCATCTCGCGGAGCTGCTCCTCCTCCTGGTCGAGGAACTGCTGGAGCTGGTCGGGGTCGGTGACGTTGACCTCGGCGTCGATCTCGGTCTCCTGGATCTCGAGGGCGTCGTCGAGCAGCGCGACGTTGGCGTCCTCGACGAAGTAGGGCATGTTCTCGTGGACGCGCTCCTTGTCCACGATGACGCCCTCGACGAGCTCGGACTGGTCGATGGAGCCGCCGACGACCGTCTCGACCTTGACGTTGTCCGTGTCGATGCCCTCCTCGTCGGCGACGCTCTGGACCGCGCGCACGACGAGCTCGGAGAGCATCTCCTTGGCGTTCTCCGCGCCCTTGCCGGTCATCGCCGTCGACGCGATCTTCTCGAGGGTCTCGGTGTCGTCGGCGTCGACGTCGATGGCCTTCTCCTCGAGGAGCTCCTTGGCCTTCTCGGAGGCCTGGCGGTACCCCTGCGCGAGGGTGGTGGCGTGGATGTCCTGTTCGAGGAGGTCCTCGGCCTTCTCGAGGAGCTCACCGGCGACGACGACCGCGGTGGTCGTCCCGTCGCCGACCTCGTCCTCCTGGGTCTCGGAGACCTCGACGACCATGTTGGCCGCGGGGTGCTCGATGTCCATCTCCTTCAGGATGGTGACGCCGTCGTTCGTGACGACGACCTCGCCCGTCGAGTCGACGAGCATCTTGTCCATCCCTTTCGGGCCGAGCGTGGTCCGGACGGCCTCGGCGACTGCCGTCCCGGCGGTGATGTTCATCGACTGCGCATCCTTCCCCTGGGTGCGCTGGCTGTCCTCGGAAAGTACGATCATCGGCTGGTTGCCCATTCGTTGTGCCATGTTCATCGCAATGATTGATTGCCATTCTACATAAAGGTTTCCCTAACCTCCGACAGAACGCCATGCACAAGAGCCGACACATCTTGTGTGAACTATTCGCACATGGGGTTTTATAGTGCATGATGTAAGCCGCCGGTTCGGCGGGAGAGACGTCCGATTCCGATGGCGGGAACCGGGTTTTCACCCCGATTGCTCGATGACACGTCCGCCAGTCGGAGGCTCCCGGAGACGGGCCACTGACACCACCCGAGCGCGTTTGAAATGCTAACGCCGGGTGTGACAGTCAATCGGAATCGGGCTGGTGGAACGAACCGCCGTTCGGGTGAACTGAAAGAGGCCGCCCGGTCGCGGTCACGCGAGCGACGCGAGTGTGATCCTCGAAAACCGACGGTTTTCGGGCTGTAGCGAATCTCCGACCCGTAACACCTCGGGAGACGCAGTTCGCCTCTCGGTGTTCACCGCGGGCGAGGCCTTCGGAAACGAAGCCACGACGTACTCTGTCAGGCTTCCCCCGAGGAACTGCTGTAGAAGAAGGTACCCGGTCTACCCCGGGAACTGGTGGAACTCCATCCCCTGGCGCTTCATCTCGTTGCGCTTGCGTTCGAGGAACGAGTACACCGACCCGTGGGGCGCGCCGTCGAGGATCATCTCGGCGGCGCTCCGGACCACGTCGACCTGCTTGGGGGTGCCGATGACGCCGAGGGTGGTGCCGTAGATGACGACGCTCGCGCCGGTCAGCTCCTCCATGAGCTCGCGGGTCCGGCCGTTCTCGCCGATGAGTCGGCCCTTCTGGCGCTCGAGGTCGTTCTTGTTCCGGGCGGCGGCGTCGATGTCGATGACGTCGAACATCATCATGTCGTCGTCGAGCAGCGTGAGGGCCTCGTCGGGCGCGAAGCCGCGGCCGATGGCCTTCACGATCTCCGGTCCCTTGAGCCCGCGGACGGGGTCGCCGGTCTTCTCGACCTCGACCTTGCCGTTCTCGGAGTCGATGTCGAGTCGCACCTCCGCGCGACTCTCGATCTCGCGCATCGTCTCACCTCCCTCGCCGATGAGAACGCCGATTCGGTCCTGCGGAATCTTCACGTGTTGCATGGCTAATCGTAGTCGCCCCGGGTGTTTTAACTCTTTGTCCGCGCGTGAACTACTCCCTATCGCGGTGGGTCCTCGTGCCCCGTGCCGCTACCTTTCGCCAATCTGACGACCGGAAGGACGTTCCTGGAAGCCCCCGCCCGCTCGGGTCGAGAACTCGCTGCGTACTTCGGGCGGGCCTCCGACCCGCCCTCCAGTGCTCACGTCGTCCGCCTCCCCCGAGACGCGCTCGCCCTTTCAGTCCGTCAGGATTACGAACGTCTCGCTCGGTCGAACAGGCCGACGCCCTCCGGTCGCGCTCGCGCGCGCTCGTCGCCGGTCAGTCGGTAGCGCTCGAACTCGGCTTCGAGGTCGTCGATTGCGGCCCGGCGCTCCTGGTGCGCTTCGAGGAAGTCGGCGATGCGCTCGGCGGCGTAGTTCTTGAGCTCCCCGCTGAGCAGGTCTCCCGACCGGTACTCGTCGGCGAGCCGGTCGAGGGTCGCGTCGTCGTGCTCGAAGAAGAACGCCAGCAGCTGGTAGGCCACGTCGACCGTTGGGTCGCCGCCGTGCTCGCGGTGGGCGTCCAGACTGGACCGCCCGCCGGAGTAGGCGTACGTCTGGATCTTGTCTTGCACCGTCTCGCGGTCGTCGGTCAGGTGGATGGCCGGTGCGCTGTCCGAACTGCTCATCTTGCCCGGTCCGTCGAGGGTCGGCAGGAACTTGCTCAGCAGGGCCGCCGGCTTGGTCACGTCGAACGCCTCCTTGGCGGCCACGTCGCGAGCGAGTCGGACGTGGGGGTCCTGGTCGACCGCGATGGGGACCACGCTCGCGTGCGGGCCGTGGACGAGCTGGGGCAGCAGCAGGTGCGCTATCTGGACCGCGGGGTAGAACCCCAGGCCGACGTTGTCGGGTCGGCCGTAGGTCGCCTCCATCGTCGACTGGGTGAGGTGCTTCGCGAACTGGACCGCGAGGGGGTAGACTACGTCCGCGTCCGCGGTGTCGACCACGATGCGGGTGCGCTCAGGGTCGAACCCGACAGCGAGCAGGTCCCGGAGGTTGTCCCGGGCGTGCTCGGAGATGTCGGCCATCGAGAGGTCCTTGCCGAAGTACTTCTCGTCGTCCGACATGGGGATGTAGACGTGTGCGCCCGTCCGCTGCTGGAGGTGCTTCGCGTGGTAGAAGTGCATCGCGTGACCGATGTGCATCGGCCCCGAGGGACCGACGCCGGTCACGAGCGAGACGGTCTCGCCGGCGGTCGCCGCCCCGAGGAACCGGTCGACGTCCCGGCCGGCGTAGAACACCTTCCGGCGCACCATCGGGTGCGGGTCGGGGAAGCGCGCTATCTGGTCGTCGGTCAGTTCGTCCGCGCCGAAGCGGTCGAGCAGTTCCCGGTAGTCGATCTCGCCCTCGACCGCGTAGGGGGTGACGGTGAAGTCGTCTGCGTCGTCTGTCATCGTGTTGGTGGATACTGGTGGCTGTCGCTCGGAAGTCGATGCGCGAGAAAGCGAGGGAGCGCCGCCACCGCGGACGCCCGGTGAAGGCCGGCGCGCCGCGAGCTACGACACTGTCCGCTCTCCGGGCGACCGCCAGCGCCAAGTGCGGAGAGCGGACCTCATCGATTCACGGTAGTCACTCTCGTCGTTTGAACGTTTCGCCGGCGAGGTCGCGAACGCTCCCCCAGACCGCTTCGGTGCTCACTTGTCGGGGTCGGCGTGCTCCCGAACCCACGCCTCGAGCTCGTCGCCGTGGACGTCCATCCCCTGGCGCTGGAAGAAGGAGGCGACGTTCGCGCAGTCCCGCGTCAGGAACTCGCCGCTGTTGGGGTGGTGGACGGTCACGGCCTGGCCGAGGTCGATGATGCAGAGCTCGCCGTCGTGGACGATGATGTTGTACTCGCTCAGGTCGCCGTGGACCAGCCCCACGTCGTAGAGCCGTCGCATGTACTCCCGGACCACCTCGAAGGCGGTCTCGGGGTTCTCGAGGTGGGCGTCGTCGAGCGTAGGCGCGCGCTCGCCGTCGGAGCCGAGGAACTCCATGACGAGCACGTTGCGCTGGACCGCGATGGGGTTCGGAACGCGTACGCCGGCCTTCTGGGCGCGCTTGAGGTTGGCGAACTCCTTGCGGGTCCACGCGAGCACGACCCGCTTCTTGTCGCCCGACAGCTCCTCGAACCGGGGGTCGCCCACCAGGTACTCCCGCATGTCCCGGAAGTCCGAAGCGTTGATGCGGTAGACCTTGACCGCCACCTCGCCGTACTGCTCGCCGCCGAGCGCGCCGTAGACGGTCGCTTCCTTGCCCGAGGAGACGGGGCCGCCGAACGCCTGGACGTAGCCGTCCTGGACCAGCTTGTAGAGCGCCGCCAGCGTGGCGTCGTCGAACACCGACTGCTCGACCTTGAACTGCTCGGTGTTCTTGAGCCGCTCCCGGAACTCGTTGAACTCCCGGTCGCGCTGGCGGGCGATCTTGTCGGCCTCCGTGTCGGAGACGTCTATCTCCTCCCACTCGTCGCCGACGCCCTCGACGTTGTCGGGTTCGAGCAGGCTGTACTCCTCGGTCATCTACCCGGACGTAGCGGTCCCAGGGGTAAAAGGGTGGGCTTCGGGGGACCGCATTCGGCGGAGCCGAAAGAGATCACGGCGAACGCGGTAGTGGTCGAAAGCGGCGACGGAACCCACGGTCCTCAGTAGCTCTCGCGGTGGAGAATCTCGTCGACGTCGCGCCGGGGGAGTCGCTCGGGCTCCTCGCCGCCGCTCGGCCCGACGGCGACGAGCATCACGGGAATCTTGTCGTCGGGCAGTCCGAGGAACTCGGCGGCGCCCTCGAAGTCGAAGCCGCTCATGGGCGTCGCCTTCAGCCCGCGGGCGTGCGCGGACAGCAGCAGGTTCTGGGCCGCGAGGCTCGCATTCCGGATGCCGTAATCCCGTCCCGCCCGCTCGCCCTCGTACCCGGCGACCGTCTGCTCTTTGACCTGCCGGCCGGTCTCCTCGTCGAAGCGACCCGCCTCGACCCACTCCTCGAAGACCCGATCGGCCGTCTCGGGTTCCGTGTGGCCGACGACGAAGATGGCGGTCCCGGCTTCTTTGACGTGTTCCTGCCCGTACGCGAGTTCCACGACCTCGCCGAGCCGGTCGTCGTCTCGCACGGCGACGAACTCCCACGGCTGGAGGTTGTACGACGAGGGCGCGAGCGCGGCGTCCCGAATCAGCTCCTCGAGCGTCTTCTCGTCCAGTTTCTCGTCGGGGTCGAAGTTGTGCCCCGACCGCCGGGTCCGGATGGCCTCGATCGCCGCCGGATGCTCCTCGTCGTGCGCTACGTCCGTCTCGTCGACCGATAGTTGTTCGGGAGTCATCACCCGGTCGTAGTCGCCGGACACGTAACAGCGGCGGGGCCGCGACCGTTCGCGCCGGTTGGGATTCGATAGCAGGCGTCGGGGGAGAGCGAGCTGAATTGGGATTTGCCCCGTGATGGAATGTAAACTGTTGTCGCTGGGCTACTCCGTCTGTCCGAGGTTTCGAGAGTGCAGATCAGGATGGAGCACCAGCGGCTCAACCGCGAGCGAACGCAGTGAGCGAGCGGACCAAGGAACCCTCGAACGAAGGCCCGAACGAAGTGAGGACCGAGTGAGGGGTGACGAAGTGTCCTCGGTCACTCCGTTCCCGAGGACTCGGAAGACGTGGTTTGTCTTCCGGTGTTTTTGGTCGAGCTGTTGCAAGGACGGCGCGTTTTTGCGCCGTCCGCCGGGACGGCTTCGCCGTCCCGAGCCCTCGTTCGCTGTGCTCACGCGGACGCAGCAAAAGGTCGTCTTATTGGATGTGGCCCTCGTCGCGGAGCTGGTCGGCCTCCTGCTTGTCGTAGCGCCACTTGATGTCGGCCTTCTCGTCCTGCCAGTCCCACGGTTCGACCAGCACGACGTCGTCCTCGCGGATCCAGATGCGCTTCTGCATCTTGCCCGGAATCCGCGCGGTGCGCTCCTTCCCGTCGGCGCAACGTACTTTGACCCGATTCGCCCCGAGCATGTTGGTGACGGTGGCGAAGACCTCGTCGTCGTCGGGCATGCGGAGGTTCTTCCGCCGTCCGCCGTCGTTGTCGCTCATATTTCCAGTTTGGTGATGCGGATGTTTAAACATGCCGTCGTTCTCCCGTCACGTCGCCGGAGCAAGGGTGTTTAAGTCGCCCCCGAACACACCGCGTCGTATGATCGACAAACTCGGAGCGAAAGGCATCGTCGGGGTGCTGCTCCTGCTTGCGGGCGTCGCGGTCATCGCGCTGCAGAACCTCATCATCGCGGCCGGCATCGGCCTGGTCGTCGTCGGCTTCGTGCTGACGGCGTGGGGGCTCGTCTCGGGCCTCATGTCGAGCTTCGGCCTCGGCGGGATGATGGGCGGCGGCGGCTTCGAGTGAGCCTCGCGCCTGCCGGAGCGCTCCGACCGACGGCCCGAACCCGCACGCACCGACGCGTCTCAGAATACATCTGATTCTGTCCACCTCGACGATACTGGGTTATTAAGGCCGCGTGCGGACACATCGCACGCATGGATGACAGGCCAGCATCACTTCTCACGAAGACCCAGCGGCGACGCGTTCGGAACGAGTTCGCCGACCTGGACGAGCAGAAGCGCCGTCGGGACGAGCGACAGATACGCGAGCGTCTCGCGGCCGGACTGCTCGACTTCCGGGTGCTCGCCGCGTATCCGGACGCCCAGTACGAACTCGCCGTGGAGGAGCTCCCGGAGGACGAACTCCGGGCGGCGCTCGCGGACGCGACGCTGGTTCTCGAGCGAGTACGGGAACTGGAGGACCTGGACCGCGAGAGCGTTCGATTGCGGGCGCGCGACCGGGCCGACGACCTGACCGCCGAGTCGAGCGACCTGCGGAGTCTCGACGACGTCGAACTGCGGACGGAGTCCGAGATACGCCGCGAGACGAGGGCGTCGGTCAGCGAGCAGTTCGAGGGGAACCGGTGGGACGAGCGAGCGGACGGGCTCCTGAAGCTGACGGCGAGCGCCACCGTCCCGCTGTTCGTGACCCTGCTCGTCGACTCGACGACGTCGGGCGACCTCCTCGGCACGAGTGCGGCCGCCGCCGTGCTGGTCTACCTGTGTTCGCTCGTGGTCGTCGCGGCCCTCGCGGGGGTCTTCCTGATCAAGGCCGCGCAGGCGCTGAAGCACGACGTCCTCCCGGGGCTCCGGGCGCTGCGTCGGGACCCCGCCGGCGCGCTCGGGAGCGTCCTCGACCGGCTGCGCCGTCCCGGCGAGCGCATCCGCCGTGCGTGGGAGGAGCTGTAGTTCCCGCTCTGCGACGGCGTTCGGCGCGATTCACAACACGCCGATTAGGTGTTCGACGGCGTGGAGGGGTTCGAGCCACGTCAGTCCGTGGAAGACCGCGACGGTCGCGAGGTTGTCAGTCGCCTCGTAGAGTCCACTGAACACGAGCCCGGCGCCGAGCAGCTCGATGAAGGTCGTCGCGAGCGCGGCACCGCTCGCCCCGCTGAGCGCGGCGAAGGTCGCGTGCGACAGCGAGAAACAGGCCGCGGCCAGGACGACGACGGCCGCGGCGGGGAACGCGTCGCGCAGCCGCGTCTGGACGAGGCCGCGGTAGAACAGCTCTTCGGCGGGCGCCGCGAACGCGAACCACGCCAGGAACGCGACGGGCCACAGTCGCGGCTGGGCGTGAAGCGCCAGGTCGTGTTCGACGGTCCCCGTGGTGATCTCGTGTGGCAGGCCGAGCACCCCGACGACCGCGTTTATCGCGTACCCGACCGCGACGAGCGCGACGAACGCGCCGAAGATCGCACCGACGTCTCGGAGCCCCGGTCGTCGAAAGCGAACGTACCGGTCCCACTCCCCCGTGTAGAACAGGTACCCGAGCGCGAACGCGCCGAACCCGAGTTGGACGCCGCGACTGGTCACGATGTAGACCGCATCGGGAGTCGTCGTCGCTACCAACCCGACCATCCCGGGGACGGCGGCACCCAACAGCCCCGCGAACGACCCGAGGAGCGTGACCGCGAGTGCGACGAGGGTCGTTTCCGATTTCGATTCGAGCGAAACGCGTCGACGTATCGCCGTCATGTCCGACCGGACAGTGGGCAACGTCCGATATAAGACGGTGCGACGGTTCGCGCCAGTTTTAGCCCGTGTACGGACGTACACCGACGACGCCGGATTCGCGGGCGACCGGGTGTACGAGCGTACAGTGCCGTCCCGGAAACGGTGCGCGCCGGTCGTCCGGCCTACCCCTCAAGCTCCCGCAGCTTCTCCCGCCCCGGTGCGACCAGTTCGTCGAGGTACGTCGCCAGCGCGGACTTGGCGTCCGCGGGGTGGAGCTCGCCGCTCTCCAGGTCCGAAGCGAGGGCCTCGTAGTCGTCGTACTCCAGGTCGCCGCCGTACTCGTCGGGGCGCTCGACCACGACCTCCTCGAACCGCGGGAAGACGTGGTACTGGAAGATCTCCAGAACGGGATTCTCCAGATCGTCCTCCGGGTCGCGGGTCGGCGGGCAGAACGCCGAGTTGACCTTCTCCTCGATGTCCTCCGTCGAGTCCTCCATCGAGATGGTGACGCCCTGACTGGAGGACATCTTTCCCTCGCCGGTGCCGAGGTCGGCCAGGATGGGCGTGTGGAGGCAGGGCCGGGCCTCGTAGCCGATCTCCGGAAGCTCCTCGCGCATCAGCATGTGGACCTTGCGCTGGTCCAGCCCGCCGACCGCGAGGTCGAGGTCGAGGTACTCGATGTCGAGCGCCTGCATCAGGGGGTAGACCACGTGGCTGACCTTCGCGGTCTCGTCGCCCTGGATCTCGGCCATCGCGCGCTGGGCCCGGTTGAGAGTCGTGTCGAGCTCCAGCTTGTGGAGGTCGAGCGCGTAATCGTCGTCGAGCTGGTACTCCGAGCCGTAGACGAACTCGGTGCTGTCCTCGTCGAGGCCGTAGGCGAGGAACTGCTTGCGCATCTTCTCGGCGGTCGCCTCGATCTCCTCGAAGGTGCCCTTCCCGTTGAGGTAGGCGTGGACGTCGGCCAGCAGGATGACGACCTCCATGCCCGCGTCCTGCAGGTCGATGAGCTTGTTGGCGGTGAGCATGTGCCCGATGTGGAGCACCCCCGACGGCTCGTAGCCGACGTAGGCGCGCTTGCCCTCGGGGTCCTCGGCGAGGGCCCGCACCTCCTCCTCGGTCACCGCTTCCTCGACGTTCCGCGAAATCAACTCGTAGGCGTCCATACGCGGTGTGTGTCCCGCGCCGTGCTTTAGGGTTCCGGGACCGTGCCAACGGTTCGGCGGCCCGTCGGCGCCTCGCGGGTCGGTTCTCCGAGCGGTGAGACGTGGAGATTACTCGGGATCTTCCCTCTCCTCAGGGGCTCTGCCCGCTGGCCTCCGACCCCGAGTCGTACTTGCGGTCGGCCCGGTGCTCGCTGATGAGCCGGTCGAGCTGCTCGGCCTTCTGCTCCTTCCGCCGCTCGGCCGCCCGCTCCTCCCAGTCCTCGATGACGGCCTCGACCTCGGCCTCGCGGGTGACCGCCAGCTCGTCGACCTCCTGGATGGTCACGTCGTCGGCCGGGCCGACCGGGATCTCGCTCTCGAAGAGGATGCTGTCGGCCGCGTCCGAGAGGCCGCCGTCGCCGACCAGCACGAGCTTCGGGTCGACCTCGGCGAGCCGCTCGGCGGTCGACCGGCCCGCGCCCGAGGCGTCCCGGAGGTACACCACGTCGCCGGTCGCCAGCCCGAAGCTCTCGTGGGCGGCGTCGATGGCGCCCCTGGTGAACTTCTCGACGGGCTTGACCGGCGTGAGCCCGGCCTTCTTCTCGGAGACGTCGCTGAAGTTCGAGTGGTCGAGCTTCCACAGCTCCTTGAGCCGGGCGAGCTTGCCCTCCAGCTCCTCGATGCGCTCGTCGCGCTCGTCGAGTTCGCGCTCGAGCCGGCTGTTCTCGCGTTCGAGCCGGGAGACCTCGCGGCGCTCGCGGACCTCCTTGCGCTCCTCGCTCCTGGCCTTCTCGAGGTCGCCCTTCAGCTGGCCGATGCGGCCCTCCTTGCTCTCGATGGTGTCCTCGAGGTCCTCGACGTGGCTCTCGAGGCGCTCGACCTGCGACTCGAGCTGCTTGATGCGCTTCTCCTCGTCGGTCAGTTCGCGGGGCGTGTGCTCGGTCTCCTCCTCGTCGGACTCGTCGTCGTCCGACAGGGCGGCCAGTGCGGTCTCGACCGAGTCCTCGCCCGCGACCACGCGCGCGGTGACCTCCCCGCGGTCCATCCGCGGGGGCACCTTCTCGGCGATGCGCTCGAACTGGTCCTCGTGGTCGTCGAAGGCGTACAGGGCCGCCGCCATCGCGTCGCGCTCGTGGTCGTTGTCGTAGTCGTGCTCGCGCGTGCGGTGCTGCTTCTCGTCGACCGGGAGGTCCGACCGGGGAATCCACCCCGCCGCGTCGAAGCTCCGGCGGATCTTCTCGACGGTCTCGGGCATGGGCTCGACGTCGGCCGCGACCACGACCGGCCGGCCGCGCTCGATGATCCACTCGATGACCTCGGCGGTGTCGGCGGTCCGCGTGCTGAGCACGTCGAGCACGGTCCCGTCGAGGTCCGCCACCGCGACCGCGGTGGTCGTGCCGGGGTCGATGCCGACCAGCACGTGGTCGCGGCGCTTGGCGAGGGGCTCGAACTCGATGCCGTCCCGGCGCTGGCGCTCGACCTCGACCCGGACGTCGCCCGAGCGCCCGTTCGACACCGGGATGTCCTCGGGCCGACCTTCGACCTCGAAGACGGCGTTCGAGAAGCCGCCGTACTTCTCTGTCGCGTCGCGCTCGTAGTCGAGGCCCGCCCCGTCGAGGTCGCTCTCTATCTCGCGGGTCTTGCTCTTGACCGACCCGTGGATGCGCCGGGTGTAGCGGTCCTCGCTCCACCCGCCCTTGCCGGTCGAGCGCCCCCGCGAGACCTTGACTTCGGTGGTGTTCGTGAAGGCCGACACCTCGTAGCCGACGTTGCCGGCCGCGAGCCGGGCGGCAGCCTCGGCCTCCTTCATCGGCTTCTTGCCGTAGGGGACGCCGTGGCGCGAGGCGACCCGCGAGAGGGGTTCGGGCCGCTCGGCGCCCGTGACCTGCACCAGCCGGGTCCCGTCCGGAAGCTCGCGCAGGAAGTGGACGAGGGCGTCCTTGTCCGACGCCAGCTCGTACATGTTGTCGGTCGCCACGAGCGCCGGCTCCTCCCGGTCGATGAGCCGGCGGAGCTTGCGGTGGGAGACCACGTCGCGGTCGACGTTCTCGCCGTCGAACGCGACGACCGCGTAGGAGGGTGCGTCGCCGCGGACGTCCCCGCTCTGGACGTCCACGCCGAAGACGAGCGTGTCGAGGGCACTCGTGCGGGCGTTCACGGCCGGCCGTAGGGTGCGGGCGGATATAAATCCGACGCGGGGTCCCGATTCCGCGGTACGAGGTGGCGCCGGGAGCTGTCCGAGATGTCCATCGACCTGGCGCGAGAAAAAGGGAAACCGCGCGTCGGTCAGGCCCGACGCATCGCCACGAGGGCGGCCGCGAGCAGCGCGACGACGGCGATCACCGGGGTGAAACCGGGGATGTCGGACTCGCCGTCGACGGTCGTCGTCTCGGTCGCGTCCTCGACCGGGGCCTCCTGCGTCGTCACCGTGGTGGTGTCGACCGTGGTCGCCGGCTTCGAGGTGGTCGCCGCGGTCGTCTCCGCGGCGAACTCGTCGGCCGAGAGCTCGGCGTTCAGCACCGAGTTCTCGAAGTAGACGCGCTGGTACGCGGAGGTGTTGTAGCCGCCGTAGATCTGGACGGCGTCGCCGTCCGCCATCGCGCGGAGGTCCGCGAGGTCGAACGCGACCGTCACGGTGTCCGCGTCGAGCGTCGTCGACTCGGCCGCGAGGCGCTGGCTCGCGTTACCCGTAGCCGCGTAGAAGCCGTCGCTGACGTTCTGGGTGCCGTTCGGGGCGGCCAGCGAGACGGCGACGGTGCCCTCCGAGACCTCGACGGACTCGGTCGCGACCTCGGCGTCGACACGCCGGATGCGGTTGGCGTCCGTCGGCGAGACCGGGCTGTTCTCCCGGACGTAGTTCAGCAGGGCCGTCCCGTAGAGCGTGTGGGACTCGCTGACCACGGTGGCGTTCTCGAGCACCGAGTCGTCCCAGCCCGCCATGTAGGAGTTGACCGTGACCTCGTAGGTCTCGTCCTCGCGCAGGGGCTCGCCGCCGACCCACGCGTCGCGAATCTGCTCGTCCGTGTCGTTGTGGCCGACCCACTCGTAGGAGATGCCGCCGACCTGGAGCTGGGCCTCGGCGCCGTACTGCTGGCCGGTCTCGCTCTCGAGCGTGACGACCTGGCTGGCGAGCAGCCGCTCGATCTGGGTGCCGGTCAGCTCGACCGTGACCAGCGTGTTCTGGAACGGCAGGACGTTGTACACGTCGCCGACCGACAGATTGCCGGGGCCGTAGACGCTGTTCGACCGGATGCCGCCCGCGTTGGTGATGGCCACGTCCGCGCCGGTCTGGGCGAGGAACGAGTCGCCGATGAGATTGCCCAGCGCGGTCTCGTCGTGGTAGTTCGGGGAGAAGCGGGCGTCGAGCTCGACGTCGGTCCTCCCGGCGACCTTCGAGAGCTCCGCCGAGCGGGCCTCGGTGATGGCGTTCGCAACCGTCTCGTTCTTGGTCACGTTCTCGGTCACGTCGAGCAGCCGGCCGTTCCACGCCGTCACCTCGCCGTTCTCGACGGTGAGGTTGAGCTCCGCGAGGTGCTCGGCGCGGGCCTCGGCCTCCACGATGACCGCGCCGCCGGTCTCCGCGGGCGGGTACTCGACCTCGTCGTCGCCGACAACGATGGCGTCGACGTGCTCGGTCTCGTTGGCCAGCTCCTTGGCCACGGGCACGCCGAGGTGGGCCGAGACGACCACCACGTCGACGTTCCGCTCCTGCTTGAGCATCGTGGCGTACTCGCCGGCGACCTCCGAGTAGTTCTGCAGCTCGTAGCCCGCCTCGTCGAAGTCGACCGCGGTCTTGGACTTGATCTTCTCGTCGGCCACCCCGACGATGCCGACCTTCACGCCCTGGCGCTCGACCACGGTGTAGGGCTCGGCGCCGGGGATCGGCTCGCCCGTGCTCTCGTCGACGATGTTGGCCATCAGCCACGGGAAGTCCGAGGCGTTGCTGTAGTTCGCGACCGCGCCGAAACCGTAGTCGAGGTCGTGGTTCCCGACGACCTCGGCGGCCGGGTCGACGACGTTCAGCGCCTTCACCGGCACCCGCCACTGGCTGAGCGGCGACAGCGAGTGGGGGCTGACCTGGTCGCCGCCGCCGACGACCACGGTGGGGTTGTCGTGGGCGGCCCGTCGCTGCCCTATCAGCGTCACCAACCGCGGCAGCGTGCCGTTCTCGGCCGCCGCGGTCTGGACGTCGTTGTACGACAGTATCGTGAGCGTCGTGGAGTTGTTCTGCGGGGTCTCCGCCGCGGTCGGCGCGAGTCCGGGCGCGGACGTGGCCGCGTCGCGAGCGGTCGTCTCCGCGTCACTCGGACTCGTCGCCTGCGCCGCCGCCGGCGGGACCGCGCCCGCGACGACGAGACAGAGAACCAGTAGCAGCGATGTGTGTCTGCGCATGCAGTCGAGAGGTAGCAGATGGCTGTGATAAAACCTGCCAATTTTCCTACCCCACGACAAATAATATCACAGTAATAGATTAAATTATTACCGCGTGTCCAACCGAGAACTGTCGGCGGATGACCGGTCGTGGCGTGGCGGTCGCCGCCGCGGCGACGCCCGTTTCGGGCGCTCGCTCCGCGCTACTCGTCGGGGTACGGGATCTCGCGGGTCAGCCCGTCGTCGGGCAGGAACGTCTCGCCGTCGAACGCCTCGCGGGCCTCCGCGAGGTGGGCGGAGACGTCGCCGGCGTACCGCGAGGAGACGTGGGTCAGCGCGAGGCGCTCGGCGCCGGACCGGCTCGCGATCTCGCCGGCCTGGTGCGCGGTCGAGTGGCCGGTGTCGCCGGCGCGGTCGGCGCGGTCGTCGGCGAAGGTGGCGTCGTGGATCAGCAGGTCGGCTCCCTCGGCGACTTCGGCGACGCGGTCGCTCGGTCGAGTGTCGCCGGTGTAGACGACCTTGCGCCCGGGCCGAGGGTCGCCGACCACCTGGTCGGGTTCGACGACCGTGCCGTCCTCCAGTTCGACCGGGTCGCCCTCGTGGAGCTGCGAGAACTTCGGCCCGACCGGGACGCCCAGTTCCTCGGCTCGGTCGCGGTCGAACCGGCCCTTGCGGTCGTCCTCGACCAGCGCGTACCCCACCGCGTTGGTGTCGTGGTCGGTCCGGAACGTCCGGACCGCGTAGTCGTCGCGCCGGACCGCGGCCTCGTCGGGCCCGACGCCGTAGACGTGGACCGGGAACGACGGCCGATTGTCGGCGGCGCGGATGAGCGCGTCGACGTCCTCCTCGGTGCCGGCGGGGGTGTAGACCGAGAGCGCCCGCTCGCGGTCGTTGAAGTCGAGGGTCTGGACGAGGCCCGGCAGTCCGAGCACGTGGTCGCCGTGGAGGTGGGTGAGGAAGATGTCGGAGATGGTGAAGCCGGTCCCGAAGCGCATCATCTGTCGCTGGGTGCCCTCGCCCGCGTCGAACAGCAACCGGTCGCCCTCCCGGTTGACCAGCACCGAGCTCGGATTCCGCTCTGTCGTCGGCACTGCCCCGCCGGTTCCGAGAAAGGTCACGCGCATCGACATCCTCGGACGTACGTCGGGGTCCCCGCGGGAAAGCGCCTTCGAAACGAGCGGTCGGGTGCCTCAGATAGAGCGCGAGGTACGCGAAATTACCCCGACGGAAATAGCCGGTTACGACAGGGACACCGCCGGGCGAATCGCCGGATAGTCCCGGCCTAATCAGATGTATCTGGTTGTTACGTGCGTGAACGGTCGCGTCCGTTTATTCGCGGACTCGTCGTCCGATTCGTTGCGGAATGGGGGTTACACATGACACGTGACACAAGGACACTTAGTGCCGTCTTCATGGCGGTACTGTTGATTTTAGCGAGCGGGACGGCAGTATCGCTCGCGGTGACGAGTAGTTCGCCATCCGACGCCGGGACGAACGCGGTCGGCGTGCAGGAGACCACCACGGCGGCGGACGGCGAGGAGACGACCGCGGCCGACGGCGCCGCGGAGACGACGCGAGAAGCTGACGAACCGGCCCAGCAGGACGAGGCGAGCGTCACCCTCAACGAACAGGAATCTGACGGCGAGCAGGTCGTCATCGAGTCGGCGACCCTGCCGGAGGGCGGCTTCATCGCCATCCACGACAGCTCGGTCCAGGACGCTCCGCTGGCGAGCGTGCTCGGCAACTCCGTGTATCTCGAACCCGGGACCCACGAGGACGTGACTATCACGCTCGCCCGGCCTATCACCGAGACCCAGACGCTCATCGCCATGCCCCACCTGGACACCAACGACAACCAGGTGTACGACTTCGTCCTCTCGACCGGGAATCTCGACGGTCCGTACACCGTCGACAACGAGATTCTGGTCAACGAGGCGAACGTGAGCGTCGCGCAGGAGACGACCACGACGACCGAGGCGGTCGAGGAGACCACGACCGAGGAAGCCGTCGAGACGACCGAGGTCGTCGAGGAGACCACCACTGAGGAAGTCGTAGAGACGACCGAAGAGATCGAAGAGACGACGACCGAAGAGATCGAAGAGACGACGACCGAAGAGATCGAAGAGACGACGACCGAGGCGGTCGAGGAGACCACGACCGAGGCGGTCGAGGAGACCACGACCGAGGAAGTCGAGGAGACCACGACCACGACGGCCGAAGCCGACGAGATGCGCCAGATGGTCTTCAAGGTCGAACAGATGAACATCGACCGGTGGTCCTTCGTCATCGGCGACGAGGAGACGCCCGACCGGACCGAGACCGTCGGGAACCTCACCATCCAGGACCGGCGGGTCGTCCTGAACCTCTCTGAAATCCTCCGCCAGAGCGCGGCCGCCCAGCAACAGGCGCCGCCCGTGACGACGCATAGTCCCGAGCAGGTCGAGCAGATGATCGAGCAGAACCTCTCGCAGGACATCCCGACCGTCCGGTACGTCATCCAGAACGTCCAGGTCGAGAACGTGACGTTCGTCATCACGGCCCCGGAGGGCGTTGAGCTTCCGGAGCCGCCGATGATGACCACGACCCCGGCGGAGCCGGGTGAGGAGACCACGACCGAGGTGGTCGAGGTAACCACGACCGAAGCGGTCGAGGAGACCACGACGACCGAAGAACCCGTAGAGACGACTGAAGAGATCGAAGAGACGACGACCGAAGAACCCGTAGAGACGACTGAAGAGATCGAAGAGACGACGACCGAAGAACCCGTAGAGACGACCGAGGTCGTCGAGGAGACCACCACTGAAGAACCCGTAGAGACAACTGAGGGAGTTGAGGAGACGACGACCGAAGAACCCGTAGAGACGACTGAAGAAGTCGAAGAGACGACGACTGAAGCGGTCGAGGAGACGACGACCGCGGCGGCCGACCTCCAGTCGTTCGAGGTCTCGAACCTCGATGCACCCGAGGACGCGTCGGCCGGCGACACCATCGAGGTGAGCGCCACCGTCTCGAACCTGAACGACCAGCAGGCGACCCAGGAGGTCGTCTTCCGGCTCGAGGGCACCGCCATCGCGCGCCAGACGGTCACCCTCGACGCCGGTGAGCAGACCACCGTGACCTTCGAGATCGATACCGAGGGCGTGCCCGGCGGCCAGTACATCCACGGGGTGTACACCCGCGACTTCGGTGAGCTCGCGGTCATCGTGATCGAGGAACCGAGCGCGGAGACGACCACCGCGGTCGAGACAGAGACGCCCGAGGAGACAGAGACGCCCGAGGCGACCGAGACGCCCGCGAACGGCGAGACGACCCAGGTAGTCGAGGAGACGACGACCGAGGCGTAACGCCGACGCGGAGCAAACTCCGGAAGCGGAAACTTCCTCTTTTTCGGCGATCCGAGACCGTTTAATAGCCCGAGGACGGCGGGTCGCGAACGGGCGCGAACGAAAACGACCATTTATCAATCGGAGCCGAGTTGCGCCGAACCGACATGGGACGATACGCTGCCGTCTGTCTCGCGGTCGCACTGCTGCTCGCCGGTTGCGTCGGCGGGCAGGGAGGACCGACCGCGTCGCCCGATTCCGGCGACGCCGAAACGACGACCGAGGTGGAGACGACGACCACCGGCACGGAGTCGTCCGCCGCGACGACTGACGCGGGACCGACCCCCGCCGGCACGGGGACGTCCGGCTCCGGCGAGAGCGCGACCGCGGTGAACTTCTACCTGAGCGACGAGCAGAACGCGATGGGCGACTTCGCGCACCTGAACGTCACCGTCTCCGAAATCGGCCTGCAGCGGGCCGGCGGCGGCTGGACCACGCACGAGGTGGACCAGCGCGTCGTGGACCTGACCCGGCTCCGGGGTGCGAACGCGACGCGGCTCGGCACGGTTCCCGTCGAGAACGGGACCTACGAGACGGTCTTCGTCCACGTCGCCGAGGTGAACGGGACCCTAACGGGCGGCGAGCAGGTCAGGGTGAAACTCCCGAGTCGGAAGCTCCAGATCCACCGGACGTTCGCGGTGGGCGCGAACGAATCGGTCGACTACGTCTTCGACATCTCGGTGTTCGAGGCGGGCAAGAGCGGGAAGTACATCCTCAAGCCCGTCATCGGCGAGTCCGGGACCGACAAGGAGATAGAGAGCGTCGACGACGAGCGACCCGACGGTGAAGCGGAGAAAGGCGACGCGAAGGACGGGGACGACGATGAGAGGGACGAGAAGAACGAGAAGGGCGAGGACGACGAGAAAGCTGCGAGCGACGAGTCCGCGCCGGAACACGAGACGGCGCTGAACGCCACCCTCGTCGGGAACGTCACCCGCGGCGGGAACGCGACCGTCTCGGTCACCCGGAACGGGACCGGCGTGGCGAACGCGACCGTCTCGGTGAACGGAGCGGTCGCGGGGAACACGGGCGCCGACGGGAACCTGACGCTCGCGGTGCCCGACGCGGACGAACTCGAAGTCGAGGTCGAGACCGAGAACGGGTCGGCGGAACTCGAACGGACGTTCCGGTCCGAGCGCGAGAGCGACGACGAGAGCGGGGGTAACTGACCGCGACGCAGGCGCGAGTCCGGCTTCGATGGGTCGATCACCGCCGCGTTCGACGGGCCGATTCCCACCGCCGCGGGCGTCGGGGGTTCCCGACCCGCGGCGCGGACCGACCGATTCTTACCCGCCGACTGCGTAGTTCCCGGTGATGGACGCGCCGCTGTGGACCGAACGCTACGCGCCCGACCTGGCCGACCTGCCCCAGTCGGACGTCCGCGAGTACCTCCAGCGGGCCGTGGACGACCCGATCAACCTCGTCCTCCACGGCCCGCCCGGCGCCGGCAAGACCGCCGCGGTCCGGGCGCTGGCCCGCGAGGCCCACGCCGACCCGGACAACGACCTGACGATACTCAACGTCGCGGACTTCTTCGACCGGACGAAGAAGGAGATACGGAACGACCCGCGGTTCGAGCAGTTCCTCCAGGGCGAGACCGAGTTCTCCAAGCAGTTCCGGCGGGGGTCCGACCAGCGCAAGCAGTACAAGCGCCAGTGGTCGAAGCGCGACATGATCAACCACATCCTCAAGGAGTACGCGGGCTACGCGCCCTCCTCGGGGGGGTACCGGACCCTGGTGCTCGACAACGCCGAGGACATCCGCGAGGACTTCCAGCAGTCGCTGCGCCGGACGATGGAGCAGTTCCACGAGACGACCCAGTTCGTCGTCACCACCCGCCAGCCCACCAAGCTCATCCCGCCCATCAAGTCGCGGTGCTTCCCGGTGGCGGTCCGGGCGCCGACGAACGACGAGATCGTCGACATCCTGCAGTCCATCGCCGAGACCGAGGGCGTCGAGTACGACGAGATGGGGCTCCGGCTGGTGGCCGGCTACGCGGAGGGCAACCTCCGCGAGGCCATCCTGAGCGCCCAGACGCTCCACGAGAAGGAGGGCGAGATCACCCGCGAGACGGTCCAGACCGTCCGGGAGATCGGCATCCGGGGACGCATCGAGGAGATGCTCGACGACGCCGAGGCCGGCGAGTTCTCCGACGCCCGCAAGACCCTCGACGACCTGCTGGTCGACGAGGGGTACAACGGCCAGGAGGTGCTCCGGAAGGTGCTGGAGGTTGCGCGCAACTCCAACCGGTACACGGGTCGCGAGACGGAACTCGCCGAGCTGACCCGGCTCGCCGGCGAGATCGACATGGGGCTCGCCGAGGGGTCGAGCGACCGGGTCCAGCTCGGCCACCTGCTCGCTGAGCTGGGTGCGGAGAGCGAGGCGTAGCGAGCGCGGCGACTAACCGACCCGTCGAGCGAGGGGATGGACTGGCCGACACGAAATCGTTTTACCTTGGAGTTCCAACAGAATGGCGATGGCCCTCCCCGACACCCTCGAACGGATCGGCATCGTCGTCGGCAGCGCGCTGCTGCTGGCGCTGCCGACGAGCGCCCTCCCTTGGCTAACCAACGGCGTCGGCGGGACGCCGGCGTCGCCCGCGGCCCTGTGGCTCCTCCCCGGCGCCCTCGCCGGCCTCCTCGTGGCGACCGGCCGTCTCGGGGTCAGCTACCACCAGCTGTGGAAGTTCTCGCTCGCGAGCTACGCCGTCGCCGCACTCGGCCCGCTCGTCGGCGTCCGTGCGGCAGCCGATCCGGTCCTCGGGGTCGGCTGGTGGCTCGTCGCGGTCGGCGTCGGCGCCCTGGTCGCTCGCGTCCGGTTCCGGCGGCTGACCCCCGCCGCGGAGTAACGCACCCCGAACTCTTTGTCCTCGCCCGCGAACCACGGGCCGTGCCCAGCCTGTCCGACACCTACCTCGAGAACCGCTTCCGGGTGCAACCGAACGACGCCAACAACGTCGAGACGCTCCACGGCGGCAACCTGATGAAGTGGATGGACGAACTCGGCGCGATGTCGGCGATGCGCTTCTCGGGCGAGACCTGCGTCACCGCGGGCGTCGACGACCTCTCCTTTCACCGACCCATCCCGCTCGGCAACACCGCCCTCGTGGACGCCTACGTCTACGAGGCAGGCCGCACGAGCGTGAAGGTCCGGCTCCGGGCGTGGAGCGAGGACCCCCGGACCGGCGAGACCGAGCGCACCACGGGGTCGAGCTTCACCTTCGTCGCCGTCGAGGACCAGGGGACCCCGGTGACCGTGCCGGAGCTGACCGTCGAGTCCGACGAAGGGAAACGACTGCAGCGGGAGGCGCTCGACGCCGAGAGCTAGCTCCGGCCGGCGTCCGCCTCGTCCAGCACCGAAACGTACCGCACCAGCGACCGGTGGACCCGACGCTCGAACTCGTTCTCGACGGTCCAGCCGACCTCGCGGGCCGCGTCGCTCCACGACCGGTCGCCGACGACGACCGTCCGGTCGGCGACACGGCGGGCTTCCGCGAGCGCGCCTTCGACCAGGTCGTCGAGGTCGAGGTTGGCGATCTTCGACTGGCGGCCGTAGGGCGCGTCGAACACCACGGCGTCGATTGAATCGTCCGCGAACGGGAGGTGAGTCGCGTCGCCCTGGAGGGTGGCCCACCCGCCGGTCGCGCGGTCGTCCGCATCGAGGTATTCGGCCAGGTTCTCGCCCGCGCCGCGGGCCATCTTCGCCTGGGCGTCCGCGCCGCAGACGGTCGCGCCGACCAGGCCGGCCTCGACGAGGACGCCGCCGGTCCCGCACATCGGGTCGAGCAGGATCGCGCCGGGCCGGGCGCCCGCGAGGTTGACCAGCGCCCTGGCCAGCAGCGGGTCCATCCCGCCCGGCTGGAAGAACGGCCGGTCGGTGGGCTTGCGGGCGCCGTAGTCACGCACGCTCTCGGTTTCGAGCCAGCCCAGCAGGCAGGTGCCGTCTCGCGGCGTTTCGCCGTCGTCTCGCGGCTCTGCCGCTCGACTGTCCGCGGAGCGACGCTCCGCGCTACTCGACCGTTCAGAGCCTCGAGGCGGCTCGCGCGAGAACAGCGCCCGGAGTTCGTGGTCGGGGTCGTCGAGGTCGACCGCGAACCCCCGGTCGACCAGAACCTGGCCGAGTTCGCGCTCGACGCGCTGGGTGTCGATGCCGGCGGTGTCCCGGACGTCGCGGGCCCGGACCGCCACGGTCCCCTCGCGGTCGACGCCCGCGGCCTCCAGCAGGACGCGGGCCGACTCGGCGCTGGCGTCGGTCTCGCCGACGAGTTCGCTGGCCCGACGAGTGTAGGCCAGATTCCGGACGCGGTCGGTGAGGGCGGTCGCGGTGGCGAGGCCGGGGGCGACGACCGCGATCCCGGTCGCGGCGCTCGCTGCCTCCGCGGCCGCGAACCGGTCGTCCTCGCCGGCGAGTTCGAGCGCGTACACGGTCTACCGGACTCGGCGGTCGCTCTTGGGGGTTTCGTCTGCAGGCCGCTCGCACGGCGGTTCGCGCCGCAAACCCGGCCATGGCAGGGGGTCCGGGTGGTATAAACCCGCGATTCCACCTGTCAGTGCGGAGTACCAACCTTTATAAACCTTAAATACGACATTTAAGTCGCACATGACCGACCCAAAGGAGACCATCAACATTGAAAACGTGGTCGCCTCCACCGGAATCGGGCAGGAACTCGACCTCCAGAGCGTGGCGATGGACCTGGAAGGGGCCGATTACGACCCCGAGCAGTTCCCCGGTCTCGTCTACCGGACCCAGAACCCCAAGTCCGCGGCGCTCATCTTCCGGTCGGGCAAGATCGTCTGCACCGGCGCCAAGAGCACGGCCGACGTCCACGAGAGCCTCGAGATCGTCTTCGACAAGCTCCGCGAGCTCCAGATCGACGTGAACGAGGACCCCGAGATCGTCGTCCAGAACATCGTCACCTCGGCCGACCTCGGCCGGAACCTCAACCTCAACGCCATCGCCATCGGCCTGGGCCTCGAGAACATCGAGTACGAGCCCGAGCAGTTCCCCGGGCTCGTCTACCGCCTCGACGAGCCCGAGGTCGTCGCGCTGCTGTTCGGCTCGGGCAAGCTCGTCATCACCGGCGGCAAGAAGCCCGAGGACGCCGAGCAGGCGGTCGACAAGATCGTCTCCCGGCTCGAGGAGCTCGGCCTGCTGGAGTAAGCCCGACAGAACGCCCGGCGGCGACTCTCTTTCGGATTTCGCACCACACCAGCGCGACGGCCCGCAGCGTCCGCGCCGCCGGCAAACCGCTACTTCCTTGGCGCGCGCCTCCCGAGACCGACGCATGGCAGTCCCCGTCGTCGCGCTGGTCGGCACGTTCCTGCTCGCGGTGGTGTTCTACGGCGTCACCGCCCACATCGCCGCGCGGTACGTCCTCGGCGACGTGCCGGTGAAACGCGCCTTCGCGGTCGGCGTCGTGCCGGCGATCATCTCGTTCGCGCTCCAGGCCTACGGCCCGGCGGTGGTCATCGCCCTGAGCGCTAGCGCCGACTTCTTCGTGATCCGGGCGGTGTACCGGCTGAAGTACAGGACGGCGGCCGTGGTCGCGCTGGCCCACTACACCGTGGCCGCGCTGGTCGGCATCACGATATTCAATCTGGTGCGACTGCTCTCGACCGCGCCGGTCTGATTACTCCACCAGCCGCTCGATCTCGGTCACGAGGATGCCGCTCGCGCCGACCGACTTGAGTTCGTTGATGGTCTCGAACACGTTGCGCTCGTCCACGACGGCGTGGACCGCGACCATTCCGTCCCCGTTCCCGTCCTCGTCGCTCTCGACGTTCATCACGGTCGGGCCGCCGAGACCGGGAATCACGTCCCGGACCTCGCCGAGTCGGTCCTGGGGCGCGTTCATCATCAGGTAGCGCTTGCCGTCGGCCGACAGCACCGACTCCAGGGCCATCACGACCTGCTGGACCTTCTCGTCGTCGGTCGCGTCGTCGCGGGCGAACAGCCGGACGGAGCTCGACAGCACCTCGTCGACGACCGCGAGCCGGTTGACCTGCAGCGTCGTCCCCGTGCTGGTGATGTCGACGATGGCGTCGGCCATCTCGACGTGGGGCGTGAGCTCGGTCGCGCCGCTGACCTCCACGACGTCGACCTCCACGTCCTGCTGCTCGAAGTACTGCCGGGTGATGTGGGGGAACTCCGTGGCCACCGTCTTGCCCGCCACGTCGGCGACGCTCCGGATGTCGCCGTCCTCGGGGGCCGCGAGGACGAGTCGACACTGGCCGAACTCGAGGTCGAGCAGCTCCGCGACGTTGCCGGGGTCGGCCTCCCGGACCTGGTCGAGGCCGGTGATACCCACCTCGGCCGCGCCGTCGCTGACGTACTCGGGGATGTCGGCGGCACGCGCGAACAGCAGCGTGACCTCGGGATCGACCGTGTCGGCGTACAGCTTGCGGTCGGCGCCGTCGACGGCGTGGAGGCCGGCGCTCTCGAGCAGTTCCATCGCCGGGTCGTGGAGTCGGCCCTTGTTCGGGACGGCGATTCGCATGGATTGGTGGAGGTTGGCGCTCGTCGCGGAACTACCTTTCCATCCCGCAACGCTCGCCGATACTCGCTCTCGCGACCGCGGACGTCGAACCGCTCGACCCGTCCGAACGTTCAAGTGCGAAGGCGGGACGAACCCCGCCCGTGACCTGAGGCCGGCCGGGACGCGACCGCGGTCGCGCGGCGCGCGGCGTTCCGGCGTCCGCCACCTGCGCGCCGCCAGCTAGCCCTGACGGCCCGATTCTACCGCTCTCCGCCGACTCCCCAACCACTATCCTCGCGGGAATCCAACCCTCGGCAATGACGTACGTCTTCGAGTGCCTCTCGTGCGGCGCGACCGCCGACCCCGACGACCGGCCCGCCGACTGCCCCGACTGCGGCGGACGCCTCGAAGTCGCCCGCGCCGACCTCCCCGACGCGCTCCCCGACTCGGAACGGACCGACCTCTGGCGCTACGCCGACTGGCTCCCGACCGAAGGCATCGACCTCGCAGATGGCGGCGCCCCCGCTTCCGCGATGGGCGAGGGCTGGACGCCGCTGGTCGAGGCCCCGACGCTCTCGGCGACCGCGGCGGCCGACTTCGATGCGGAGGGACCGGACGTGCTCGTGAAGAACGAGACGACCAACCCGACGTGGTCCTGGAAGGACCGCCTCGCGTCGGTCGTCGTTCCCCACGCGGTCGCCGATGGTGGCGGGGATGGCGACTCGTCCGGGGGCGCCGACCGCATCGCCACCGCCTCGACCGGCAACCACGCCGCCGCGGTCGCGGCCTACGCCTCGCGTGCGGGCGTCGAGCGCGTCCTCGCGTTCCTCTCGCCGTCGAGCGAACCGCCCCACCACCGCCAGAGCCGGGCCTACGGGGCGGAAGCCGTCCGGCTCACCGACTACGGCGAGCGCAAGCGACTCCTCCGCGACCTCGCCGACCGAGGGTGGTTCGTCGCGTACAATCTCTCTGGCCACTACACCGGCCAGCCCTACGTCTACGAGGGCTACAAGACCATCGCGTACGAGATCGTCGAGCAGTCCGAAAGCGTGCCCGACGCGGTGGTCGTCCCGGTCGGCGCAGGTGACGGGTTCTACGGCGTCTGGAAGGGGTTCCGCGAGCTCGCGGCTCGCGGCGTTATCTCCGGAACGCCACGGATGGTGAGCGCCGAGTCGGCCGAGCGTCACCCGCTCGCGGCCGCCTTCGAGACCGACGCCGAGTCGGTCGGTCGCGACGAGGGCCCCGAACCGCTCAGCACCTCCACGATGGGCGCCACCTCGGGCGACCACGCGCTCGGGGCGGTCCGGGCCTCCGGCGGCGCGGCCTACGCGGCCGACCGGGAGAGCGTCGAGGCGACCATCCGGGCAGCGGGCGAGGACGGCGTCTTCCTCGAACCCGCCTCCGCGCTCGCGCCGGCAGTCGTCTCTCAGGCGTTCGCCGACGGCGTCGTCGGTGAAGGCGACACGGTCGTCGCGGTCGGCACCGGCGCCGGGGTCGCGTGGCCCGACAAGACGGTCGGCGCAGTGGGCGAATCCCCGACGGTCGACCCCTCGCTGGACGCCGTCGCCGACGCGGTTCCCTTCGCGCTCGACTGAGCGGACCTGCCGCGACCGAGTGAAAACGGATATGTCGGTGGGGTAAGCAGTTCGCCGCATGGCGCTCCCCGCCCCGCTCGCCCCCGTCCTTGCGGTCGCAGTCGTCTCGCTGCTTGCGTTCGGGTCGCTCAGACTCTACGCCTGGCGCGCCGCGAAGGAGCCGCCGAAGACCGCGATGCGCCGGATTCGCCTCGCGCTCGGCGTCGGCCTGCCGCTGACCGGCCTCCTCTCGCTGTTCGCGCTCGTGCTCACCGACGCACTCGACCTGACCGAGTCGGCGCTCGCCGCCGCGAGTCCGGCGCTGGCCGACTCGCCGGGCGGGGCCGTGCTGGCGTGGGTGCCGACGCTGGCCGGCATCACGGTCGCGATCGTGGCCGGCTACCTCGGCGCCTTCCCGACCGTCCGGGAGATTCGGGAACTGGACACGTCGGCCGCGAGCGCCGCGGCGGGCGTCGCGAAGTTCGTGGGCCTCTTCTTCGCTCTACTGGTCGCGGTCCTCGGCGCGATGAACCTGCTCCCCGAGGGCGCGCTCGCCTCGTCGCTGTCGGTACTGGCATTTCTGGTCGCGGTCGTCGTCGTCCTCGCGGCGCTCCAGCCCCGCATCCTCGCCCTCTTGAACGACGTTCGCGACCCGACCGCCGCCGAACGCGAGCGCATCGCCCGGCTCTGCGAGACCGCGGGGCTGTCGCCCCGCGAGATCCGCGTCCTCGAACTCGACGCGAACCGGGTCGCCACGGCCGTAATCGCCGGCCTGCCGCGCCGCCGCCACCTGCTGGTCACCGGCGACCTGCTCGCCGATCTGGACGACGACGCGGCCGCGGCCGTGGTGGCCAGCAAGACCGGCCGCGCGACGTACTGGTACCGGGAGGCGAAGTTCGGCGCGGTGCTCTTGGTCTTCGGCCCGATTCTCGCGCTCGCAACCGGGGAACTCCAGGCAGTCTCCGGACTCGATCCGGGCGTACTGACCGCCCTCATCGTCGTTCTCGCGGTCGCGGTCCTGTGGCTCGGCAGGCGACTCGTCTTCGCCGCGGACGACTACGCGGTCGAGCGCGTCGGCACCGAGACCTACGTCGAGACGCTCGAAACCCTCGCCGACGAGCACCAGGTCTCCTACGAGTCCGGCCGGCTCCGGAGCCTCCTCCTGATGCGACCCTCGCTCGGCGCGCGCCTCGACCGGCTCTGGGGCCGGTCGGGTGAGTAACCGGAGGGTCGCCGAATCCGGCGAACGCCCCCGGATTCGCCCGCACTCCTCGGCCGAACCCGATGGATTGACACGCCGGGCGCGAGAACTCGGTGGCATGACGACGCTCCGAATCGCGGGCGGTCAGGTGCTGGGCCCCGACGCGACCGTCGAGCGCGCCGACGTGGTGGTCGACTCCGAGTCCGGCGACATCGTCGCGGTCGGCGACCCCGCCGACGTGCCCGAGGCCGACGAGACGCTCGACGCCGAGGACTCGCTGGTGATGCCGGGGCTGGTCAACGCCCACACCCACGCCGCCATGACGCTACTGCGCGGGTACGCCGACGACAAGGAACTCGACGCCTGGCTTCAGGAGGACATCTGGCCGGTCGAGGCCGAACTCACCCCCGAGGACGTCCGGGCCGGAACCGACCTCGGCCTGCTGGAGATGATCCGCTCGGGCACTACCGCGTTCGCGGACATGTACTTCCACGAGGAGGAAGTCGTCGACGCGGTCGAGGACGCCGGCCTGCGCGCCCGCCTGGGATACGGCGTCGTCACGGTCGGGAAGGACGAGGACGGCGCCCGCGAGGACTGCGAGCAGAGCCTCCGGGTCGCCCGCGAGTTCGACGGCGCGGCCGACGGCCGGGTGAAGACCGCGTTCATGCCCCACAGCCTCACCACGGTCGGCGAGGAGTACCTCCGGAAGTACGTCGCGGAGGCCCGCGAGGACGGTATCCCGCTCCACTACCACGCCAACGAGACCGACGACGAGGTCGACCCCATCGTCGAGGAACGGAGCGAGCGCCCGCTCGAATACGCCCGCGACCTCGACATGACCGGCGACGCGGACTTCGTGGCCCACGGCGTCCACGTCGACGAGACCGAAGTCGACCTGCTGGCCGAGACCGGCACGAGCGTCGTCCACTGCCCGGCGTCGAACATGAAGCTCGCCAGCGGGATGGCCCCGGTCCAGGAGCTGCTCGACGCCGGCGTCACGGTCGGCCTGGGAACCGACGGCGCGGCCTCGAACAACGACCTCGACGTGTTCGACGAGATGCGCGACGCCGCGATGGTCGGCAAACTCGCCGCGGACGACGCCAGCGCGGTCCCGGCCGAGGCGGTCGTCCGGATGGCGACCGAAGGGAGCGCCGCCGCGCTGGGCTTCGACAGCGGCCGCATCGAGGCGGGCGCAAACGCCGACCTCGCCGTGGTCGACCTCGACGCCGCCCACTTGACGCCGCACCACGACCTCGTGAGCCACCTCGTCTACGCGGCCCGCGGGTCGGACGTGCGCCACACCATCTGCGACGGCGCGGTCCTGATGCGGGACCGCGAGGTGCTGACTCTCGACGCGGCGGCGGTCCGGGACCGCGCCGAGGAGCGGGCAGCGGCGGTCGTCGAGCGCGCGGAGTGATGTGGCAACTGTCGGGCACCTCGGTGCGATTCTGCGGCCGGAAACGTCACGTTGAACGTTTCGGATTGAACAGTCAGAACGATTATTAAACGTTCTAGCTGGTTTTGAGTCTTTATTTCTCCGATAGCAAACTACGAAAACGAATTGGACGGCGAGCGGGGTTTAATCTACCATTTCCCCTACGACCGAGTGCATGAGCTCGAAGACAACTGCCCTCTCGGTCGCGCTCGCCGGACTGCTCGTCCTGTCCGCCGTGGCGGCCGCGGGCACGGTAAGTGCAGCGGGCGGAACAACCACCACCGACGCGCTCTCGGTCGGCGTCGACCAGGCCGACGACGGGAGCGCGACGGTCACCGTCGCGCGGAACGGCTCGGCGGTCGCCGACGCGAACGTGACGGTCAGCGTCACCGACGACAACGCCACGTACGCGGGCGCCGGCGACTACACCACCGACGAGAACGGGACGGTCGAACTGGCGGCGCCCGAGGAGAACGTGACGGTCTCGGTCGCCGCGTCGGTGGACAACGCGACCGCCGCGACGACCGCGACACTCGTCGCCCCCGAGGACGAGTCGCTGTCGGGGTCGCTCGGCGTCGACGTCTCGACCGCCGACGACGGCGCGACGGTGTCGGTCACGCACAACGATTCGGCGGTCGACGGCGCCGCCGTCACGGTGGGTGTCACCGACGACAACGCCACGTACGCGGGCGCCGGCGACTACACCACCGACGAGAGCGGCGCGGTGGAGCTGCCCGCGCCCGAGGAGAACGTCACCGTCGAGGTGACCGCCGAGAAGGACAACGCCACCGGCAGCGCGACCGCGACGCTGACCGCGACCGGCGGGAACGAGACCGCCGGCGAGGGGACGTTCGGCAACCTCGTCTCCTCGTTCGTCCACGAGATGCTGTCGGCCGGCGGCGACGGCGGCCCCATCGGTCAGGCCATCTCGGAGTTCGTGACCGCGAACAACCCCGGGAACGCCTCCGAGAAGCGCCCCGACCGCGCCGGCAAGCCGAACGCCACCGGCAAGCCGGCCGACGCTGGCAAGCCTAACGAGACCGGCAAGCCTGCGGACGCCGGCAAGCCCGAGGACGTCGGCCCGCAGAACCGGACCGCGGACAACGAGACCGCCGGGAACGCGACCGACGACGGCCCGCAGGGCCCGCCCGAGAACGCCGGTGACGACGAGGAGAACGACACGGACGACACGAAGCGGGAGAACGACGGCGGAGACGGCAAGCGGAGCGACGAGGAGAAGGGCAACAACGGGAACGGCAACGGCCACGGCAAGGGCCGGTAGGTAGTTCGCGCAGCGAGCGATTTCCGCTATTTCTCGGCCGAATACGGTCTGCGCCGCGAGACACCGCGTTTGCGAGTCGCATCGGCTTCGGTAGCGTTTTGGGCGCGGTTCCCCTTCTCCGGCGTATGGCAGACTACCCGACGATAAGCGAGCAGGTCGACGACGTGGCGACCGCTCGCACCGAGGGCCATCGCAAGATGGACTGGGCGCGCGAGCACATGCCGATCCTCTCGGCGGTCCAGGCGGAGTTCGACGAGGACCGACCGCTCGAGGGCCAGCGCATCGGCATGGCGATGCACGTCGAGGCCAAGACGGCGGTGCTGGTCGAGACGCTCGCCGAGGGCGGCGCGGAGGTCGCCATCACCGGCTGCAACCCGCTGTCGACCCACGACGACGTGAGCGCCGCGCTCGACGAGCACGCGAACATCACCTCCTACGCCAAGCGCGAGGTCGACGACGAGGAGTACTACGCCGCCATCGAGGCGGTCATCTCCCACGAGCCGACCGTCACGGTCGACGACGGGATGGACCTCGTCGCGGCCATCCACGAGGACTACCCCGAGCTCATCGACTCCATCGTCGGCGGGTGCGAGGAGACCACCACGGGCGTCCACCGGCTGCGCGCGATGGACGAGGACGGCGCCCTGAAGTACCCCGTGTTCGCCGTGAACGACACGCCGATGAAGCGGCTGTTCGACAACGTCCACGGCACCGGCGAGTCGTCGCTGGCCAACATCGCCATGACGACCAACCTCTCGTGGGCGGGCAAGGACGTCGTCGTCGCGGGCTACGGCTACTGCGGGAAGGGCGTCGCCAAGAAGGCCGCGGGCCAGAACGCCAACGTGGTCGTGACCGAGGTCGAGCCCCGGCGCGCGCTGGAGGCCCACATGGAGGGGTACGACGTGATGCCGATGGCCGAGGCGGCCGAGTTCGGCGACGTGTTCCTCACGACCACGGGCAACCGCGACGTCATCACCGAGGAGCACTTCGAGAAAATGAACGACGGCGTGGTGCTGGCCAACGCCGGCCACTTCGACATCGAGATCAACCTCGACCAGCTCTCGGAGCTGGCAGTGAGCGAGCGCGACGCCCGCGAGGGCGTCCGGGAGTACGAGCTGGACGACGGCCGGCGCATCAACGTGCTGGCGGAGGGCCGGCTCGTCAATCTCGCCAGCCCCATCGCGCTGGGCCACCCGGTCGAGGTCATGGACCAGAGCTTCGGCGTCCAGGCCGCGTCGGTCCGCGAACTGGTCGAGAACGCCGCCGAGTACGACGCCGGGGTCCACGAGGTGCCCGACGACCTCGACCGCGAAATCGCGGAGATCAAGCTCGACGCGGAGGGCGTCGAGTACGACGAGCTGACCGACGAGCAGGCCGAGTACATGGACAGCTGGCAGCACGGGACGTAGGCGGAACAAACGCTTTTCTCCCGGACGAGCCAACCTCCGGGCATGCCCCTCGACCACGCCGCCGAGCCGAGCGAGACGGCGAGGCCCTACCTCGACGCGCTCGAAGCGGTCTGCGACCACTACGGCGCCGACGCCGAGTCGCGGTACGCCGACCTCGCGGCCCCCGCCGACCGCGTCCACTACCTGACCGCGGGCGATGGCCCGCCCCTGCTTCTGCTCCACGGACTCGGCACCACGTCGACCTCGTGGGTGCCGATGTTCGACGCGCTGACCGACCGGTTCACCGTCTACGCGCCCGACCGGCCGGGCCGGGGGCTCTCGACCGCGGTCGACTACCGCGAGACCGGGTTCCGGGAGTTCGGCGTCGAGTACGTCGTCGACCTCCTCGACGCGCTCGACGTCGAGGAGACCGCCGTGATGGGCAACTCGCTCGGCGGGTTCCAGTCGCTCGCGCTGACAGTCGACCGCCCCGAGCGCGTGACCCGGCTCTGCGCCATCGGCGCGCCCGCCGGTCTCTCGCGGTCGATTCCGACGTTCCTCCGGCTGTTCGACCTGCCGGCGGTCGGCGACTGGCTGTTCGACTACTTCAAGGCCGAAACTGTCGCCGACGCCCGGCGGGCCTACCGCCAGATGAACGTCACCGACGACGCGGCGCTGCCCGACGTCTACTTCCGGCCCGGCATCGTCGGCGAGGACCTGCCCGGCCAGCGCGAGAGCCTCCGGTCGCTGATGGAGACCCTGGGTACGCTCCGGGGGATGAGACCCCAGTTCGACATCCGCGACGACGTCCGGCGCGTCGAGGCGCCGACCCGGTTCGTCTGGGGCACCGAGGACTACTTCTGGCCGCCCTCTGTGGGCCGACCGGTCGCCGGCGCGATGGCCAACGCCGACTTCGTGACGCTCCACGACCACGGCCACATGCCGTGGCTCGAACCCGACGACGACGCGACCGAACCGGCGGTGCGGTTCCTCGCCGGCGAGATCGGCGCCGACGGTGACGCCTAAGGCCCGGCCGCGCGTGGGGTCGGCCATGGAACGGCGAACCGTCTCGTCCGGTACAGAGTGGGAGTCGGCGGTCGGCTACGCGCGGGCGGTCCGAACGGGCCGCGAGGTCCACGTCTCGGGCACGACCGCGACCGACGAAGCCGGCGACCTCGTCGGCGAGGGCGACCCCTACGCCCAGGCCGAGCAGGCGCTCGCGAACGTCGAGACGGCGCTGGCGCGAGCGGGGGCGAGCGTCGACGACGTGGTCCGGACCCGCATCTACGTCACCGACATCGACCAGTGGGAGGCGGTCGGACGCGCTCACGCCGAGGCGTTCGGCGACGTCGAGCCCGCGACCAGCATGGTGCAGGTCGAGCGACTCATCGACACCGAGATGCTGGTGGAAGTTGAGGCGGTGGCTCGGGTGGCTGACGCGGAGTAGTCGACCCGAGACCTCAGTCGTCCGACTCCTCTCCGCCCCGGACCACGTGGCCGTACTTCAGCAGGGCGACGAAGACGCTGCCGCCGACGGCGTTGCCGACCGTGGCGAGCGCCATGAACCCGGCGTACTGGCCGAGCGTGATGGACGGCGAGACGAGCGCTCCCGCCAGCACCTCGACGTTCCCCGCGATGCAGTGGGGCAGGTGCGCGAGACCGATGCCGGTCGTGACGAGCCAGACGACCGCGAGGCGCGAGATGCTCTCCTGGGCGGCGGTGAGGAGCCACGACAGCAGACCCATCAGCCACCCGGCCACGACGGCCCCGGCCAACACGAGTCCCGGCCCGTTTTCCGTGAGGTGCGAGGCGATGTCGGTGAACGCCGAGGGCTCGACGATGCCGTAGGCGGGGGCGAACCAGACCATCGCGACGGCGAAGGCGGCGCCGCCGAGGACGTTGCCGGCGTAGACGAGCCCCCAGAGCCGGGCGAGCTGGCCGACGCTGGCCCGGCCGTCGAGCACCGGCAGGGCGGCTCGCGACGTGTGCTCGGTGAACAGCTCCGACCGGCCGGCGATGACGAAGATGAACCCGACCGCGTAGGCGTTGGCGACGACGATGCGGGTCAGGGGGTCGCCCCACGACCCGCCGACGACGGTGAGCAGCACTGCCATGAACAGCGGGCCGAACCCGATGTCGAGCCCGGCCGAGAGCCCGGAGAGAAACAGCCCGTCCGCCGGCCGTTCGAGCTCCTCCAGTCCCTCCTGGATCTCCTGGGCGAGGATCTCCTGCTTGTCCAGCTGACCCTCCCCCGCCGCCTCCGGCTCGGTTCTGACGCGCTCGTCGAGCTCTTCCTTCGACACAACGGGAAACATCGGACTTCTCTCGCAAAAGGTGTCTGGCCGCCTGACAGGCATCCCGACCGTCCTCGACCCGGCGGTTTCACTTCCGCCGCGCTTGCGGGGGACTTAACACGGAGAAGGAGAACAGTTCCCGGTATGTCTAACGCCAAGGGGGACCGCCGGGAGCGCGAACTCGTCAACCGGCTCGACGAGGCCGGGTTCGCGGTCATGCGCGCGCCGGCCAGCGGGAGCGCCACCGAGCGCGAGCTCCCGGACGTGCTGGCGGGCGACGGCGACGTCTTCTACGCCGTCGAGGCCAAGTCGAGCTCGGGCGACCCCATCTACCTCACCGGCGAGGAGGTCGAGGCGCTGGTCTACTTCAGCCAGAACTTCGGCGCCAAGCCGAAGATCGGCGTGCGGTTCGACCGCGAGGACTGGTACTTCTTCCACCCCGCGGACGTCCACCAGACCGACGGCGGCAACTACCGGGTGAAGAAGGAGACCGCCCTCGAGGACGGCGAGCCGATGGACGCCCTCCGGGCGACCGGCGACGACGAGGCTGACGACGACGGCCACGACGTCGGGGACGTGCTCCGGGCGGTCGAGCAGGGCGTGCTCTCGCCCGACGAGGCGGCGTCGATACTCGAACCGTAGATGGCAGCACGACTGCTCTATCCGGGCCCAGGGGCTCGCGGTGATTCCGCTATGCTCCATCGTGCGGTCGAAATTACTTTGTGGGTTGATACCAAAAGACAATGCCGGGCGTGGACAGTACAGGATTGACTCACCCAGAGTCAGTTCAGGAAGGATGAGTTCCCAGTCCATGCCCGTTTGTCCCGGCTCCGTCCCGGTGGTGCAGAACCCAGCAACCAGGAGTCAGGAGTAGTTCGCAGTGCGTACCCAACGAGTCCTCCTATTCTGTCTCTGATTGCATCTGAACAGAACCGTACTACCAATTCCTGTGAACAGGAGCGCCGCGACTCGGCGACGAGGGTCGTTCGTGGGGCGGAACAGCTCCGCAGAAGGCGGACTGCTCGACGGCCGAGCGTCCGCCGGCTACTCGGCGACCGCGAAGTCGGCGAGCTCCGACTGGTCCTCGTCGACCGCTCCGCGGCGAGCGAGCCGACCCCGCGGGAACGAGTACCGGCGCAGGTGGTGGGGCCGGAGGTCGTCCGAGCCGAGCCCCGCTGGTACCGGGTACACCGCCTCGACCACCACGTCGTCGGCGCGGTACGCCGCGTTGTTCGGGTAGGCCGCGACCGTGCAGTCGCGGTCGGCGATGGTCACCTGGTCGGCCCGGCGCGGCGTCGTCCGAACCACGACCAGTACGTCGCCGGTCTCGCGGTCCACCACGGTCTCGCCGGGCGAGAGCTCGCACTCCTCGCAGAAGTGCGGCCCCTCGCTGCGCTCGTCGACGAACAGCTCCTCGCCGCAGTTGCGACACGCCGCGACCTCCCAACCGGGCGGCGGGACCCGGCCCTCGGTGACCTCCATGGCGACCCGCCGGAGGTGCTTGCACCGCACGCCCCGGAAGCTGTGGTCCGGGCAGGTGCAGCGCCCGCCGGGCAGGTCCACGGAGTAGGTGTTCCCGCTCTGGCTCTCGACCTCGTAGACCCCGCCGCCGAGCGGCGTGACCGCCATCCGCTCCATGCGGGCCCGCTGGGCCCGGATGTCGTCCACTCCGGTCGCCGGCGGGAGCGATACGCGCGTTCGTTCGGAAGCTGTTGTGTTTGCCATAGGCTTCCCTCTGTGTGTGCGGTCGACCGTCCGACGCCAGAACCAGCGTCTCCCCCCAGTCGTCGCGCTTGCGGTCGATTCCGCGTACGATTGGGTAGGTGCCGGACACCCCTAAGTCTTGCACCTGTCAGTGCAAGGAGAATGCGATAAACGGGTGATTGACCGGGTCTAGTGCCGTAATTCGGGGGGATGAGAACTGTATGGTAGCTAGGATAAGGCATCAATCGACGGTGCCGACTGGAAACGACGGCGTACCGCCGGGCGGTCGAGTAGTCGGACTGGAGACGGCCGCCATTACGACCGCGGGCGTGGCCGCCGACTCCGTCCGGCGCTCGGCAGTCGGTCGTAGGTCGTTCCGAAGCCCTTTTGCCGGTACCTTCGGAAGCCATCTGCATGGAAATCGACAAAGAGACGCGCCGCGAGATACTCGTCGGCGTGGGGTCCGTCGTCGTGTTCGTCGCGCTGTTGATGGGGGTCGGCGTGACGTACAGCGACAACGGCCTGAACGAGACGGGTGCCCTGGCAGTCGTGGCCGTCATCGCCGCCTTCGTGGTACTGATGAGCGGCGTCGGCTACTGGATGTCCCGGCAGTACTGAACCGCGAGCTCACCGGCACTGGCACCGGGACCGCAACTCCGTCGGGTTCGCGCTCGGCGCGTCTCACGAACTGGTGTCGTTCGTTTTCGTGGACACACGCATCGCTGTTTCTCGCCGACAGCTGGGGTTCTCGGTGTTCTACTCGCCGGCGCGTTCGGCGTCGGCCAGCGCCGCCTCGTAGTAGCCCAGGGGATGAGCGATGGAGCGGCAGCGCGGGTCGTCGGTCGGGTCCTCGTCGTCGGCGACCGGGCACTCGCCGTAGGCCGCCATCGTCTCGCACGACGGCGGCGCGTACTGGGCGCCCGACTCGTCGCCGACGCGGTCGGCCCGGTAGCCGACCGCCTTCTCGCGGGTGTTGGTGTCCACGCCGCAGAGCGCCAGCAGCTCGTCGGTGTCGGCGTTGGCGCTGGTCAGGAAGGCCACGAGCGCGAACTCCGCGGGGTCCGAGAGATTCTCGCCGGACTGGGCTCGCCCGACCAGCGACGCGACGCACGGGGGGAAGCAGTCGGGCGCGAGCACGTCGATGTCCCGCGAGACGTCGACCTCCGAGAAGGTGTCTTCGAGCTCGGCCACCTCGTCGACCAGCCCCTCGCGGATCTCGTCGGGGACGCTCGTCGGTAGCCCCGCGGCGACGCGCTGGCGGACCGCCTCCCGGAGGAGCTCGCGGAGTTCGGCGTCCGAAATGGTGACCATCCCGTCAGCTAGACTCCGATTGACAAGTCGCCACTTCTCGGCATCAAACGAGGACGAGAGCAGAAGATACCGGCCCACTGCTATTCGAAATCCAGGCCGGTTGGATTCAACGTGACTTGCGAGGTCGAACTCGTGGAGGAAGAACCCCAGCGGGACTTTCCCGTTCTCAGGCAGTTCCTGGTCTTGGTTCAGTTCCTCGAAGTCGTCAGTAAATCGGTTGAAGGCCGTTCGAGCTTCGGCACTTGCGTATTTCTTGATCGCTCCCGGAGCGTCGAGGAGCGACACGAGGACGCGTGCAACCGGGTACGAGAGAAGTTCAGCTTGGACACCTGGGTGCCGGTCGTCTTCGGGGATATCAATAGTTCCGTCCAGGAGTGCACGCTTGACCCGTTGTACGCCTCTTTCGACTGCCGGATGGCGAGTTCCGCTGGCCCCGTCTGAAGTGATTATCTCTGCGAGGCCGACGTCCGCCTCTCGGACCGCCTCCCGGGAAGCGTCGAGAAACGGATAGTTCGCGTGAAACGGGTCCATACAGCCCCCATTTCGGGCGACCCCGATAAACGCGGCGAATCCGGTGGGGTTGATGGGGCGCCCGCCCGTGGACCACGACATGACCGAGGCGACCGACCTCGCGCGGGCCTACTACGAGGCCATCGACGCGGGCGACTACGACCGGTTCGCCGACCTGCTCGCGCCCGACGTCGTCCACGAGCGCCCCGACCGTACCATCGAGGGCCGCGAGACGCTCGTGAGATTCATGCGCGACGACCGGCCGAACAAGAACACCGCCCACGACGTCGAGGCGGTCTATCGCGGCGACAGGAGCGCCGCGGGTGATGCAGATGGCTCGGCCAACGCGGGCTCCGCGGGCGACACCGACGGGGTGAGCGACGCTGACGAGGTGGCGGTCCGCGGCCGCCTGCGCGACGCCGAGGGCTCGCCGATGTTCGCGTTCGTGGACGTCTTCGACGTCGAGAACGGGTCGGGCCGGACCGACGGGGGTGAGAGCGACGAGCGCCCGAGGATCACACGGATCCGAACCTACACGCAGTAAGGACCGACTCGCCGGTCGCTATCGACTTCCCCACGGCTACCAACTCCGCTCGCCTGCCAAGACTTATCCCTCGCTTACCTCTCTACCGACTATGGGCATTTTCAGAGATCTCGGGAAGAAGGTCGAGGAGTTCAAGCAGGCGTCGAACGCCGTGGCGTCCGAGGACGCGACTCACGAGTGCCGGGACTGCGGCGAACGGTTCTTCGCCGACAGGGAGACGTGTTCGGAGTGCGGGAGTTCCGACGTGGCGTCGCTGAGCGAGTGACGTCGGTCGCCGTCGGGTCGCCAGCCACCGATGCGTCCCGAATCGCCAGTCAGTCGCTGGTCGCCGGTCCGTCGCTGGTCGGCGCAACGTCGCCGGGACGTCGTTCGGCGCGGCGCTCTCCGGAATCCCAACCGATACCCGTGGCAGTTTCCTACGTTCCGGCATGAACTACGTCGCGTGGGCGGTCCTCGCGCTCGTCGGCTACTCCGTGTTCACGCCGCTGGCGAGCCTGGCGACCGACCAGATTCCGAGCACCGTCGTCGCGCTGGTGGCCAACAGCATGCTCGCGGTGTCGGCGGCCGCCGTCATCGTCCTCCGGGACGAGTCGGTGGTCCCGTACCTCGCGGGCGAGAACGCGGTGTACATGTACGCCGCCGGCGTCTTCCTCAGCGTCGGCATTCTGGCGTACTACCAGGCGCTGGGGTCGGGGCCGGTCAGCGTCGTGGTCCCCATCTTCGGCATGTTCCTCGTCGGTAGTTCGCTGCTCGGCGTCGTGTTCCTGAACGACGCGCTGACCGCGAAGAAGGCCGTCGGCATCGTGCTGGCGGCCGTCGGGGTCTGGCTGACGACGAGCTAATCTTTCTCGCCGCCGTCGGACCCCGTCTTCCGACGTCGACCTACTCCTTCTCGCCGGCGCCGAGCGCGCTCTCGCCGACCGGTTCGTGGCCCTCGATGACCTCCTTGTTGCCCATGTAAGGCCGGAGCGCCTCGGGCACCGTGACGGTGCCGTCGTCGTTCTGGTAGTACTCGAGGACGGCGACCATCACGCGGGGCAGGGCCAGCCCCGAGGCGTTGAGCGTGTGGAGGTACTCGGTCGACTCGTGGCGCTCGGGCCGGTAGCGCAGGCCGGCGCGCCGGGCCTGGAAGTCCTCGAAGTTCGAGGCGGTCGAGACCTCCAGCCAGCGGCCGCCCCGCTCGGGGCCGTCGTCCATGTCGTCGCCGGGCGCCCACACCTCGAGGTCGATCTGCTTGGCGGCCTTGAACCCGAGGTCGCCGGTGCAGAGCTCGAGCACGCGGTAGGGGAGGTCGAGCCGCCGGAGCACCTCCTCGGCCTCATCCAGCAGGGCGTGGAGCCGGTCGTAGCTCCCCTCGGGCTCGACGAAGTTGACCATCTCGACCTTGTTGAACTGGTGGACGCGGACGATGCCCCGGGTCTCGGTGCCGTGCTCGCCGGCCTCCCGCCGGAAGTTCGGGGTGTAGGCCTGGTGCTTCAGCGGGAGGTCGTCCTTCAGCAGGATGTCGTCGCGGTACATGTTGGTGACCGGAACCTCCGCGGTCGGGCAGAGCCAGAGGTCCTCGCCCTCCAGCTTGTAGGCGTCATCGGCGAACTTCGGGAGCTGACCGGTCCCGGTCATCGACTCGCTGTCGATGGGGATGGGCGGGAATATCTCCTGGTAGCCCTGCTCGCGGTGGACGTCCATCATGAACTGCATCAGGGCGTGTTCGAGCTGGCTCCCCTCGCCCTTCAGGAAGTAGTAGCCGCTCCCGGTGGTCTTGGCGGCCCGCGCCTCGTCGATGATGTCGAGCTCCTCGCCGAGGTCGTAGTGGGGCGTCACCTCGTCGGGCAGGTCCCGGAGGTCGTCGAACCCCTCGCGGCGGGTCTCGACGTTGTCGTCCTCGTCGTCGCCCTCGGGGACGCTCTCGTGGGGCACCTGCGGGACCCGCAGGAGCGCCTCCTCCAGTTCCTCCTCGAGCTCGTCGGCGCGCTCCTCGACCTCCTCGATCTCGGCCTTGAGCTCCTGGCTGCGCTCGATGGAGTCCTCGGCCTCCTCGTGCTCGCCGGCCTGCTTGAGCTCCCCGATGCGGTCGCTGACCTGGTTGCGCTCGTGGCGCAGGTCGTCGCCGCGGGCCTTGAGGTCGCGCCACTCCTCGTCCTTCTCCATGATCGCGTCGAGGTCCACGTCGTCGGTCCCCCGCTTGCGGAGGCCCTCCCGGACCTCGTCGGGGTTCTCGCGGATGTAGTTCCGGTCCAGCATTCCTACTCTCCACAATCCCCTCCCGGCAAAAAACCGTATCGTTCGTGGGGCAGGGGTTGGCAGGGTTACGACTCGCGAATCGTCGCCTTCCGTGGCGCCGCGCCGACGGGAACCGGCTTCCTGCGTAATTCCACCGACTCGACTAAATTTCCGAGGGCGAACCGCTTTTACCCCGGCGCGACCCACTCGGGCACATGGCACGAGGCGACCTCCGGGAAGTCGCGGCGGGCGACTGCTCGGACCTCTACTGTCTCGACACCGGGATGTACGACACCGACGAGTACGGCGCCGTCTACATCTACGACGCCGCCCGGCCCGCCATCGTCGACACCGGTATCGGGACCCACTACGAGCAGATTCTCGACGCGCTCGACGAACTCGACATCGCCCGGGAGGACGTGGCAGTCATCGCGCCGACCCACGTCCATCTCGACCACGCCGGCGGCGCGGGGTTCCTCGCCGAGGCTTGCCCCAACGCCGAGGTGATGGTCCACGAGATCGGCGCGCCCCACCTGGTCGACCCCTCGCGGCTCGTCGTCGGCACGAAGGCGGCGGTCGGCGACCAGTGGGAGTTCTACGTCGAGCCCGACCCCGTCCCCGAGGACCGCATCGTCGAACTCAGCGGCGGCGACACCATCGAACTCGGCGACCACAGCCTCGACGTCTACCACGCGCCGGGCCACGCGCCCCACCAGGTCATCTTCCACGACCGCGACGACGACGCGGTGTTCGTCGCCGACGCGGCCGGCATCTGGGTGCCCCAGACCGAAACGCTCCGCCCGACCTCGCCGCCCTCGAACTTCGACCTCGAACAGTGTCTGGCCGACGTCGAGACCATCCGGGACCTCCGGCCCGAGGCGCTGCTCTACCCCCACTTCGGGCCGGTCGAGTACGAGCCGAAGCTGATGGACGAGTACGCCGACGTGCTCACCGAGTGGGTCGAGGCGGTCGAGGCCAAGTACGAGGAACTCGGCGATCGGGAGGCGGTCGCGGACTACTTCGCCGAACACGCCGACATGATCGACGTCTGGGGCGAGCGCAAGGCCCGCGAGGAGGAACGGCTCAACTCCCGAGGTGTCGTGGGGTATCTGGACCACCGCGAGGAGTAGCCGAGCGAGTCCGGTCCGGAGCGACTCGACTGCGGCCGACGTGGCGAGACGCCCGCCCGGTCGAACCAACGGTCGGTCGCGGCTACTCCGACCCGTCCCCGAGGTCGACCGCCGACACCTCGAACGACTCGGTGAAGTCGGCGACGTAGATTTCGCCGACCGGTGTCTTGTCGTCGCTCTTCCAGACGCTCCGAGCGACGGCCGCGGCCTCGTCCGGTGTGTCAGCGTCGACGAACCCGTACTCCTTGGTCACGTCGCCGTCCGGGCTCTCGCACTTGGCGGCGACCAGGTACGTGTGCCCCGCCGGTTCCACGTCGAGGTCGGTCTGTTCGTCCACGACTGACGTACTCTGCCGCGCCGGAAGACACTTCGGCCGACGGCGCTCGCGGTCGTTCGACTTCCCGCGTCGCGGCGTCGCCACAGCCGTCAGCGGTTTATCGTGTGAGGCCGTCCCACTTGCTGATTCTGATGGGAACGGAACTCACCGAGCCGGTGCGAATCGGCATCGTCGGGGCGGGCAACCGCGGCCGGAACCACGCGTCGCGCTACGACCGGATTCCCGGGGCGGAGGTCGTCGCGGTCGCCGACGTCGACGAGCCGAAGGCCCGGGCGCTCGCCGAGCAGCGGGGCGTCGAGAGCTACCCCGACCACGAGTCGATGCTCGAGGCGGCCGACCTCGACGCCGCGAACGTCTGCGTCCACGCCACCCTCCACGCCGACATCGCGGTCGACCTCCTGGAGGCGGACGTCCACACCTTCTGCGAGAAGCCGATGGCCGGGAGCTACGCCGACGCCCGCCGGATGGCCGACGCGGCCGACCGGTCCGGCGCCTGGCTCGCGGTCCAGAACCAGCTACTCTACACCGTCGAGACCAGGGCCGCCCGGGCGCTGGTCGACGCCGGCGAACTCGGCGACGTCTACCACGGCGTCGCCGCCCGGTCGTCGGGGTTCGCGTTCAGCGGCGACGGCGACCCCGCAGATACTCCGTTGGGCGCGCGCCGACGGGGGACGCCCTACGTCGACGGCTACGGGTCGCCGGCGTTCGTCCGCGAGGAGAGCGCGGGCGGCGGGGTCGTCCTCGACCTCGGGAGCTACACCGTCGGGCAACTGCTCTACCTGCTGGACCTCCCGACCGTCGAGCGCGTGCGGGGCGAGACGTTCCGGACCGTCCCCGACCGGGTCGCCGACGACTCCCGATACGCCGACCGCATCGCCGAGAGCGGCTACGACGTCGAGGACGTGAGCGCGGCGTTCGTCACGTTCGCGGACGGGTCGGTGCTCTCGGTCCGGACCAGCTGGTCGCGCTACCACGACGGCGAGCCGAGTTCGCTCGTCGGCACCGAGGGCGGCCTCACGCTCGACCCCTTCGAGTACTTCTCGACGGTCGCCGACGTGGAGATGCGGGCCAGCGCCGACCTCGAGGAGTACCTGTTCCGCCGACAGTACCTCGACGGCGAGCGCGGCCGGGCGGCGTTCGACGCCGGCATCTGGGCCGACCCGCTGTACCACTGGGTCGAGTCGCTGACCGGCCGCCGCGACCCCCTGCCGACCGCCGACCTCGCGCTGGAGTCGATGGCGGTACTGGAGGGCATCTACCGGTCGGCTGAACTCGGACGGGAGGTGACCCGCGAGGAGATCGTCGAGGACGGGGAGGCCGGCGAGTGACGCTGGTCGACGAGGCCGGCGACTGACGCCCGACGTCGCCGCGCCCTCCGAATAAACCCGGATGAACGTTCGGGAAGTTCGGGAGTAGCTTAATGCCCCGGGGTTATGATACGACGGTATGGAGTGGCGAGACGCCGAACGGGACTACGAGGACGAGGTCACCGGGGACTCGACGCTGGCCCGGATGTTCGAGGACAGCGCGGCCCGGCACGAGAACCGCCCGGCCCAGCACTACAAGGGCGGCGTCTACGACCGGTCGATGGCGGGCAGCGCGTACCCGGCGGCGACCGACGGGGAGTTCCGCCCGCTCTCGTACGCAGAGATGCGCGAGGTCGTCCGGTCGCTCGCGGCCGGGTTCCGCGACCTGGGCGTCGCGGCCGACGACCGCGTGGGCATCTTCGCCGACACCCGGATGGAGTGGGCCCAGGCAGACTTCGGCCTGCTGGCGGCGGGCGCGGTCGTGACCACGGTGTACCGCGGGTCGTCGCCCAACCAGGTCGAGTACCTGCTGGGCGACCCGGACGCCGACGGCGTGGTCGTCGAGAGCGCCGAACTGCTCGACCGCGTGCTCGCTGTCCAGGACGGTCTCGACCTGGAGTTCGCGGTGGTGATGGACGACCTGGGCGGCGAGGCCGACCTCGCCGACGAGGCCGACTTCGAGGTGCTGACGATGGGCGAACTCTACGAGCGGGGGAGCGAGGCCTTCGACCGCGACGAGTACGAGTCGTGGGTCGACGCCCGCGAGCCGGAGGACCTGGCGACGCTCATCTACACCTCCGGCACGACGGGCAAGCCCAAGGGGGTCAAGCTGACCCACGCCAACTTCCGGGCGAACGTCAACCAGGTCCGCAAGCGGTTCGGGCCCCGGCCCGACAAGGGCGACCTGCCGGTCATCGACGAGACCTCCCGGTCGGTGTCGTTCCTGCCGCTGGCTCACGTCTTCGAGCGGCTCGCGGGCCACTTCCTCCAGTTCGCCAGCGGCGCGAGCGTCGCCTACGCCGAGAGCCCCGACACCATCCAGGAGGACTTCCAGGCGGTCGAGCCCACGACCGGCACCAGCGTCCCCCGGGTGTACGAGCGGATGTACGACGCCATCCGCGAGCAGGCCGAGTCGTCGTCGGTCGGCGAGCGCCTGTTCGCGTGGGCGACCGAGGTCGGCCGGGAGTACTTCGAGACCGACGACCCGGGCCTGTCGCTCCGGGCGAAGCGCGCGGTCGCCGACGCGCTCGTCTTCCGGAAGGTCCGGAACGGCCTCGGGGGCAACATCGACTTCTTCATCTCCGGCGGCGGCAGCCTCTCGGCCGAGCTCTGCGCGCTCTACCACGGGATGGGCCTGCCCATCCTCGAGGGGTACGGCCTGACCGAGACCGCGCCCGTCGTCGCGGTGAACCCGCCCGAGGAGCCGAAGGTCGGCACCATCGGCCCGCCGGTCGTCGACGAGCGGGTCAAGGTCGACAGCTCGGCGGTCTCCCAGGACATCTTCGAGGGCGCCGAGGGCGAGATCGGCGAGCTCCTCGTGAAGGGCCCGAACGTCACCGACGGCTACTGGGAGATGCCCGAGGCGACCGAGCGCGCCTTCACCGAAGACGGTTGGTTCCGGACCGGCGACATCGTGGAGCTCCGGCCCGACGGCTACGTCGCGTTCGAGGAGCGCGCCAAGGAGCTACTGGTGCTCTCGACCGGCAAGAACGTCGCGCCCGGGCCCATCGAGGACGCCTTCGCGTCGAGCGACGTCGTCGAGCAGGTCATGGTGGTCGGCGACGGCCACAAGTTCGTCTCCGCGCTGGTCGTCCCGAACGTCGAGGGGGTCCGCGACCGGGCCGGCCGCGAGGGCGTCGACCTGCCCGCCGACGACGAGGCGCTCCGGCGCGACGACCGAGTTCGGGAGTGGCTGGAGGCGGAGGTCGACCGGGTCAACGAGCAGTTCGAGTCCCACGAGCGGATCAAGCAGTTCCGGGTGGTCGGCGAGGAGTTCACCGAGGACAACGACCTGCTCACCCCCACCATGAAGAAGAAGCGGCGCAACATCCTCGACCGGTTCGCCGACCAGATTGACGCCATCTACGAGCGCGAGTACGAGGCGGCCTGACGGGCGCTCGCCCCGTCACCGTGGGTCCATTTTCGGCGTTCCGTCCGCCAGCATCCCTTCGACGATGCGGTCGATGTCGGCCTGCACGGCCTCCAGTTTGGGTATCGTCTTGGCGTTGTACGCTCGCTTGGAGGTGTCCGCGTGCTCGGGCACGACGTCGTGGGCCCGCATCGAGAGGTCGGCCAGCCGCCGCTGTTCGTCCCCGCCGCGGTACGGCGGTAGGTCGAGGTTCGAGACGGTCGCCTTCGAGAGGCTGGCCTTCCCCTCCGGGGCGACGTGGCGGAGCGACCGCTGGTAGACCGCCGAGTTGAGCAGCGCGCAGAGGAAGTGGGCCTCGCGCTCGCTGTCGGTCCCGACGAACATGCAGTGGTCGCCCGGTACGACCGGCTTCTCGCCCAGGTCCGGGTCGTCGACCGTCGAGACGACCGCGAAGTGGGGCTTGAAGCCCAGCCGGCACCACACCACCTTGTACTCGCTCCAGGTGTACTCGCCCAGGCCGAAGACGTTGTAGAACGGTCCCCGGTCGAGCCACGACGACGACCGGTCGGCCAGCGCCTCGCGGTGGCGCCGGAGGTAGGCGTAGGTCTCCGGATACCGACTCCGTAGCTCCTCCTCGTTGTCCTCGTCGGCCTTCCGGAGCGGGACGAGCCGGAGGTCGTGGCCGAACAGGCCGTACTTGACGATGTGACGCGACTTGAGGTACGGGTACACCAGGTCGGGTTCGAGGTCGGCCAACTGCTCGCGCCCGACGCCGAACACGTCGTTGGCGTCGTCCTTCACGCCGTGACGGATATCGTGGGTGCATTCCCCGAGCGCGGCGCGTTCGGCGTCCGCCCGGATCCAGGCCGACGTCTCGTCGTCCGGGTCGACCGGGACGAAGCCGGTGGACTCGGCGGTCAGCGTTTCTCGAACCGCATCTGCGGTCGCATAGTCGGGCTCGCGGTCCCCGTCGCCGGCGGTCCACGCGGTGGCGTCGACCGGGAACGAGCGGTCGGCGTCGGCCCGGAAGGCGTACACCGCGGCGTCGGCGCCGACCTGGTCGCCGAAGGGCCGGAGGCCGCCGAAGTCGTGGACGTGCTCGACCGCGAGCGGGCGGTCGCCGACGGTCAGCGTCCGGAGCAGCTTCCCGGCCGGACCGGTCAGCGCGTCGCGCTTCAGGACGAAGCTCGCGCCGCCGCCCGGCGCCAGGTAGCGGTCGATGCACCGCCAGACGAACGGCAGCGACACGTCGTCGTTGGCGTGGCCCAGCCGGGAGGCCGCCCCGTCGTGGGGGAGCAGCCCGAGGTCGGCGTCGGCCTCGCGCCAGCCCGCCTTCAGTTCCTCCGAGAGTCGGCTCCACGGGATCCACGGCGGGTTGCCGACCAGGTAGTCGACGGTCGGCTCGAACGGCTCGTCCCGGAACCGGAGGGCGTCCTCGCGGGTCAGCCCCACCGCGTCGGTCAGGAACACGGGGAGCTCGACCGCGTCGACGTCGGCGTCGTCGAGGACGGGCAGCAGCGCGAGCAGGTAGCTCAGCTTCGCGCTCTTGACCGCGACCGGGTTGAGGTCGACGCCGAACGCGGTCTCCGTGACCGTTTCGACGATCTCCGCGGGCGTCGCGCCGTCCTCGCGCATCGCCGCGACCTTGCGGTCGACGCAGACCGCGAGGAAGACGCCCGACCCGCACCCGGGGTCGAGGAACGCGGCCGACCGGACGTCCGCGACGTCGAGGGCGTCGACCGCGAGTTCGGCGACGCCCCTCGGGGTGTAGTACTCGCCGAGCGCCAGCCGGAGCTCCCGGGAGACGACTCCCTCGTACAGCTCCCGGAGAAAGGCGGTGTCGGCCCGTCGGAGGTCCTCGGCAGAAACCGACGACTTCGCGTCGGCGATTCCCGCAGCCTCGGCGACGCGGCGGTGGAGCGCGCGGAAGTCGACCGACAGCGCGTCGGTGTTCGCCCGCGGATCCCGGTTGACGACGGCGATGCCGACCGCCCGCTCGACGGCGTCGACGAAGCGGTCGACCACGAAGTCGTAGTACAGCGCGTCGACGAACAGCCGGTCCTCGGGGTTCTCTGCGTCCACCTCGGCGAACGCGTCGCCGTGGCTGGCGGCGAAAAACTCGGCCCACGCCGAGCGGGCCGCCCGGAAGCGGTCGTCGGTCGCCAGCAGGTCGCGGGCGGTCTCGCTGAACGCCCGGTACGTCGGGCTCTCGCGGCCCCAGCGGTCGACGGCGGCGCGGTCGGACTCCACGGTGGTTCCCCGGTGGACGCGAGGCGGTTAATTAGCTGTTGTTTCGGCTCCGGGCCGGTCCGACGCCGGGCTGTTGTCGGCCGCGGCAAGGCGTTGCCGCGGCCCGGTGCGCGTCCCCTCGGTGCCGATGTCTTCGGCTCCGACCCGGACCATTCACAGCCCATGCTGATAAAGCCACGCAACCACCAACTCCTGACCGTTTTCGACCATTTTAAACGTCCCTACCCCATTCGGTTCGGACACGGAGGTCTCACAAGAGTGGCAGCAGAAGGTGGCGCATCCCTCGTCCCCATCGTCGCCGCGATCATCGGCCTCGGCGTGGGAGCCCAGGTGCTGGCCGACCGCTTCCAGGTGCCCAGCGTGCTGTTTCTCATCCTGTCGGGCATCGTCGTCGGTCCCGAGGGGCTCCAGCTCATCACTCCCGAGGCGTTCGGCGGCGCGCTGTCGGCCATCGTCGGCCTCTCGGTGGCCATCATCGTCTTCGAGGGCGCGTTCCACCTCACCGTCGAGAAGCTCCGGGAGGCGCCGTCGGCGACGCTCAAGCTCGTCACCCTCGGCGCAGCCATCGCGCTCGTCGGCACCTCGGTCGTGGTCAAGTACGCGCTCGACCAGCCGTGGGACGTCTCGATGCTCGTCGGCGCGCTGCTGGTCGCCACCGGCCCGACCGTCATCACGCCCATCCTAGAGGTGGTGCCCGTCCGCGACCGGGTGGCAATCGCGCTGGAGACCGAGGGCGTCGTCAACGACGTGACCGCCGCCATCCTGGCGGTGGTCGCCTTCGAGGTCGTGCTGGAGCCGGAGCCGACGGTCGGCTTCATCGTCTCCGACTTCGCGCGCCGGCTCGGAATCGGCGTGGTGGTCGGCATCGTCGTCGCGGGCGTGGTCTGGTACCTGCTCCGCTACGTCGACCTCTCGCCGGCCAACGCTCCGCAGAACGCCCGGCTCATCACGCTGGCCGGCGCGCTCATCGCCTTCGGCGCCGCAAACGAGCTCGCGACCGAGTCGGGCATCGCGGCGGTCGCCACCGCCGGCATCCTGCTCGGGAACCTCGACGTCCCCTACGAGGAGGACATCGCGGCGTTCAAGGGCGACATCACCCTGCTGGTGCTGTCGTTCGTGTTCATCGCGCTGGCGGCCCTGCTCGAGTTCGAGGACCTCCTCGCGCTCGGTCCCGAGGGGCTCGTGGTCGTCGTGGCCGTGGCGGCGATCATCCGACCGGCGGCCGTGCTGCTGTCGTCGACCGGCGACCGCTACACGTTCGAGGAGCGCATCTTCATGAGCTCGGTCGGTCCGCGGGGCATCATCCCCGCGTCGGTCGCCACCCTGTTCGCGGTTCAGTTGCAGAACGCCAACATGCCTGGGGCGGCCAACGTCCTCGTCGGGACCGTCTTCCTCGTCATCCTGACGACGGTCGTGTTCGAGGGCGGGTTCGCCCGACAGATCGCCGAGTACCTGAACGTGATACCCATGCGTGTAATCATCATCGGAGGCGGGAAGGTGGGCCGGTCGCTCGCCGAACGCCTCGAAGACCGCGGCGAGAACGTGGTCATCATCGAGCGAGACCAGGAGATGGTACAGATGGCCCGATCCGAGAACTTCACCGTCCACCACGGCGACGGCACCGACACCGAAGTGCTCCGGAGCGCGGGCGCGGACAACGCCAAGATCGTCGTGGCCGCGACCGGCGACGACGACGCCAACCTGCTGGTCGCCCAGCTGGCCGACTCGAAGTTCGACGCCGAGACCATCATCGCGCGGGCCAACAACCCCGACAACGTCGACGCCTTCGAGGACCTCGGGGTGCGGACCATCGACGCCTCGTCGGCGACCGCGTGGGCCATCGACAACGTCATCGAGCGGCCCGCGCTCTCGAACTGGATGACCGAGCTCGGTCGGACCGGCGACGTCCAGGAGATCGAGGTCACCGCGGAGGACCTCGTCGGCAAGACCATCGCGGAGCTCGACGACGAGCTCCCGAACGGCGTGCTCATCGCGCTGGTCGGCAGGGACGGCGAGACCGAGGTGCCCGACGAGAACTTCACCCTCCAGAGCGGCGACCACATCACCTTCCTCGGCCGCAAGGAGTCGGTCTGGGAGGCCATCGAGCGGTGTCACCCCCACGAGTGACCCGCCGGCGCGCTACTCGTCGGCCGGGGTTCGACTGACGGTGAGCGCGCCGTCGGACTCGACGGCGACCCGGTAGCCGGCGTACTCGAACTCGACTCGTCCCTCGACCGCCCGCCGGCGTCCGTCGAACCGCGCCCCGAAGAGGCTGTTCAGGGCGTCGGGGTCGACGAACGCTGCGAGAGCGGGTAGCTCGGTTTCGTCCGCGTCTTCGAGGGTCGCGACGGCCTCGACCACCGTTCGACTCACCGACTGTCCTTCGGCGGGGTGGTCCGCGCTGCGGTAGATGGCGTTCTCCGGGCGTCCGTTCGCGTCTCGGTTCGCGTTTGTCATGGTTGGTAGTGTGCTGTGAGAGATCTCTCTCGCTCAGTCGCCCGCGCTGATGCTGAAGAACTCGAAGTCCCGGCTCCGCGACTCGAACCTGTCGAGCGCGAACGGCGACAGCGGGAACGGCGCCGGCTCGCCGCCG